>NZ_JBXCJD010000005.1:0-9383 GCF_056786515.1 Sporosarcina sp. Y838 | reverse complement strand
GCAGCAGCTTTGTCAGCAGCAGCTTTGTCAGCAGCAGTTTTGTCAGCAGCAGTTTTGTCAGCAGCAGCTTTTTCGGCAGCAGCTTTGTCAGCAGCAGTTTTGTCGGCAGCAGCTTTTTCGGCAGCTTCAGCTTTAACTACTTCTTTTGGTTCAGCCTTTACTACCGGAGCTGATGTTTCGACTATCTCAGGTTCGTCTTTATCGGCTTGTTCTATCTCAGCGGTATTACCTGATATTCCAATCGAAACAAACATGACAGCGAATGCTATCCAACTAAATTTCCTATACTTCAAACGTTGAACGTCTTTTTTCCTTTTCTTTGAAATAATAAATCTAACGATGAAGTACATTAACGCCATGGTCGATAAAAAGGCAACAATGTAAAACGTTGCACTCAAACCTATGAATCCTATAAAAGCGAGAAGCATGAGTCCTCCTGATGCACCCATTAATTTTAGCATTTTCTTAGCGTGATCATGCTTTTTGTTAAAGTACGATATGATCCAACGCACTACAAAATAAATAAGCGTGGGAATAGACAATAAAAAGATAATGAAAAATAAAGTATTCATGCCAAACCTCCTATTATTTTCGGATAGTTCTATGATAAGACATTCTGGATGAAGTGGCAAATATATCCTAAATCTGAATGAAAGCAAAAGCGACCCGTCTACAGATTTGATTGTGGATAGGTCATTTTTTAATTTTAAAATCTACTTCGAGTTAGTGGAATTAGCCACATTTTTTCTTAATCTATTTCGCGAAAAAATGAGAAAGGCCGCGAGCAGAATAGAGAAACCGTAGTTTGACGGTATGGTTAATATAACTAAAATAATGAACCACCATCGTTGATACCATCTATAGTTAACGGCACTAGAAGGCTGGGGTCTATGACATTTAACTTTTTCAATGTGATCCTACTAATGGATAATAGTTCCATGTTACGATATTCAGAATGAATTAGCAAAGGCCCAGTCTTCCAAATGAATCTGCAATAGTCAAAGTAGTCCCTAATCCCGCAATGTATTTAGGCTGGTTCTCGAACGGGATACCCCTGCTCTATATTTGGATAAATCTATATCAAATTCACCTCAAGTATTGAAGCTGAATTTGATATGGATTTGTTTTCGAACCCTTATGATGAAAAACTTAATGATTAAAGAAGTGCAATCTTTGCTTTAATTAAAGGGCGGTTAAAGGAACAAGACTTACATACAAAACTGGAAATCTATGATGAAATTCATTGTTAGATTGTGGAGAATTGCGCTTAAATAAACACGGAATAGTTCAACATTAGTAAACCTTAGTGGAGGAAGACTATAGGTGGGGTTTTTGTTATGATAAAAACAATACAGTATAATACTGTAGGGTCAATTTCAAAGGTGAGAGGCTGGAACATTGTGGACAAAGACAGAAAAGACAAAAGTAAGAAATCAGAGAGTAAACTAATGTATTTTGGTAAATTAGCGTTTTGGCTGCTTGCGGGTTATATATTATTTTTCACTAACCTAGTGGAATATATAGATAATAAAATCGATAGTATGGGTACGGAAGAAGCTAGTCAAGTTATGGAAGTCGTAGAGCCAGGATCTGTACCTGTACCTGTACCTGTACAAGCACCGCCTACCCCATCCGTACCCAAGAAAAAAGTAGAGGTAAGCTGTGAAAAATTAATTAAAGGAAATGTCTCTAGTTCAGGCGGAAAAATATATCATGTACCCGGTGGTGACTATTATGATGCAACAGTTGCGGAAGAAAAGTTCTGTACTCAAGCTGATGCGATGGCTGCTGGGTTTAGGAAGTCAAAAAGGTGACACAAAAACAATATAGTATGGCTATAGACACAAACTATAATAAAGGAGAAAAATATTAGAGAAAAAAAATAGTAGAATTAATTGAATTTAAGATTGAGACCATATTTTTGTTATTCCATAACAGGGCGCGATAGTTTAATAAGCGTCTCTGTTCTTATTAAACTAATGGGTGCTTTAGTTAAAGAACATGGGGTTGCTTAGGCTGCTCTTTTTCTTATTGAACTAACGGGGCAGGTTAGTTGAATAAAGGGTTATAATAATCCCTATTAAAACATCTTAAAGGTGGGATATTAAATGAAGAATTGGATTGAATTATCCTCATTAGAATATAGGGAAGTATGGGATCTGTTATATGATAAATTTAATTTCAAACCAAGTGTGTCGAACTTCCCATCTTTTGAAGTGCCAAGTCCATTTATCACTTATGATACATCCTTATATTCAAATGGGTCAGTAGATATAGATAATTATAATGAGATTTATAGTGAATTAGAGGAAAAGTCATTGCTTGTCTTTCAAGAACGCATACAGAAGAATGAATATTTGTATGCATTAGATTGGCAGCATCCTTGTTATTGGATAAACCCCCATTTAGAATTTCTGAAAAATGAATTTGATGAATGGACAGTGCCTATCTATCCAGATGGTGATTATTACTTTTTTATTCATAAAAATTTCGAATGGGGATTGTTGGGACACCCTTGGGAAAAAACCATAACTATTTTTGGAAAAGAATTGATAAAGGGTTTTGAAGAACATCAACCGAGAATGTTTCAAAAGATACTACGTCAGGGATAATTTAAACCTTATTGAACTAACGGGTGCTTTACTTGAAGATCGTTGAGCTGTTTAGACGGCTCTTTTTTCTTGTTCAATTAAAGAGGGAGTTTAGTTTAACAAGGTAAAGGGAAAAAATCCTAATGAAATATACTAAATATAATAGTATCCTTTAAAGGATATATTAATAACCATCGAATAGGGGTAATCGCCTTTGAATTATGTTAGATTTTGTGTTTTTCAATTCATCTTATTTTCAGCAATTTTTGTTATCAACATTCCCCTTGATAAATACATAGGTAAACCATTTACTTCTGTTGATTTAATAGCAATATGTATAAGTTTACCTATCATAATAATCGTTTACCGAGTAGTAAATAAGGTATATCGACGATTCGAGAATATTAGGTTGCGAAATAAGATATTAATTTCAATACCAACTGTTATATTATCAATCCTTTTTATAGGGCTACTTGAGCAACTGTTTGTTTAGTTTTCTTATTCAACTAACGGGTGCTTTAGTAAGAAATCATGGGGTTGCCAGAGGTAACTTTTTTTCTTATTGAACTAACGGGGCAGGTTAGTGGAAGAGTAGAAAAATATTGCTACAATGAATTAGAACATACATTCTATTTGTGTTTATAAGGAGGATATTATGAGTAAAAAACGAAATTTGGTATTGTATATTGCTGCGAGTTTAGATGGGTATATAGCTACGGAAGACGAGTCTTTAGAATGGCTATTTAATGTTGAAGGTGAAGGTGATAACGGATATTCAGAGTTTTATGAGACAGTAGATACAGTTTTAATGGGTAATAAAACTTATGATTGGATAATAAGACACGAAACAGGGGAATTCCCATATAAAAATAAAGAGTGTTATGTATTTACAAGATCTTCAATTGTAGATACCGAAGATGTCAAATTTATTAATGATGACATAGTTAGTGTTACTAATAAATTGAAGAATCAAGAAGGAAGAAAAATTTGGATTGTTGGTGGAGGGGAATTGTTACAATATTTCGTGAAAGAGAAATTAGTTGATGAAATTATTTTAACAGTGGCTCCAACTATTATAGGGAAAGGAATTCCGTTATTTAAAAAAGGAGATTATCAATTAGACCTTACGTTGAAAGGAACTAGGAACTTCAATCAATTTGTGGAATTACATTATGGCGTTATAAATTAAAAAATATCTTATACAACTAACGGGTGCTTAGTTGAACAACAGTAATGCTTTTCTTATTTTACTAACACAGCAGGTTAGTTAAAGAATATCATTGACAAACGAACTTCCTTAATGAAGTATCTTCTTTTGGAAGAATGTGTTAAAATTAATTGTCTGAAAATTAAAGTTGTTTTAAGGCAATATTTGTGTAGGGGGAGATATCATGATAAACAAAAAATATGTTAGCGTGAAAATTTATAAGGGGAAAACGTCTAACTAATTGAATCATTTAGCGTTTCCCTACAGCTTGAAAGGGGAAAATCATTTTGAATCAAACATTATTAATTATCGATGCCCAACAAGAGTTGATTGATGGAAGTCAAGAAGAAAGTGCAGTTTTCAATAAATTGCAGCTTATTAATAATATCAATTTAGCCATTGAAAAAGCAAAAGAATTCAATGTTCCAATTGTGTTTATAAGAGATATCGATGTTGCTGGTGGAAAAGGTGAAGGGTTTCAAGTTCATAATAAAATTAATGTACCTACGGAAGCAGTGATTTTTGATAAAGCTGCAACGAATTCATTCCATGCAACAGGAATTCTAAATCATTTACAATCTCAAGAGATTGAACATATTGTTGTTATGGGCTGTGCAACACAACATTGTATAGATAGTGCAGTTAGAACTGCCACTATTAGTGGTTTTGATGTCACTTTAGTGGGTGATGGACATTCGACAACGGACAGTGACGTTTTAAGTGCTGAACAAATCATAAAGCATCATAATAGTACTCTTCATGGTCATTACAATGTTGAACACTTTTCAGTTGTTAGGAATGCAGAGGAAGATTTGTTTTGTCCAATTCATGACTCATATAGGTAATAATTTAAAAGCATACTAAAATGTACAATCTTATCAACAACAATCGGACACTTTTATTAAGTAACAATATCCCGCTTTCTCATTGTTGGATGTGAGAAAGTGGGATTGTTTACATTTGGAGCTTCTTAATGTTGTGAATGAATGTACTTAAACTAAAGGAGAAGAGTGTTGTTTACTTTTGTTCAACAATCGAGTCATTTAATGGAATAAAGTATTATTTCAAAAATAATGGAATTGAGGTGTAAAAATGACGGAACTGCAGTGTTTAGAATGCGGTAGTGCAGCAATAGGAGAAGCTAGATGGGCAGGATTTGGAGGTACTTTGCAACCAGCTAAAAAACTTGATTGGAAAGGTGGCTCTAAGATACTTGTTAGGGTTTGCACGGAATGTGGTCACATATCTATGAAAGCAGAAAAACCTCATATATTTAAATAGTGATTATTTTCAATGCTTTGATCCAAGAAGGATTAACGCTTTTTTTAGCCCCTAATGTACTAACGTGTGCTTTAGTCGAACAACAGGGGCTTATTAGGGAGCTCTTTTTTCTTATTAAACTAACGGGGGCAGTTTAGTTCAACAAGTACTTTGGTTAATTGTGGTAATATATCATTAAATCTAGGGGGGATATAATTGGAATTATTCTTTTACTTCCATATGTTTAGAAATATAATTGCTACTTTTTTTCAAGATGGTATTTGGGTAATCGGCTTTTTTTACTTGTTAATTAAGACATTTGAGAATGATAGACTTAAGCATTTTTCTAAATATGTTATAGGGATTGTTTTCGCAATACTATTTATTTATTCAATACAAGTAAGTATATAAGCTTTCTTCTTCAACTAACGGGTGCTTAGTTCAAGAAGAATGATGATGAAAAAGAAGAAGAAGGTTTTACAGTAACAGCAATGTGGAACTGGAATAGGCAAAACTATTATATAAAAAAAGATTGATAAGGGGAGATTATGATGCCTGTTGAAGTAATTGCTGAAAGTATTAATATAGGCGATATAATATTTACAACAACATTTGCTTTGCTTTTTATTTTAGTTTGTGTTGCTTTGATAGTATCGATTAGAAAATTGTCAAAGGATCAAAAGAAAAAGGCTCAAAACAGCATGAACGTTGAACGAAAGCTAGATAAGATAATAGCTTTATTGGAGAAAAAAAGAGATTGATAAATGACAGAGATGTCCTTTTAGTAAAAAGATATGGGGTTGCCAGAGGTAACTCTTTTTCTTATTGAACTAACGGGCAGTTTAGTTGAATAAGAATAAAATAGGGGAGATTTTTTGAAGAATTACATGCCTGGATCCATCATATCGCTAATTTTTTTTATAATACTTGCTTTAGTTGATTCGCAAGTTTACAGCAATGTCATGTCTTTAAACGTGTTAATTCATTTATTGGTACTTCATGTTATTTTTTATAAACATCTTGTCACTGATAAAAAGCGTTTACCATATCTCATTTTTAGTGCTTTACTTGAAAATCGTTGAGCAGCTGGGCTCATTTCATATCGAACTAACGAAGCAGGTTAGTTGAACAAGGGCAAATGAGTTTTATAAACAATTAACTGTGAAGGTGGAGATTAACATTAGACGATTTATGGTTATTTTAATGGTTATATCTATTTTCTTCATATCTGCTTGTAGCGGAAAGGATAATATTGACCATTTCTCTTCTAAAGAAGAAACTTTGGAACATTTCGTTCAGAATGAGAATATTAAGGGAAATATTGATTTAATTACAACGACAAATGATGAAAGTTTATTAGTAATACAGTCAAGTGGAAATACATATTTCGTCGGTGAATTAGTGGAGGACAAGGAAAGATATTACGCTAAGAGAATATCAGACAATGTTGAAATGACAATAGGTGCAAGTTGGGAACTAAATACAATGGATAAGAATGAGTACACTATATTTTTTGAAAAGAACAAAGAAGATGCGAATTACATACAGTTCTCTAATGGAGAATACGATATCTCCCTTGTAGGGGGACATACGATAAGTGAAAACACCTTCGCTTTAACAAGTGCGATAAAGGAAGTTGAAACAGTAAAAGATTAAATCAACTAACGGGTGCTTTACTTGAAGATCGTTGATCTACTTAGACAGCTCTTTTGCTTGTTCAACTAAAGGGGCAGGTTAGTTTAACAAGTACAACTAACAAATTAACAACAAACTAAGAACATGGAGTTGTTAAATGATGAAATACTTGAAATTTTTTATTAGTATCTTCTTGATTTTTCTTGGAAGTACGCTGTTAAATATAACCGTCAATGATGAATAGAGGAAAATAAATATCGATTGAAGTAAATTAGGATGTTAAATTCAAGATGTACAATGCGAATTTATCCAAGATTGTGAATGAGTGTACTTAAACTAACGGGTGCTTTTGTTAAACAAGTGGCTGCCTATAAGGGTAGCTTTTCTTACTGAGCTAACGTAAGCAGGTTAGTTTAAAAACATTTTGTAGATATAACACATACGTGAATCGTCTGTGAATTGATTTAAACTAATTTAAAATTATTTATTAGGTTCTGTTTATTGTCTAGAAGTGAAATAGGTTATAATTAGTGGGAAATTACACGAGGTGTTAAACATGGATCGCGACTTTATTATTCAAATTGCTTCTGAAAGTTTAAAGCTAATACGAACAGAGAGTAATTATACGCAAGATAAGATGGCAGAAATATTAGGAATATCAAAGAAAACACTTGTACAAATAGAGAAAGGAAGAATTTTTGCAAACTGGACAACAACAATTGCAATTTGTGCGTTGTTTCGTGACAGTATTATACTACAAAATCAAATCGGTGGTGATCCAATGGAAGTCATCGAGTTAACAGCTCATGATGTGATTATTAGAGCAAAAGATAAAACCATGGGCGGCTATATTTGGTGGAAAACTGTTGATGAAAGGTTTGGGTATCGTTTACAACAAAATATATTGAGTAAGCATTTTCGAGTATTAGATAACGAAAATTATCGGTTATTAAGTACATTGAATGAGAGTATAGCTAAAGAAAAATGGCGAAACATTATAAATATGATTGTAAACTAAATTTTTTCGTTGTAAATACCGCCTTTAATGTGTAAAATTACACTAAAAGGACGATGTAAAGAATGAAAAAGGTTTTAATAGTTTTATTTTCAATGTTTCTATTTTTTTTGCTGGTGTGGGGAGGAATAAAGCTAAACTTTTTTCTTTATGAAAAACGTGCTGATGAAAGAATAGCAAAAGTAATTGAATATCAAGGAGCATCTAAAGAGAATAGTGAGATACTTGTAGATTTATATGACTATAAAAATGGATGTTGGTATCAGAAGATTGTATTTAAAGATGATCCAGAAATCGTATACGGATATGAATATACTAGATCAGAAAATCAAGTAAGAATTTTTACTAGGTATAATAATATGTCTTTAGATTTAGCCAATAAGAAAGCAAAATACCCTGTGTATGATATTTACTTTGATGGCAATAAGATCATAGAAGAAGAAGTTATTGAACGTTAGATTTGTGAATTTATCAATGAGTCGTCCAATTGGGCGGCTTTTTTATGAATTATTCACTTATGGAACATATAATGCTTTCTTATTCCACTAACGGGTGCTTTAGTCGAACAACAGGGGCTTCTTAGGGAGCTCTTTTTCTTGTTGAACTAACGGGGCAGCATTCCTGTTTGAAGGATGTTCCGGGTCTTGAAAGAAAAAAAGCCCTCTAGTATGATGTGGGTGTCAACGACCATTGACCCATCATCAAACAAGGAGGACTTCTTTATGCAGTTTAAATGCAATGAAAAAATTAATCAAGTGACAGAAAATACACTCGTTGTCGGTATGGATATTGCCAAGCGTGTTCATTATGCGTGCTTTGTCGATGAACGAGGGCGTGTGATTGAAAAAGCCTTTGCGGTACATCAATCAAAAGAAGGCTTTGAAAGTTTGTATGAAAAGATTCGTCAAACGATGAAGGAAGCTAAGAAAACAGACGTTATCGTTGGAATTGAGCCAACAGGCCACTATTGGATGAACTTGGCTTATTTCTTAGATAACTATGGCATTCCACTCGTCATGGTGAATCCAATGCACGTCAAACGTTCGAAGGAACTGGACGATAATTTACAAACAAAGAACGACAAAAAAGATGCGTTGGTCATCGCACGCTTATTGAAAGATGGTCGTTTTAGCTATCCACGTTTGTTAAAAGAGGTAGACGCTGAACTGCGTATTGGTTCTACTCTCCGTTCAAAGTTAACGGAAGATTTAGCTAGTATTAAAAATCGAATCATCCGTTGGCTTGATCGTTATTTTCCAGAGTTTACTCAAGTCTTTCCGTCTTTTGGAAAGATGGCGCTGGCCGCCTTGGAAGTGACGCCATTTCCACAGGATATTAAAGGGAAAACAGCTGAGGAATTGGTCTTTCTATACCGTGAGGTAGAGGGGATGAGGACGCCACAGTTACCGAAAGCAAAGCTTCTCATTGAAGCATCGACTAAATCGATTGGACTGACAGAAGGAGAACAGATGGCCCGACATGAAATCGCCACACTCCTACGTCAGTATCGCTTATTAGAATCCGAAATTGCATCTGTGAACAGTCAATTAACCGAAATGGCACAAACAACAATGGAATATGAGTTACTCACTTCCGTACCTGGTTTAGGAGATGCGACGATTGTTGATTTACTTTCAGAAGTAGGAAGCTTTTCACTTTATGAAAATCCACGCCA
>NZ_JBXCJD010000004.1:0-348218 GCF_056786515.1 Sporosarcina sp. Y838 | reverse complement strand
CTTTGCGTCATCAATCTTAATTGAACCGCCGTATACCGAACGGTACGTACGGTGGTGTGAGAGGTCGGGAGTTAATCACTCCCTCCTACTCGATTTCGGTAATCGTATGGTGTTTGTTCATCCGTCGCTCTCCAAGGACACAGTTACAAGTAGTGACGAAGCTTTTCAGGACCAAGGAATAGATAGCTTCTCTATAGTGTCTCTACTTTTATTTTAAGGAAGTGTTAATTTTTCTAGAGTATAGTAACGAATACAATGTACGACGTGCTTATGTGCCCGAAATTGCATCTTCGGGCACTTACAATCTTTGTAGAAAGTCATTTATTCTTTTCTTTCAAAGCGACTGCATTTTTCACTTGGTTATTGTAGGAACGCAACAGGCGATTAATCACAACAGGATATCCGAAAAGGGTATTGCTAGAAGTGACGGAGTCACTTCTAGCAATACTTGCCCCTCGGTATAAGTGTCGTGATTAATTCGCCGAAAGCGAGCCGGAAATAGTCCAGTTAAAGTGTTGGTATTCAAGCCCTATAGTTTACGTACGGTTAAATGATCTACTTGAAAACAAAGGACATTTGTATCGTTTAATAGAATACAAATACAGAATAGGCGGGCATAATAACTTACTTGGTATCACAATTAAAAACAAAAATTTGAAAGTGAGTGAAACACATGGATTTTCAGCAATCATTAGATTCAATTAATTATTTTTCAGTGTTAGTAGCAGCATTATCTGCTTTCATCATAGGGGGTCTTTGGTATTCTGTTTTGTTTACAAAAGCTTGGATGGTTGAAAATGATTTTAATGAAGAAATGTTGAAAAATAGTAATATGGCAAAGATTTTTGGAGGTTCATTTATTTTATCTTTAATCATTTCGTTTATGTTGGCGTTGTTTTTAGGGCCTGATAGAGACGCGTTAGTTGGAGGCTTTACAGGGTTTATAATCGGACTATTCTGGGTTGCAACTGCAATGGGAATCACATATTTATTTGAAAGAAAGTCAATGAAATTGTTTTTAATTAATGCAGGATACCATGTTGTCACATTTACAATAATGGGCTTTATATTAGGTGTATGGAAATAAGTATACTTAGTTTACAAAACTGTTTACAAAAAAAGAGGTGTGCGTATGAAAGACCACGCGATTACTACCATTGTTGACTGTATGGCGTCCAATGTGGATATGAAGGAAATCCAGCGAATTCAAACGGAGCATCGCCTTAAGCTTGTTGAGTTCTGGGGAATCAAAGAGGGAAGTAGCGTTTTAGAAATTGGTTGTGGGCAAGGCGATACTACGGCTGCGTTGGCGTACGTTGTCGGGCTAGAAGGATTTGTCCATGGGGTAGATATTGCGTCTCCAGATTACGGTGCCCCGATAACGCTAGGCGATTCCGCCCGTTATTTACAGCAGTCGAAGTTAGGGAAACAGCTTAAAATGGAATTTAACGTTGATGTTTTATCAATGGAGAATGATTTTCCTGAAAATAATTTTGACTATATTGTTTTCTCCCATTGTTCCTGGTACTTAAAATCAATTGAGGAATTAGAAGACATTTGAAGAGGGCTAGAAAATGGGGCAAGATGCTTTGTTTTGCTGAATGGGATTCAAGGATTCAATTGATTGAACAATACCCGCATTTCTTAGCCGTGCTTATTCAATCCCAGTATGAATGTTTCAAAGAAAGCAGTCTTTCGAATATACGTACACTGTTTACGCCGACGGATGTTAAACGGATTGTAGAAAACGTGGGCTGGACCGTTACAAATGAACAATCCATTCATTCACCTCAGCTGCAAGATGCGGAATGGGAAATCGCTATGACGGTAAATGATTTTAAAGAGGAAATTAATACCCTTGTTGATTTGCCTGACAAACTAAAGTCGCTCATTCAATCTGAAGTAATTTTGTTAGAAGAAGCACGAAAGAGTACTGCAGTTCAGCCGATGTCGACATACGTATTCATTGCAGAATAGTAGGTTTACCCCAATTGTAAAATTTAGATTAATCATTATTTTTCAACCTTTCTTATTGTACACTGTACGTAAGGAGCGAAGGGGGATGATGGCATGAAGAAGTACAGCAAACAGGAGAATAGCTGGATTTTCTATGATTGGGCGAACTCGGCATATTCAATTATTATTACGACTGCGGTGTTTCCGCTTTATTATAAGGCGGTTGCTACGGATGCTGGCGTAAGTATGTCAAACTCTACCGCATATTTGGGGTATACGGTCGCCATTGCCACATTCATACTGGCAATGATTGGTCCGCTGTTAGGAACGATTGCCGATTATGAAGGTTTAAAGAAAAAATTCTTCTTGTTCTTTTTCATGATGGGGACGGTAGCAACGGCTTCATTGGCGTTCGTTCCGGGCGATAACTGGCTATGGTTATTAATTATTTACACCATCACCGCCGTCGGTTTTCACGGGTCGAATATATTTTACGATGCATTTTTAGTAGACGTTACGCCGGAAGAACGAATGAACAAAGTATCTTCACGTGGTTTTGGACTCGGGTATATTGGGAGCACGATTCCGTTCATACTTAGTATTGCAATTATAATTCTGGCTCAACAAGAGCTAATCCCGCTGGCAACAGGCACGGCAAGTCGAATTGCTTTCGTTATTACGGCAATTTGGTGGGCTGTATTCACGATTCCTATGGTTAAAAATGTCCATCAAATTCACGGCATTAAACGTGAACCAAATCTAGTGGCGAGCGGTTTTAGGCGTCTTGGTGGCACATTCAAAGAAATACGCAAATACCGAACCGTTTTTTTATTTTTGTTGGCTTATTTCTTCTATATAGATGGGGTTGGGACGATTATTGCGATGTCGACGGCGTACGGAAGTGATTTGGGAATTAGTGCGACGAATCTGCTTATTATCCTGTTTGTCACACAAGTCGTTGCGGCGCCGTTTGCAATTCTCTACGGAAAACTGGCACAGAAATTCACCGGAAAAAAGATGTTATACGTAGGAATCTGTGTTTATATCATCGTATGTATTTATGCGTTTTTCATGAAAACAACGATGGATTTCTGGATATTGGCAATGCTCGTTGCGACTTCACAGGGCGGTATTCAAGCGCTAAGTCGTTCGTACTTTGCAAGGCTTGTTCCGAAAGAAAAATCCAACGAGTTTTTCGGCTTCTATAATATTTTCGGCAAGTTTGCATCAGTTATGGGGCCTTTACTTGTAGGGGTGACTGCGCAGCTAACTGGAAGTTCTGCATACGGAGTGTTCAGTCTTGTTATTCTGTTCATCATTGGTTTGGCAATTCTATCACGTGTTCCAGAACCGGATTTAAAAGCCGTATAAAATAAATGAAAAACGACGTTCACTTTATAGAATGTGAACGTCGTTTTAAAATAGTGTACTTAGTTGGCTTTTTCAATTTTATCGACTTGTAGAATTCGGAAGCCTTCTTTTTCAAGCTTTCCTTTTAACTTTTCGATTTCAGCATCCGTTTTGCCATTTTCAATCGTAATGACAACTCGTCTAGCAAGGACAGAGCCGTTATCTAGTGTAAACATGCCTTCAATCAGTTCACCACGTAGTGTTTTCGTGAGTTTTTCAATCATACCCTTCGCTTCTGTCGAAGAAATTGTAAGATTGATCCCCCCTGTTTTTAAACCGAAAGCATCACCGAGGACACTTTCCACTTTATTATGCGTTAAAATACCGACAAGTTTCCCGTGTTCAACAACACTTAGAAAAGGCAATGCTTTAATTTGAATGAGTGCGTTTAAGAAGGAAGAGCGTTCAGTTATGAATGTATCTTGGTGCTTCAGCAAGTGATTAATCTTTTCGCTTTTATCACCATTTTCTTCATATAGATATTCAATCAAGTGTACCTTATAAATCATACCTTTATAGTTGTCATCCTGGTCGACAACAGGGATGCATCTGTAGCCGCTTGCGTTAATCGCATCCAGTGCTTCCCCCACAGTTTGATTGATATTCACCGTAGATACTCCAAGTCTCTCCATCAGTAAGTCTCTAACGTGCATGTTTAATCCCCTCATTCTTTAGGTTTTTCTATTATCACAATTTTTAGTTTATGATAAATTTCATTATAATAGAGATATATAAAGTTGTACAATTAATTATACAGCAAAACCTATAGGGCATGATATACATTGACCACAAAAGCGGTATCAACCTACTTTACTAGACAAATCCGGTATAATAAAAGGAAGGAATCGTTATATGTGAATAAAGGGAGCTATGGAAATGGAGAAGTTAAGTCTTGGTGGACTACTAGATGTTATTGGTGAATTATTTTCTGATGAAATCTCGATTGCGGTGTCGAACACGGAAAAGTACCTGTACTATCTGCCCAGCAAACGAGTGGATTTAAAAATTAGACCGGGTGATCTATTGAAAGAAGGAACGATTGCATATAAGGCAATCTCTCTAAAACAGAAAGTATCTGAGTTTATCAACCGTGATGTGTTCGGCGTTCCTTATCATGGGATGGCTGTCCCGTTTTATAATGGTGAGGTGCTCGAAGGGTGTGTGACCGCAATTTATCCGGCTTACACGGACGGGAAATCTGTGGTTACGGTGAAAACGCATGATGGATGGATTCCTGTGCCTTTTACAGATGTGAAATACGTTGAAGTGAAAGATCGAAAAACGTATGTAGTGGCAGAAGGTTTTTTAGGCACTCATAAAAATACATTGCAAGAATTTGAATATTTATTGCCGCGTGATTCCTTTGTACGCTGTCATCGCTCATTTATCGTCAATGTCCATCATATTAGAGGGATTTACCCTGACATGCACTCAACTTTTGTATTAGAAATGGATAACGGCACCAAGATTCCAGTCAGTCAAACCTATTCCAGTTACTTCCGCAAACTATTAGGGTTTTAACAAGGAAGAATGAAGGTCAATTCAGTATCTTGACGCAAACACGCCGTGGCATGTTTGATTGATGCTGTTTCAGTCGAATATTTGAATGCCTTAACCAATTATTCTCTTTCCAAACCATAAATGCTCGCTCGTGTTGGCGTGTAAGCTAGAATTAACAAAAGGTTATGAAAAGGGGCAGTTGAAGATGGGCAGTCAGATGGATCGAATTAGGAATGTTCAATTGAGGGACGTTGTTGTCTCACCAGAAGAAGCAGCATCTTGGATTGAAGATGGTATGACCCTCGGATTGAGTGGTTTTACACGTGCGGGTGACGCCAAAGCAGTTCCGTTGGCATTGATCAAGCGTGCAGAAACAGAACAATTTAAAGTTAATATATATACAGGAGCTTCTTTGGGTTCGGATATTGATAAATTGCTTGCGGAATCAGGTATCGTCAATAAACGTGGACCATTCCAGGCAGACCCTGTAATGAGAAAAAAGATTAATGATGGTGAGCATTTGTTCGTAGATCATCATCTATCACATACAGCGGAACTCGTTCGCTCAGAAATAATAGGGCCAATTGACTTTGCGATTTTGGAAGCGGTTTCAATAACGGAGGACGGAATGATTATCCCAACGACATCTGTTGGAAACTCTTTATCGTTTGCAAACCATGCAAAATCAATCATTATCGAGATTAATACGGCGCACTCTTTACAGTTAGAAGGGTTACATGATTTATACGACCCCGGTATGCAGGACGAAAGGGCTCCAATTCAGTTAACGAAAGTCGATGACCGTATCGGTACAATGGGTATCCCAATTGACATGAGTAAAGTAAAAGGCATCGTATTCACGCATCAGCTGGACTTTCCTTCAACAATCGATGCACCTGATGATGAAACGGAAATTATGGCGGAGCATTTACTGACATTCTTGCGCAGTGAAGTTCAAGCAGGCCGTCTGACAGAACGTCTTGCGCCTTTACAATCAGGAATTGGATCGGTGGCAAATGCGGTTCTGCACGGCATGATTAACTCTGAATTTAAGGACTTAGTGGTGTATTCAGAAGTGTTGCAGGACGCAGTCTTCGAATTAATTGATGCGGGAAAAGTACGTTTTGCTTCTTGCGCCTCGATTACATTGTCTGAAGAAAAGATGAAGCATGTCTATAGTAACTTCGAACAGTATCGGGATAAATTGATCATGCGTCCACAGGAAATCTCCAATCACCCAGAAATTATCCGCCGTCTCGGCTTGATCTCTATTAATACTGCACTTGAATTGGATATATACGGGAACGTCAATTCAACGCATGTTTCGGGGACAAGGATGATGAACGGCATCGGTGGATCAGGTGATTTTGCCCGCAATGCACGCCTTGCTATTTTTGTTACGAAATCGGTGGCAAAAGGCGGCAAGATATCAAGTATCGTTCCGTTTGTATCGCACGTGGATCATACTGAACACGATGTTGATATTATTGTGACTGAACAAGGATATGCCGATTTACGCGGTCTTGCACCGAGGGAACGTGTCGGACTCATTATCGAAAATTGCGTACATCCACTGTATCGTGAACAGCTACGTGCGTATTATAGTGAAGCGCTTGAAAGAGGCGGACAAACGCCACATATTCTTGAAAAGGCATTCTCTTGGCATACGAATTTTGCGAAGAACGGCACAATGCTTGAGCTAGTTGAAGAGCTAGTTTAATGAAACAAAAAGAGGGTTACCCAATTAGGGGTAATCCTCTTTTTGTTTTTAGAGCGCGGTAGACTGGCCATGTAACAAGTGAACACGTGAACAAGTGAATGAGTGAGTAATCAAACAGTGGGGAGTTATAAGAGAAGTATTTGAAGAACGTGAAATGTTTCCAAGTTCTATAGTCTGAAATATAACCGTATACAAGATTCTGGTATACTGAAGGTGAAATGATGAAGGAATGAGTATTCTTTATAGTAATAAAAAAACTATCTAACAAAATGTTAATGAGGTGGTTGTGATGAAAATAGCACTATTTGGTGCCACAGGGCGTATAGGCGGAGATGTACTAAAACGCGCTCTTGCGGATGGTCATGATGTAGTGGCACTTGTTCGTTCGCCAGAGAAATTGGCATCGTCAGACCAGTTAACGGTCATTCAAGGGGATGTCTGTGATGCTGAAGCAGTGTCGCGTGCCGTTACAGGCGTCGACGTGGTATTTAGTTCTCTAGGTACGGATAGAACGACAACGTTGACTGAGGCGGTTCCACATATGATTAAAGCGATGGAAGAGAATGGCGTCAGTCGAATTGTCACAATCGGGACGGCGGGTATCTTACAAAGCAGAGACAATCCTGAAAAGTTACGCTATGAAGCGGGAGATTCGAATCGAAAACTGACTTTCGCTGCTCAAGAGCATCATAAAGTATATGACATGCTTCGGCAGTCTGGGCTAACGTGGACGATTGTTTGCCCTACTTATTTGCCGGATGGTGCCGAGGCGGGAAATTACAGAACTGAGCGCGATTTGTTGCCGTTGGAGGGTAAAAAGATTTCGGTTGGTGACGCGGCTGCTTTTGCCTACAATGAACTACTGGAGAATGAAAACAGCGGATTTCGTGTTGGGATTTCATATTGATTTGCAAAGTAGTACTGTCATTGGCGGTACTATTTTTGTACGGAAAATAATTTGAGGAGGTCTTGTATGACTAACTTTGGAAATATATTAATCGAAATTAACGAAATATTATAATTGTTGCAACTGTCTTATTGGTAGCGATTATCCATATCTCGTGAAAAGGGGGAAGATTGTAGTGGAGTATCAATTTCCGGAATTTGTTTTCTTTAGGCCTGTATTTACTGCTTTTATATTAATTCTATTTATTGTGTTGCTTGTCGTTATATTTCAGAAGGGAAGGTTGCTAAATCTCTTCTCTGTTGTGAGTATTTTACTAGTTTGTACGTACATTCCAGCAATGCTTCTAGTTGCTGAAGGGCATATTGTCGATGAGTACAACCTGGGTGGGGATGCTATTATTATGTATCAATTTTTGGGGATTGTAGGGCTTGCTACAATCACTATTTTTGTTTTCTTGGGTAGGAGGAAAAGGTAAATTAACTGGATAGAATCAGAGATCCTGTTAATACCGCTTTGCCGCTTTGTGGATGCCTCCCGCGATAAGCGAGGGCACTGAAAAAGTCCGATTTCCTCCAATCCTGTTGATTTCCGTTCCGAGCGGACGCTTTCCGCGGGCACGGCTTCAATCTCCTCGTCACTACGTTCCTGCGGGGCTTTCAGCTCGCGCTTTTCCCGCTGGAGTCGCCGCTCTTCACTACAATCAACTAGTTCTAACTATAAAAAAGAACTTTTTCAGTGCCCTCCGATAAACCGGAAAGAAGAGCAAGGAGGGATTGAACTACATCCCTCCATCAGTCTTATCGCTCCGGCTACCACGTAGACGCGCCTTCGCTGGATGGTCTCTTTTAGAAAGCAAATTTCGTTATTGGGAATTAGACTTGCAATCTATAGTGCGTTTTTCTTCAATGAAATTAGTATCAAATAGTAATCACATTATAATCTCAGTCCATTCATCTCAAAATCTCTCTCAACAATGGAAAACTCCAGCGCAAGCGCGGCAAAGGGGTAGCCGAAGCCGTGAGACTAGATGCGAAGCGTTAATCTAGGCTCGTGGCCAGAGGCATCCCCAGAGCGCCAAGCGGTCTAAAATCCACACTCCGAATCACAAATCTCCTGATAATGAACACACCAGCGCATTATTTAAATCTACTTTCGTCCAAGTTCAAAAGAAAAATCACACCTCAAACTCACTCATCAGTCCATGTGTATTACCTTCAGTATCGTTGAAAAATACCATCCAGGTCTCCATAGTGCCCATTTTTGCGATAAAATGTGGTTTATCAGTGAAAGGAACGCCTTTTTCACTAAGTTCTTTGTAGCTCGCATGAATGTCGTCTACTTGGAAATAAAGGACGGAACTTGCGTTTGTGAATTGTTCCGTTTCGGGCAGACTAAGGAGCAGTCTCACACCGTTACAATCAATAAAAGCCATCGTTTCGGTATTGAATAAGAGTGTTAACCCAAGTACATCTTGATAAAATGACACTGCACGATTGATATCTTTTACGGGTACTGCAATTTGGCCAATACTTTTTAAAATAGTTGTCAAGAGTAATCCCTCAATTCAGTCATTTTTCAATAATAGTATACCATATTGACATTTTAATCCAATTATAATGAAAGTGGAGGCGCTTAAAATATGGAGGTTCTTTATAGTGGTTTATTAAAAGATGGGCATCCTTTTTTCATACGTGCATTACATTTGGAAGACCTTAAGGCCATTTATCATGTACAAAAAGAAGTATTACAAGTACTTGATCATCCAGATTCATTATCTTCGCTGTCAGAAAAAGAGTATGAATATATTTTGACTGGCGGCGGTAAGATGGTAGGGGTGTTTGCGGATGGGTGGCTTGTCGCATTTCGTGCATTACTGGTACCGGGTGACGACGAAGAGCATCTTGGTTCTGATGTCGGTCTTGATCGAAACGAGTTAGAGTTCGTTATTTACCAGGAGATTTCGAATGTCTCACCGCGCTATCGCGGCTATCAATTACAAAAAATAATGGCAATTGTTTTGATGGAACAATTGAAAAAAGATGAATATAAATATGTCTGTGCAACCGTTGCACCGTTCAATATCGCTAGTCTAAAGGACAAGTTTTCGCAACAGATGGAAATTGCAGCGCTTAAGCAAAAGTATGGTGGGTTGTTGCGCTATGTTTTCGTGAAACACCTCCACGAAAAAGCTAGTGAATGGAAAGCGGAGCAAGACGTTCCGATGCAAGACACAAAAATGCAACAAAAACTTCTTGAGGAAGGATGGCGCGGCACGAATATTTCATGTGGTCCTGATGGATGGCTTGTCCGGTATTGCAAATAAAATACCTACATGCACGCATTGTATAAACTACTAAATGTACTGGAGGTGAAGAGGGGTTGACAAAGAGCCAGACATTAAAATTAATAGGCCTTTTAGTTGTGATTGTTACCGTTTTAACGCTATTTAACAGTAAGAGTGACAAAGGTACCGAGAACACTACTGTTGCCTTGGAAAATACCACAGCCCCCGTCGTTAAGGTTCATGAGTCTAATGGATTTCCGAAGCTGGATGAAATCCTGAATGATCCTCGGTTAAAAGGTGCGACAACTGGAATCAGTATCCGAAACGCATCGACGGGCGAAATTGTCTATTCTCATCTCGGTGATACACGGGTTCATCCTGCATCCGTCATGAAGTTACTGACCGGTGCAACAGCGCTTGATACACTCGGTGAAGATCACATATTCAAAACAGAACTATATACGGATGGACGGATTTCGAACGGTCTATTGTACGGGAATCTCTATTTAAAAGGGAAAGGTGATCCAACGCTGACAAAGGATGGTTTAAATAAGTTTGCATCTGAGTTAAAAGCAAAAGGGATTCGCTCCATCAAAGGGAATTTATATGCAGACGATACTTGGTTCGACACCGACCGCCTATCTCAAGACCTAAATTGGTCCGATGAACCGTACTATACAGGTTCACAAATATCGGCATTGACGCTATCCCCAAATAATGATTATGACGCCGGAACAGTGATTATCGAAGTAAATCCTACAACTAAGTCGGGACAAGCAGGAAAAGTGCGCATGGTTCCTGCAAATACTTATCTTACCGTCATTAACAATACGCAAACAGTGAAAAAAAGCGGTAAGAAAAACATCCGAGTTGAACGGCGGCATGGCACGAACACAATCGTCGTTTCAGGAACGATTCCAGTAGGAGCAAAAAAAACAAGAACCTGGTCATCCGTTTGGGAACCTTCAAACTATACTATTAACGTTTTTCAAACTGTACTTGAAGAACAAGGCATCACGTTCTCTGAAGCACCTAAACTGGATAGAAAAAAAGCTCCTGCGGGAGCCACTTTAGTAGCATCAAGACAATCAATACCACTGAAAGAGTTACTCATCCCCTTCTTGAAATTGAGTAATAACGGTCATGCTGAAGTACTGGTAAAAGAAATGGGTCGTGTGATTGGCGCCAAAGGTAGCTGGGAGAAAGGGCTTGCAGTCATGCACAGCACTCTTGCGGATATGGGAATCGATTCGAGTAATATGTTGCTTCGCGACGGTTCCGGCATGTCACATAAAAACCTCGTCACTGCAAATGAAGTATCCGAGCTTCTCCACACAGTACAATCCAAATCTTGGTATCCGACATTTCTGAACGCGCTTCCTGTAGCGGGGAATAAGGATCGTTTTATTGGCGGTACATTGCGAAACCGTATGATAGGAACAGCTGCAGAGGGCAATGTACGAGCAAAAACAGGTGCTTTGAATGGGGTTACAGCTTTATCGGGGTTTGTCACAGCGTCAGACGGAGAAAAGTTGGTTTTTTCAATTATGATAAATAACTATTTAAGCGAGAGTACTTACGAAGTTCTGGATGCAATTGCAGTCGCATTGTCAAACATTAAAATGAACTAACATGCACTCATTCCTTGTGATTACATCTCAATAGTGCTTATAACGAACTATTTTTGAATAGTTCGTTTTTTTGTAATATTTTATGTTTACCAGGGAAACAGTAGGGTAAGGGATATAGAGACTATAAATAAATACTGGTACACTACCAGGGAGATAAAAAGGGGAGATTTTATACTATGGGGAAGTTTAAATCACTATTTCTATTGATGACTGTGTTGGTTTTGATTTTAGCTGCATGTGCACCAAAAGAGGATGCAACAGATGAAGTGAGTGAAGGCGACGGAAGTTATGAACTTGTGAAAAAAGGGAGTTTGACCTTTGCGGCAAGTGGACTCTATAAGCCATTCAACTTTGAGGAAAAAGGTGAGCTGACAGGATTTGATATTGAAATTGGAAATGCAATATCGGAAAAGTTGGGCTTGAAGCCGAACCCGGTGACAAATCCATTTGAAACAATTCTGCAAGGTTTAATCGGCAATAAATACGACGCAATTATTGGATCAATGGCCTATACGAAAGAGCGCGCTAAACAGGCGAACTTTACTGAACCTTACTATTACTCGGGTGGAATGATTTTTGTATCCGCAGATAATACCGATATTAAATCTGGAGATGATTTGAAGGGCAAAAAGATTGGCGTCGTGGCTCAATCCACATATGAAAAACCCGCGCAAACCCTTTCGGACAATATTCAGTATTACAGTAGTGACGTAGTTGCATTGAAAGATTTGACGATACCGGGTCGCCTCGATGCGGTAATCACAGCTGATATTGTCGGCTTTGAAGCCATTAAAAATGATTTTAAAATTAAAGAAGTAGGGAAGCCGCTATGGGTAGAACAGCCATCCATCGCTGTGCGACCAGAAAATGATGCATTAAGAGAAGCAATTGATGAAGCACTTAAAGAAATAATTGAAGACGGCACATATGATGAAATCTCACAGAAATGGTTCGATCGAAACCTGTTAGACCTTGATCTGGAGGGCGTGGAGCTTTTAGAATGAATGATTCCACAAACTTAATCAAGGAAAGAGGGTATAACTAGTGCCAGAGGTATTTATAACAATCTATGAAGTATTCATGCGAACGTACCCGGGCTTTTTGAAAGCAGCCCTTATCACATTAGAAATTACAGCAATTGCCCTAGTACTGGGTACTGCGTTAGGTATTGTTTTTGCTTTAATGAAAATATCTAAGTCAAAAATTTTACAGACAATCGCAAACCTGTATATTACTTTAATACGAGGGACTCCGCTGATTGTTCAAATCATGTTTCTCTATTATGGAATCACAAACATCGTTGTACTCTCAAACTTCTGGGCTGGTGCAATCGCGCTGGGTATTCATAATGGTGCCTATATCGCGGAGATTTTCCGTGGCGCTATACAGGGCATTGACAGAGGGCAGGAGGAAGCCAGTCTCGCAGTCGGCATGAATCGTCGTCAAGCCATGCGCAGAATCATTTTTCCACAAGCGCTGCGCCGTGCCATTCCGCCACTCGGCAACCAATTTATCATTACGATGAAAGATTCATCACTTGTATATGTTATCGGTGTTTCAGAAATGTTTGGTCTGGCGAACAGAGAAGCGGCTGCATCATTCCAGCCATTCGAAACATTTATGGTTGTTGGATTGTACTATCTCGTACTCGTATTGATCTTCACTGCACTACTGAAATGGTATGAGAAAAAGCTGGATGTTGACATTATATGAGGAGGACATTAAATGATTAACACGAAAAACCTCCACAAGTCATTTGGCAATCTTGAAGTGCTGAAAGGAATTGACCTTGACGTGGAAGCCGGGGAAGTGGTCGTACTTATTGGAGTCAGCGGCTCTGGTAAAAGTACGTTGCTTCGCTGTTTGAACTTTCTTGAAATACCCAACGAAGGTGAAATTGCAATTGATGGGCGTCACGTCAATCTAAAGAAAGATGATTTATCAAACGTGCGTGCTGAAATAGGAATGGTATTCCAGCATTTTAATCTCTTTCCACATAAAACAGTGCTTGAAAACATTACGGAGGCACCAATCATTGTTAAAAAGATGAAGAAGGAACAGGCAGAAAAAAAGGCCCGTATCATATTAAAAAAAGTTGGATTGTTGGATAAAGCAGACGTCTATCCAAGCAAATTGTCAGGCGGTCAAAAGCAACGTGTAGCTATTGCACGAGCACTTGCAATGGAACCCAAAGCACTTTTGTTTGACGAACCGACTTCAGCACTTGACCCTGAACTCGTAGGAGAGGTTCTTCAAGTAATGAAAGACTTGGCAAACGAAGGGATGACAATGGTCGTAGTCACTCATGAAATGAAGTTTGCCAAGGAAGTGGCAGACCGCATTATTATGCTAGATGAAGGTTGTATCATTGAAAATGCTGATCCAGATACCTTTTTCAACCATTCCACCAACGAACGGACACGCCAGTTTTTAGAAATGGTTGACGTTTAAAGTTGTAGAGAAAAAGCTGTCCCTCGCCTAGGTATATCAGGCGGTGAACAGCTTTTTTTCACGTTATCTTTTCGGTTCGTAGTTCAGCATCTTAAACATTTCTGACAGTTCGTCCTCAGTCAAGTCACGCCAATGTCCATTCGGCAAGTCACCAAGGTGAATGTTCATAATGCGTGTCCGCTGTAACTTGCGTACATTGTATCCAAGTGCGGAACACATACGGCGGATTTGGCGATTCATTCCTTGCGTTAAAGTCATGTTGAATTTACGCGGACCCAGTTGCTTCACTTTACACGGTTTAGTAACCGTATCTAAAATGGCAACGCCTGACTGCATCTGGTGAATGAAGTCTTTCGTAATCGGTAGATCCACAGTGACGATATATTCTTTTTCATGGCCATTCTCTTCACGCAAGATTTCATTGACGATATCACCGTCATTAGTCAAAAGGAGAAGTCCATCTGAATCTTTATCGAGCCGTCCGATATGGAAAACACGGAGTGGATGATTGACGAAATCAACAACATTTCCTTTAATATGACGTTCTGTGGTACTTGTAATGCCGATGGGTTTGTTGAGTGCAAGATAGACGAGCTGTTGTTCCGTCTTCACAATTTTTCCGTCTGCCCGGACTTCATCGCTATCTCCGACTTTACTGCCGAGCTCGGCGAGTTGCCCGTTGATTGTGATACGCCCATCCTCTATCCATTTATCTGCGCCTCGTCGGGATACGATTCCCGCTTCACTCAAATATTTATTAATTCTCATTGGAATCACCTGCTTTGTTTATTAGAACTAGTATACCGCATTGGGAATCAAACAACTAAATGAACCATATCGTGAATAAAGAAATAGAATAGGACGTTTGTTGTTTAACTAAAATAACCAGTAAATAAGATTACACACTGGGCACTACTTGTATAGTTGCTATTGGATTGCTTTGAATCAAACAATTTCCATGCCATTATCGTGATGTCTTACTAAGTAGGGATGCGATTTCATCGCATCCCTACTTATTTTTTTCGATAATCGTATGGTAGTTGTTCATCCGTCGCTCTCCAAAGACATAGCCACAAGTAGTGCTGAAGCTTTTCTGAACGATAGAATAGCTCGCTTCTCGCATGGTGAGAAGCGGCCATAGATGAAATTTTGACCGCTTAAACCCTCTACCATAGTTTCTCTATTTTAATTTTAAGGAAGTGTCACTTTCTTATAAGTAATGCAGAGAACACTATCTACAACGTGCAAGAGTGCCCGAAATTACATCTTCGGGCACTTACATCCCTATAGAAGCTCATCTATTCTTTTCTTTCAAAGCAACAGCATTTTTCAATTGAGTATTGTAGGAACGCGACAGGTGATTATTCATAACAGGATTATCCCGAAGAGTATGGCAATAAGTGACGGAGTCACTTATTGCCATACTTGCCTATCGGTTAAAGTGTCATGATTAATCCGCCGAAAGCGGGCCGGAAATAGTCCAGTGAAAATACCGATTTTCAATCTTTTTTCTCTAGCGCTTTATGCCAATAATTTCTTAATCAACAAATCTAACAAAATATATTACTTTACTGAAAAGGTTGACAATTAGGTGAATCCATAATACGATTGGATTAACATTTTTTTTAAGAGACGGGCAGAAGGTTCCGATAGCGGTGCCGCCCACGACAGACGAGACGAGAATAGCTGAGAAATTGATGAATAAGAAGAGTAGCACGGGTACGCGATTATAGAGAGTCAGTGGGTGGTGAAAACTGATTCGCGGCCAGTGTGAATGGACTTATGAGAGCCTAGTTGAACCGCTTTTTCAACTAGGACGTGAGATCCCACGTTACGGGATGTGTCTATTAGACACGCTAAGTGGAAGTAGAAATACTTCAATTAGAGGTGGCAACGCGGTAAATTCCGTCCTCTGCAATCGGACTAATCTGTCCTTTTGCAGGGGACTTTTTTATTTTCAAAAAAGAGGAGAGATGAGTAGAGATGAGTAGAGAACAGACGAGTTTAAGGACAACAATGAAAACATTAAATGGGGATTCGTTAACGCCGATATCCATTTTCAGAAGAATGCAGGGGCAGCGGAAATTTTTACTGGAAAGCTCTTCGAAGCACGAGGGGTCCGGGCGCTATTCTTTTCTAGGGATGGATCCGCTGAAGTCTTATAGCGGAAGAGATGGCAAGCTGAACGAGCACGTTTACAAGACGGGTAAGAAATATGTGCACGAGGGTGATTTGTTTGTTCTGTTGAAACGATTGATGCCGAGAATTACGGATGATTTCGATTTCCCTTTCACGGGTGGCGCAGTTGGCTACGTTGGTTACGGTGCAGGTTCCGATAGTGCGACGCGTTCCCATGACGATATGGGATTCCCGGATGTCAATTTCAATATTTATGAAACGATTATTATCTTCGACCATGTATCGAATGAAGTGACATTGTTGCATACGGAAATTAATCCGGAACAAAGTGCCCCCGATTTGGACGCACTGGCGAACAGTATGTTGAAGGGTCCTGAAAAGGAAGAGTCTACCTTTTCAATATCCGACTATAACTGTAGCGTAACGCAGCAACAGTTTGAAGATATGGTACGCGACGCAAAAGGGTATATCGAAGCGGGCGAAGTGGAACAAGTTGTACTGTCAAGGCGATTAGTAGCTGATTTCAATGGCGATCCGTTTTCACTTTATCGAAAGCTTAGAAAGCGCAATCCTTCGCCTTATATGTATTACATGGAATTTGATGATCATGTCGTCGTGGGGACGTCACCGGAAAGTTTGGTTCGCGTGGCAAACGGTCAAGTAACGACAAATCCAATTGCCGGAACACGTCGACGCGGTGTAGATAAAGCAGAAGATAAGGCACTTGAAAAAGAATTGTTGGCGGATCCGAAAGAACTTGCAGAACACGATATGCTTGTCGAACTTGGAAAGAATGATTTGGAGAAAGTATGCCTAGCGGATTCTGTTAAAGTCACAAGTTATCAGGAAATCGTCCGTTACGAACATGTCATGCACATTGTATCGGAAGCGGAAGGGACATTGTCGCCGGTGCTTCATTCGCTGGATGCATTAACGGCTTGTCTTCCAGCGGGTACAGTAACGGGTACACCGAAAAAAAGGGCGATGGAATTGATTGATGAATTGGAGAAGATGGACCGGGGCATTTACGGTGGGGCAATCGGCTACATTGGATTTAATGGAAATATGGACTTTGCATTGACGATTCGAACGATGGTGGTCAAGGATGGAAAAGCATATGTCCAGGCGGGCGCAGGAATTGTGCAAGCATCAGAACCGACAACTGAATTTATGGAAACAGCCAATAAAGCCAAATCATTATTAGATGTCGTAAAATAGGCCGCTAGTGAATTGTGTGTGAGAAAGAGCTTAGCAGAGTAGAGGAGAGATTGAGATGAGAAGTTTTGTTAAAAGAGTAGAAATGGGCGAGCATTTGATGTACGAAGAAATGCTAGAGGCTTCGAAGTTGATGTTTAATGAGCAAACGGATTCACAGGACGTCATTGATTTCCTTGTAGCATTGTCACTTAAAGAGGAAACAGCACATGAATTGGCGGCTCTTGCCGAGGTCATGAGTTCGTTCGCGCTTCAAGTAAATGTTCCACGGGAAACATTTATGGATAACTGCGGAACTGGCGGAGATGGCTCAAACAGTTTCAATATCAGTACAGCATCTGCCTTTGTACTAGCGGGCGCAGGCGTTTCAATCGCCAAACATGGCAATCGGAAAATTTCAAGTGCGGCAGGAAGCTCTGATGTATTGGAAGCACTTGGCGTTCATACGAAATTTAGCATAGATGAGACCATTGAATTGCTTCGACAAGAAAGAATTACGTTCTTATATGCACCAAACGTTCATCCGAAAATGAAACGAATCGGTGAAATTCGACAAAAAATAGGCAAGCCGACCATCTTCAATCTTGTAGGGCCTCTGACAAATCCAATCCCGTTGAAAACACAGTTCACGGGCATTAACAGACCGGACTTCACGATGGAATATGCATCCGTTTTGCGCATGCTGGGCAGAGAGCGGTCCATCGTTGTATCGGGAGCGGGCGGCATGGACGAAGCATCACTTGCGGGGCAAAATACGTTTGTACTGCTCGATAAAGGCGACCTAATTCCATTTTCACTGACAGCGGAGGATGTGGGTCTCACCCCTGCACCGATTTCCGCAATACGCGGAGGGGATGCAAAGGAAAATGCAGCAACGATTCGAGCGATATTCAATGGACGACGCGGTCCTCACTTCGATACGGTCGTGTTCAACGCTGGCATCGGATTATTCGCAAACGGGCAAGCAGAAACAATTCAAGAGGGCGTTAACCAGGCGACGGATAGTATTTTATCCGGAAAGGCACTGGAGAAACTAGAGGCTGTTGTAACATTTAGCGAAAAAATAGGCGCAAAGGCGGTGGCGAGATGACAATTCTGGACACGATTCTACTCGAGAAAAGGCGTGAAGTGCTAAGCATGTTAGCAGAGCAAGAGGTGGTGCAAGAAGCGCGACCATCACGACCTTCGTTATTCGATAAGTTATATAAATCTGAGCATCTGCAGATTATGGCAGAGATGAAACGAGCTTCTCCATCGAAAGGGCTTATCGCGGAAGGTGCAGATCCCGTTGCACAAGCAATTGCCTATTACAATGCAGGTGCAGCATGCATTTCAGTTTTGACAGATAGTCACTTTTTCAAAGGTTCGTTTGAAGACTTAACAGCAGTCGCGGACAATGTTCCTATTCCCTTGTTATGCAAGGATTTCATCGTAGATCCGGTGCAGATTGACCGTGCAAAAAATGCCGGAGCATCTGTTATCCTGCTAATTGTTGCGGCCCTTACTAACGAAGAACTTACTAACTTCCATGCTTATGCGCTGGCATCTGGCTTGGAAGTACTGGTAGAAGTACATGATGAAGCGGAGTTGAAACGTGCGCTTGCGGTAAATGCAAAACTGATAGGCGTTAATAATAGAGATCTCCGAACATTTACTGTAGATCTCAAGAGAACGGAAGAAATTGCAGCTATTTTTCCTTTTGAAGAAGAGCGTGTCTTAATCAGCGAAAGCGGGATTTGGGAACCGGAAGATGCACTTTTCGTTGCGGGAACTGGTGCAAGTGCAGTTCTCGTTGGTGAGTCGCTTATGCGTAGCGGTGAAGTTGCTGTAGCTCTGAAGTCACTTCAAGTGGCATTGCCAAAGGTAGTCAGATGACAAAAGTTAAGATTTGCGGATTAATGGAACAAGTACATGTAAAGACAGCGGTTGACGCTGGAGCAGATGCAATCGGCTTTGTCTTTGCACCCAGTAGCCGTCAAGTGACAATCGAAAAAGCGCAAGAGTTGGCAAAGGATATTCCGCCAGGGGTATTGAAAATTGGCGTGTTCGTCAATGCATCTCGAGAAGAAGTTGAACGAACATACAGGGAAGTACCGCTAGATTATGTACAGTTTCATGGAAATGAAGACACTGCATTTATAGATTCGGTTCGACTTCCTTCCATTAAAGTATTAGCAGTCCACAGTAGTGAAGACGTGAAGCAAAGTGGACAGTATGACACGGACTATTTTTTGTTTGATACACCTGGCACTGATTTTAAAGGCGGCAGCGGAATAACGTTCGACTGGCAACTTATGAAAGACGTAGGTGTACCGCAGGATAAAGTTATACTGGCTGGGGGATTGAACGTAGACAATGTTGCACAAGCGATTGAATTGGTGAAGCCATATATGGTGGACGTTTCGAGCGGGGTAGAAAGTGCAGGCAGAAAAGATGAGAACTTGATTCGCGCATTCATTAAAGCGGTTAAATAGAGGAGAGATGAACAATGGTAAAAGAAATGGATACAGCACAAACCGAAAACGCGGGGCGGTATGGCAGGTTCGGCGGGCAGTTCGTCCCCGAAACACTAATGACAGCATTAATTGAGTTGGAAAAAGCCTATGATGAAGCAGTTGCAGATCCTGCTTTCGCCAACGAAGTAAATTATTACTTAAAAGACTTCGTGGGACGCGAGACGCCGCTCTATTTTGCAGAGAGGCTCACAAAAGTGGCAGGCGGCGCGAAGATTTATCTCAAACGCGAAGATTTAAACCATACAGGAGCACATAAAATTAATAATTCAGTTGGGCAGGCACTTCTCGCAATGCGCATGGGTAAAAAGAAGATTGTAGCAGAAACTGGGGCAGGTCAACACGGAGTAGCCACGGCGACAGTATGCGCTTTGTTTGGTCTAGAATGTATTATTTTCATGGGAAAAGAAGATATCAGAAGGCAGGAGTTAAATGTCTTTCGCATGGAATTACTTGGAGCAACAGTTGTATCGGTCGATCAAGGATCAGGTACACTGAAAGATGCGGTTAACGAGGCGCTTCGTTATTGGGTAGCGAACGTAGAGGATACGCATTACATTTTAGGTTCAGCTCTAGGTCCACATCCTTTCCCGAGAATTGTTCGTGATTTCCAGCGTGTTATTGGAGTGGAGACGAGGCAACAAATTGTGGAGAAAGAAGGGCGACTACCAGACGCAATTGTTGCATGCATCGGCGGTGGGAGCAATTCAATTGGCATATTCCATCCATTTATTGACGATGAAGAAGTTGCTTTGTACGGAGTAGAAGCGGCGGGAAGCGGTATAGAAACGGGACTTCACGCGGCTGCAATTGCGGATGGAAAAGAAGGCGTGCTACACGGAGCATATATGTATGTGTTGCAAGATGATGATGGAATTATCCAGGAAGCGCATTCCATTTCAGCGGGTCTCGATTATCCAGCTGTTGGTCCGGAACATAGCCATTTACACGATATTGGACGCGTAACTTACACATCCGTGACAGACGCAGGTGCACTGGAAGGGTTACAGCTATTGGCGAAAGTGGAAGGTATTATTCCGGCGCTTGAAAGTGCACATGCGGTTCAATACGCAGTTGAGCTAGCGGGCAGTATGAGCGGAGAAGAGATACTTGTCGTTTGTCTTTCAGGCCGTGGCGATAAAGACGTCCAAACGGTACGCGATGTTTTAGGAGGTGGCCTGAATGACTAAGCACGATTTAACAAATGCGATTACTGATTGTATAAGTCACGGCGATAAAGCGTTCGTACCCTACATCATGGCGGGCGACGACGGGCTTGAAACACTAAAGAAAACGATTTTATTTCTACAAGAAACGGGCGTGACCGCAATTGAACTTGGTATTCCATTTTCAGATCCTGTCGCAGATGGCCCCGTCATACAAGAAGCGGGTAAACGTGCCCTTGCTAAAGGGGTAACGCTTCGTAAGGTATTGAAAGAACTTCTTTCATTCAAAGATGAGGTTACAGTACCACTCGTTTTTATGACTTATTTGAACCCGGTTTTAAGCTATGGCGTTGCTCAATTTGCGAAGGATTGCCGAGATAGCGGCATCAGTGGACTTATTATACCTGACTTACCTTATGAGGAAAGTGGGTTGTTGCGCCAAGAACTGACAGATTGTGAAATTGCACTCGTTCCACTCGTTTCATTAACGAGTCCGCCTGAACGCATTCAAAAAATAACAGCGGTTGCTGAAGGTTTCGTTTATGCAGTGACGATAAATGGAACTACAGGGGTACGCAATGGATTTAGTGAAGACCTTGCGATGCATATAGAACAATTGAAAGCAGTAAGTCCAGTACCTGTACTTGCAGGTTTCGGTATTTCAACACCTGAACAAGTTCAAAAAATTGGTGCATTGGCCGATGGCGTTATTGTCGGAAGCGCTATTGTGGATGCAATGCATCGCAATGATTTTGCAGCAGTGGAGGCGTTGGTGAAAGCGTCGAAAAAAGAAATATTTAGCTGAAAAAATGCCCTTCTCAACGCGGAGTACTGCGTAGAGAAGGGCATTTATGACTATTAAAATTTGCTCTTTTATACGCATACCCCTCCGGACTTTCTTCTATCTGTTACCCATTCAGTCCCGAAATCGATGAGTGGTTTCATGTTGATGATTTTGCAAGAGGCTTGCCCTAAATATCCGTCTAGCACGGCATCGGGATTCATCTCCTCAAATGCACGACCCAATTCAGGGAAAAGGTCGGAATCGACATCCGCCATATCGAAAGTTGCCCAAATTCGTTCTCCATTTTGAATGATGGCAGCGCCTTGTGGGAAAGCTGTAAGGCCGGGAGCCAAATACTCGGACAGGTGAAGAGCTGTACAAGATTCGTAACTTACACCAATCATGACGACTTTTACATCTGTGTCCAGCATAGTGCCGAGGGGAGAACTCATCCCGAATGAATCACCAATCGGGTGTTCATTCATCCATTCCATTGCGTTTTTCCCCCATGCTATGAACGAATGAGCGGGATGAGGGCTACGGATAGTTTCCGGATGACGATGTAAGCAGTCTGCAATTTTCCCCATTTCACGCAAAGGAGTTAGATGCTTGTCGAAAGCGGGAATGGATTGACGAATGGGCTCGTGCCAGGCTTGAGGAACAGGAGGCAGCATCCAGTAAGACGGATCGGAATTATCGCCTGACTGTGCGGGCATGACAATCGTTCCGGAACGAGTTACAGTTTCTATCAGTGCCTCAACCACAGCTTGTGCACCTCCCGCAATCCAACCCATCGATTTTAGTGATGAGTGGACTATGAGGTGATCACCTGATATGATGCCTAAGGCGTTGAGTTGCACTTTTAATGATTCTTTTGATTGGAATGAATGTGTTTGTTGAATAGCTTCGAACTCTGCCATTGATACCACCCGATTCTATAGATATTAAAAAAAGCATAGCAACTTGTAATGGATTTGCCAAGTTTTGTGAAACCTTTCGGAGGGACAAGCGTACATATATAAAAGGAGATGTGTTTAATGGATGCGTTTGTGATTAGAGAAGAAGTCGAAACGACATATGAAAAAGTGAAGTCGTTGGCAGGTTGGACGGTGGATAAAAACGTCGTACTGACAATTACATCGTATTACGTTACATCTGAGAGGGAATTTGATGCCGCAAGTTTAAGCCGTGTGATGGATACACTTAAGAGTAGAGCCGGCTGGCTATCACCGCTGCGTGGCAATCTCCTTCCGATGATGGCCGCATTTCTGGATCAGCCTGGTGCAGATATCGATAAAGAAGCCGATCGGTTATTTGCGAAACAGCAAGCCTTAAAAGGCCTAGGTTTTCGCAATACGATCCATTCTTATCTGGCTGCACTTCTTTTGACGGACAATCCTGAACTTTATGAAAATGAAGCTCGCCAAGCAAAACGACTTTATGATGCTATAAAAAAACAACATTTCTTTCTAACATCGGATGACGACTATGCGTATGCGGTCTTACTTGGAAAAAGGGGTGCTGATCCAACTGAGCACGCCAAGTCAATGCGCGTATATTATGATGCCTTGAAAACGGAAGGTTTCCGTTCTGGGAATGAACTGCAATGGCTATCCCAGGTTATGACATATATACAAATTGAATACGATCCAAAACTGGTAGCCAGAGCTGCGGAAGTACTCTCACTTTTTAAACGGAATACGAAAGTGCGGCCAGTTCATTATCCGATGATTGGTTTCCTGACAGTCTTTGAGGTGGATGATCCCGAATTGATGAATATCGTCGAACTGACGCATACATTAGAGGAATCAAAACCGTTCAAATGGAATCGAGAGATGGCACTATCCATCGCTATTGGATATGGTATGCATAAGTTAACTGAGAGTGCAGAAGAAGCATGTATTAGGCTTGCAACATCTGTCGAATTGATAATACAGGCACAGCAAGCAGTGATGGCTGCTACGATTGCGGCAATGGTTGCATCTACTGCGTCCAATTCAACAAACAGTTGAATTGGAAACGATTAGAAGAATGGAAGACCACTATTTATATAGTAGGAACTTGAATTTGCGACATTTATTATTATTGTAAAATGTGTATATATATAAGTATTTATCCGCAATCGACATAAAAAGCATAGTACTCTTCTAGGGGATAAATGAATAATTACTTGATGAAATATTATTCTCAAATGAATAAATTATGCGTGAACTAGTGAGTTCTGCTAGAGAGAATTGTCGATTGTTGGGATGCCTCCCGCGCTAAGCCGGAAAGAAGAGCAGGGACGGATTGAACTGCATCCCTCCATCAGTCTTATCGCTTCGGCTACCACGAAGTCGTACCTGCGCTGGAGAGTCTATTTTTAGTTTAAGGAAGTGTCACTTTCTTATAGATTAAAGCAGAGAATACAATGTACGACGTGCTTATGTGCCCGAAAATTCATCTTCTAGCACTTACAATCTCTATAGAAAGTCATCTATTCTTTACTTTCAGAGCAACTGCATTTTTCACTTGAATATTGTAGGAACGTGGCAGGTAATTATTTACCACACTTGCCCCTCGGTGAAAGTTCCGGTTTTCAAGCCCGACTGTCCAGCATTTTAGGCAAGCAAATGGTTGATCAATAGACATGCAAAATCACTAACACTATATGTTTACCAAAAAAGGATTTCACCCAAAAGGGATGGAATCCTTTTTGTATTTTAGACAGAAAAAGAATATAAATCCAAAAAAAACTTAAAAAGTATTTCGGACTTGGAAACGCTTTCATATCGGCGTTTGTAATATATTTGTCACATGTGAAATATTTCGTGTATTTAGTATTCTAATAAAATAGTATTGTCAACTAGATTTTTCTGTAGTATATTGGGGCAAGCAATTAAATATCAGAAAATTTACTATTCATTTTTCATTTTTCATAAGTTTACGTTATGTAAGGAGGAAGTTTTCTTGGGAAATCCAGTATTGGAAATTGAACATCTCCGCACCTCGTTTAAAATTAAGGGTGATTACTATGCAGCGGTTGATGATGTTTCCTTAACAGTCCATGAGAATGAAGTGGTCGCAATTGTAGGAGAGTCGGGTTGCGGAAAAAGTGCATTAGCCCTTTCCATTATGGGTCTTCATAATAAGAAAACGACGAAACTTGAGGGGCAAGTTAACTTCAAAGATCAGAATCTTTTGAATCTGACAGCGCGCAAGTTGAACAAAGTCCGAGGCAAAGACATAGGAATGATTTTCCAAGATCCGATGACTGCACTCAATCCGTTGGCGACAATTGGCAGACAGATTGAAGAACCTATGGATTATCACATGAATCTTTCGTCTGCGGCTAAAAAGAAACGTGTTCTTGATCTTCTGAACCGTGTAGGTATTAAGAATGAACAACGCGTTTATAAGCAATACCCACATGAATTGTCTGGTGGTATGAGACAACGTGTCGTCATTGCGATTGCGTTAGCTTGTGATCCAGTTGTTCTAATTGCGGATGAGCCTACGACTGCTTTGGACGTAACGATTCAAGCGCAAATCATGGATCTCATGAAGGAACTTCAAAACCAAATCAAATCAGGCATTATCCTAATTACGCATGACCTGGGTGTCGTAGCTGAAATGGCTGACCGTGTAGCGGTTATGTATGCCGGAGAAATAGTGGAAATTGCGGAGGTTCGTGAGCTATTCGCTAATCCGTTGCATCCCTATACACGCTCACTGCTAAATTCAATTCCTGCGAATATGGAAGCGAAGGCGAAACTTCACGTTATCGAAGGAATCGTGCCTTCTATACAAAATTTGGACCGTGAAGGTTGCAGGTTTGCCCCAAGAATTCAATGGGTGGCTAAGGAAGAGCATGAAGTGAATCCCAAACTAAATGAAGCACTGCCAGGACATTTCGTTCGTTGCAGTTGCTACAAAAACTTCCACTTCCCAGAGGAGAGATTAGGAGAAGTGAATTATGTCATTACTTAGAGTCAATAACTTAAAAGTACATTATCCAATTCGTGGTGGTTTTCTCCGTCGTGTCGTCGATCAAGTAAGAGCAGTTGACGGTGTAAGTTTTGACTTGCAACCAGGTGAAACATACGGTCTTGTGGGTGAGTCTGGTTGTGGTAAGACGACAACTGGACGAGCAATTATAGGACTAAATAATGCAACAAGCGGGGAAATTTTGTTCGAAGGAAATGACCTTGCAAAACTGAGACGTTCAGAAAAAAGAATACATACAAAAGATATTCAAATGATTTTCCAGGATCCGTATTCATCACTGAATGGACGGAAGAATGTCTTGAGTATAATTGCTGAACCGCTACGGAATTATGAACGCATGTCACCTGGTGAAGAATTGAAAAAGGTTCAAGCGCTAATTGAACGAGTTGGATTGAATCCGGAGTCGATTTACAAATACCCCCACCAATTTTCCGGTGGGCAAAGGCAGCGTATTGGTATCGCGCGAGCACTGACATTGAATCCGAAATTGATTATTGCAGATGAACCTGTTTCAGCACTGGATGTATCGGTTCAGGCACAGGTTTTGAACTTCATGCAGGAAATCCAAAAAGAATTTAATCTGACGTACTTGTTCATATCGCATGACTTGGGCATCATACAGCATATGTGTGACCGTATCGGAATCATGTATAAAGGTCGTTTTGTTGAAGAAGGTACGGCGGCTGATGTCTACAATAATCCTCAGCACTTATACACGAAAAGACTAATTGCAGCAATTCCGGAAATGAACCCGGAAAAGCGATTTGAGAAAACGAATCTTCGTAAGTCCATTAACGAAGAATACCGGGCAAACTATGATAGTTATTTCGATAAAGATGGACGGATGTTCGATCTGAAGAGGGTTTCCGATACGCATTCCGTTGCATTGCAGTAAAGGAGATTATGAAAAGATGCTGACATTTATTCTTAGAAGAACGTTAATCATGATTCCGCAACTAATCCTTCTCAGCTTAATAATCTTTTTGCTTGCAAAAGCAATGCCGGGCGATGCGGTAACGAGTGCCTTTCAGGGCAACCCGGATGCAACGCCAGAACAAATAGAGAAGATTCGTGAAAAACTTGGTCTTAATGATCCTTGGTATGTTCAATATGGAACATGGATTGGAAATGCGGTTCAGGGTGACCTAGGTCAGTCATATACGCACAAACAACCGGTCACGACATTACTTGCCGGGAGAGTTGCCAATACACTGCTGTTAGCAATAGGTACATTAATTGTCACGTATATAATTGCTATTCCACTTGGCATTATTGCTGGGAGATGGACAGATACGTGGGCGGATAAAATCATTGTCACGTATAATTACTTCGCATTTGCAACACCGCTATTCGTTTTTGCGTTATTAATGCTGTTTTTATTCAGCTTCATATTAGGTTGGTTTCCAATCGGTGGCAGTGTCGACATACGGGCTGAGGCAGGATCGTGGGAATATATCGTCAGTAAAGTGGAGCACCTCGTTTTACCCGTCATGTCAGGTGCATTACTTATGACGTTCGGGACCATCCAATACTTACGTAACGATATTATCGATACAAAGTTGAAAGATTTCGTCAAGACTGCCCGTGCTAAAGGGGTTCCGGAAGGTAAAGTGTATACGCGTCATATCTTACGCAACTCTTTGCTACCGATTGCGGCATTTCTGGGCTATGAAATTACTGGTCTTATTGCCGGTTCAATCTTCATCGAAATGATTTTCAGTTATCCCGGACTCGGAAAACTTTTCATAGAGTCGGTCTTGGGACGTGACTTTACGGTGGTTACAGCTCTTGTCATGATTTCAGGCGCAGCTGCAATTGTCGGGACGATGCTATCGGATATTATCCTCAGCATTGTCGATCCACGTATCCGTATTGACTGATGAAAATGAAGAGAAAAGATGAGGAGGGGAAACGAGTGGTAGTCTTAAATGAAAAAGAACTAATGGCAAAAGAAAAATTGAATAATCCTTCATTTTTGAAAACAATCTGGCGTGAAATAAAGAACGACAAGATGGCCTTGGGTTCACTAATCTTACTAACGATCATTCTGTTGGCCGCCTATACATCTCCATTATTCATTGACCAAGTAGCGATGACTCGCGTTAACTTCTTTAACAACTGGAAAGCACCATCTGCAGCCAATTGGCTTGGGACGGATGATGGCGGACGAGATGTGCTCAGCCAGCTACTGCTAGGGACAAGGAACTCTTTTACAATTGGTTTAAGTGTAACTTTAATAGCAGGTGTTTTTGGATTGACGGTTGGTCTGATTTCAGGCTTCTACGGAGGGCTCGTCGACAATATCATTATGCGTATCATTGACTTCCTAATGGTATTGCCGTCACTTATGATCATCATTGTTTTCGTAGTTATTGTTCCAAAATATACGATTTTCAATTTCATCTTAATCATGAGCGCATTCGCTTGGTTTGGTAAAGCACGTCTAATTCGCTCTAGAGGACTTGCTGAAAGGGAACTTGATTATATCAATGCTTCTAAGACATTAGGTACCCCGAGTTGGAGAATTATGTTTTTCGAGCTTTTTCCCAACCTGAGTTCACTTGTCATAGTTAATATGACACTGACACTTGCGGGGAATATCGGATTAGAGACAGGTCTTACATTCCTAGGATTTGGACTGCCGGCAGGAACGCCTTCTCTCGGCTCTCTAATCAGCTATGCGGTAAATCCGGATGTTGTGCAAAATAAGTGGTGGATATGGTTACCCGCAGCATTACTGATTTTAGTAATGATGCTGTGTATAAATTATGTTGGGCAAGCGGTTAAACGTGCGTCCGACGCAAGGCAAAGATTAGCTTAAAAAAAGGGGAGGTAATACAATTGGTAAAAAAGAAACTTATGCTACTCGTTGGTCTGATGCTTGTTCTCAGCATGTTTTTAGCTGCATGTGCAGGTGAAAAAAGCACAGATGGCGACAAAGGTAAAGACGAAGGCAAAGAAGGAACAAAAACAGAGGACGGAAAAGAAGAAGAGCCTGCTGATGAAAGCGGAGAACTCGTATTCCCACTTGATGTTTCAAACACTGGGACAGTTGTAGAAGACGGTGAAGTAACATTTGGTCTTGTATCCGATACGCCATTTGAAGGTACATTGAACCGCGTATTCTACTCTGGAGCTCCAGACTTTGATATAATCGAATTCTTTGACGAAGATCTTTTAGACGTTGACGGTGACTATTTGATCACGAACAACGGTGCAGCAGACTATACAATCTCTGATGACAACAAAACAATTACCGTTACTATCAAAGATGGCGTTAAATGGCATGATGGTGAGCCTGTAAAAGCAGATGACCTTCTATACTCATATGAACTTCTTGGTCATCCTGATTACACAGGAGAACGCTACACGTTCATGATTGAAAACGTAGCAGGTATGCCTGAGTATCATGAAGGTAAAACTGACAAAATTTCTGGTATTGAAGTAAAAGACGATAAAACAATTGCGGTTACATTCACAGAAGCTACACCATCACTTCTCTCAGGTTTCTGGTCTTCGCCAACACCTAGACACTATCTAGGCGATATCGCTTCACTTGACGAAATCGTAGCATCTGAAAAAATCCGAACGAAGCCGATTGGTTTCGGACCATACAAAGTTACAAAAGTTATTCCGGGCGAATCAGTTCTTTTCGAACGCTATGATGAGTACTGGAGAGGTAAACCAGCACTAAAATCAATCGATCTTAAAGTAGTAAGCTCTGCATCAGTAATTGAGTCACTTAAAAAAGGTGAAATCGATTATGCAGAGATTCCGGTTGATCAATACGAGGTGGCAAAAGGACTCGATAACATCGAACTTCTTGCAAAAGTTGACACTGCATACACATATATCGGTTTCAAACTTGGTAAATGGGATGCAGCTAAGAAAGAAAACATCACTGATCCTAACGCAAAACTATCTAACAAACTAGTACGTCAAGCAATGTGGCATGCAATGGATAACGAAACAATTGGTAAAGAACTTTACCACGGTCTTCGTTTCCCTGCAACAAGCCTGATTATACCTGTATTCGCAAGCTTCCACGATGCGAGCATCGAAGGACGCTCATATGATCCTGAAAAAGCAAAAGCACTTCTTGACGAAGCTGGATACGTTGACACTGACAGCGACGGTTTCCGTGAAGATCCAGAAGGTAAAGAATTCGTTCTTAACTTCGCTTCAATGGAAGGCGGAGAAACGGCAGAACCAATTGCACAATTCTATATTCAAAACTGGGGTGACGTAGGTATTAAGGTACAACTTCTAGACGGTCGTCTACATGAATTCAACTCATTCTACGATATGGTAGAACTTGATGATCCTAAAATTGATATTTATCAAGCTGCATGGGGAACTGGAACAGATCCGGATCCTGAAGGTCTATACGGCAGAACTGCAGCGTTCAACTACACGCGTTATACGAGCGAAAAGAACGACGAGCTTCTTGCAGCTGGTACATCAGAAAAGTCATTTGACACTGAGTTCCGTAAAGACATCTACAATCAATGGCAAGCGCTTATGGTTGAAGACGTTCCTGTAGCACCAACTGTTTACCGTTACTCTCTAATGGGTGTTAACAAGCGCATTGTTAACTACTCTATCGATCCGGCATCTGAAATTCGCCTGTTCGAAATGGGTGTAAGCGAATAATTGCAAATCAAAAACCGTTACCTGGATTATTCCAGGTAGCGGTTTTTATTTTGGAGAGTTATTGCAATTAAACCAAAAAATGTTACAATTACAGGTAACTAATTAATAGAATATTTAGATTTGATAGATAAGTAGGGTGGGGGGATAACGCATGGCGGTGTACATAGTAAAACGCTTCTTCATGATGATTGCTACGATACTTATCATTGCAACATTGACCTTTTTCCTCATGCATGCGATACCTGGATCGCCATTCGATGAAGAAAGGACGTCGAATCCAACAATCCAGGAAAATCTTGAAAAATTCTATAAGCTTGATCAGCCAGTTGGCGTTCAATATGTGTATTATTTAAAGTCAATTGCGACATTTGATTTTGGGCCGTCCATAAAGAAACCGAATGAGTCCGTTAACAGCTTACTAGCAAGGGGATTCCCAATATCATTTGAGCTTGGGATGATCACCATTTTGGTCGCGGTTGTATCGGGCATCATTCTTGGTACATTTGCTGCTCTGCGGCATAACGGGTTTATTGATTATATGGCTATGACGTTTGCTGTTATAGGAATATCCGTTCCGAACTTCGTACTTGCTACACTATTAATCCAGCAAGTCGCCGTCACATGGCAATTGTTGCCGCCGGCGACGTGGAGTAGCCCTCTTCATATGATATTGCCAACATTGGCACTGGCAACAGGCCCGACTGCAATCATCGCAAGGCTAACTAGGGCAAGCATGCTAGAAGTTCTGACGCAAGACTATATGAAGATGGCACGCGCGAAGGGACTTTCAACGTTTCGCATCGTTGTGCGTCACGCACTGCGTAATGCACTTTTACCAGTTGTCACGATAATGGGAACGATGCTTGCAGGTATATTAACAGGGACATTTGTCATTGAGAAAATTTTTGCGATACCGGGAATGGGTAAATATTTCGTTGAAAGTATTAATAATCGAGATTACCCAGTTATTATGGGATCTACCGTTTTCTACAGCGCATTTCTCGTCTTTATGCTGTTCCTCGTTGACATCGTTTACGGCTTCCTAGATCCGCGCATTAAACTTCACAGGAAGGATGGTGATGTGTAATGGTGCAGCGAGAAGAAAGGGTAGTCGTTCCGGATGAGTGGTTCAGACCAAAGGAGAAGGACGCGGGTAAACAAGAATCAGTCATAAGACCATCATTATCCTATTGGAAAGATGCCTGGCACCGCTTGCGAAAAAACAAACTAGCGATGGCGGGACTTATTTTTCTTATCGTCTTAACGTTGTGTGCACTATTTGGGCCGTTACTCTCACCACATTCTGTGACGGGAACAGATTATCCGAATCAGAATAAAGCACCTTCTGCTGAACATTGGTTTGGAACAGATGAAGCGGGGCGTGATGTCTTTACCCGTACATGGTATGGCGCACGTATTTCGCTATTCGTAGGAGTCATGGCAGCCTTAATCGATTTCTTCATAGGCATTATCTATGGAGGCATTAGTGGGTATAAAGGCGGGCGAACCGACACACTTATGATGCGCATTATTGAAATACTTTATGGGTTGCCGCATTTGCTTGTTGTTATCTTATTGATGGTTGTGATGGGTGCGAGTTTGACGACAATCATCATTGCACTAACCATCACAGGCTGGGTCGGAATGGCCCGTATCGTGAGGGGACAAGTCCTCCAAATTAAAAATTATGAATTTGTTACTGCTTCGAAATCGTTTGGGGCGAAGACTCCGAGGATCATTCGGAAAAATTTATTGCCAAATACAATGGGTCCAATTATCGTCCAGATGACACTTACTGTACCAAGTGCCATATTTGCGGAGGCTTTCCTAAGCTTCCTCGGACTCGGCATTCAAGTTCCATTTGCAAGTTGGGGCGTCATGGCGAACGATGCACTTCCAGTTATTTTGTCGGGTCACTGGTGGCGTTTGTTCTTCCCGGCATTTTTCATTTCAATGACGATGTTTGCATTTAACGTCCTAGGTGACGGTATGCAAGACGCGCTCGATCCGAAGTTGAGGGGGTGATGGGTTTTGAATGAACATCAATTGGATAATGCGAAAGCACTGGTCTGTAATAGGCAGGAGGACGTGCTCCTTTTTGACAGGCAAGTAGATTCTGAGAAACAGCATGGCAAAAAAAGAAGGCGTAAAGCAGTTTCAACTGAAAAAGTGCTTTCTGTGGAAAATATACACGTATCTTTCAAAACGTTTGGTGGAGAAGTCCAGGCGCTACGTGGCGTGTCGTTCGAACTGTACAAAGGGGAGATGCTCGCAATTGTAGGAGAATCAGGATGCGGGAAGAGTGTCACAGCAAATACAATCATGGGGTTAATCCCACAGCCGCCAGGGCGAATAAAGGATGGCAAGGTCTTATTCAAAGGGAAAGACCTGACCAAACTGAACAAAGCAGGCCTTCGGAAGATTCAAGGCGTTGATATTTCTATGATTTTTCAAGATCCGATGACAGCGCTTAATCCGACACTCCAAATTGGCGAACAGTTAACTGAAGGCTATCGGACGCATCACAAAGTAAGTAAAGGAGATGCACGGAAGAAAGCGATTGAAATGCTGGAACTCGTCGGTATTCCAAATCCACAAGAGCGGCTGAAACAATACCCGCATCAGTTTTCAGGAGGAATGAGGCAACGTATTGTCATTGCGATTGCACTTATCTGTGAACCGGAGCTGTTAATTGCAGATGAGCCGACAACCGCGCTTGACGTTACAATTCAAGCACAAATTCTTGAGTTATTCGATGAAATCCAAGAGAAGACGGGTGTCTCAATCATTCTGATTACGCATGATCTCGGTGTCGTTGCCAAGATCGCAGACCGCATCGCAGTCATGTATGCAGGAAGAGTAATTGAAATTGGGGAGAAACGAGAAATTTTCTACACACCAAAACACCCGTATACACAAGGACTGCTGAAATCTGTACCGAGGCTTGACTTGAAAGAGGAAGAGTTACAACCGATTGAGGGAACACCGCCGGATTTATTCTCACCGCCGAAAGGATGTCCATTTACGGCAAGATGTCCGTTCGCGATGGATGTCTGCGACCGCGTTTATCCAGAAACAACACAACTCTCTAAAGACCATGCAGTGGATTGTTGGCTGCAGGATGAACGCGCGAAACAGGTTTTCGCTTAAACGTTGGGTACACGCACGAAAGTGCTTCCATATTCATGACAAACAAAGGGGGATTTTGAATGAAGAAGTGGTTAACGTTTCTAATGGTAGCGTTGCTCGCGCTAGTGCTTGCAGCTTGTACAGCTACAGAAGATGCAGGAAAAGAACCAGAGAAAGAGAAGGATGACGGTAAAAAAGAGGAACCGGTCGCAGCGGAAAAGATCCTTTACTTGAACAATGGTGAGGAACCAACATCATTCGATCCATCTGTCGGGTTCAATGCGGTTTCATGGGGTGCATTGAACAACTTGATGGAAGGATTGACGCGTCTGTCAGAAGATCACCTCGCTGTAGAGGCGACAGCAGAAAAGATTGATGTTTCTGAAGATGGCCTGACATATACATTTTCCATCCGTGATACTGCGAAATGGTCAAATGGGGATCCTGTTGTAGCGGGGGACTTTGTCTATGCTTGGCGCCATATGCTTAACCCAGAGACAGCTTCACCTGCTTCGTTCCTGGCGTATTTCATCGAAGGAGCGGAAGCCTATAATACTGGGGAAGGTGCTGCTGAGGATGTAGCGGTAGAAGCACCAGACGAGAAAACATTTGTCGTAACATTAACGGCTCCAAATGAGGCGTTCTTAAATATTATTACAAATCCAAGTTTCTTCCCAATTAATGAAAAAGTGGCGACTGCTGATTCAAAATGGTTTACAGAAGCGGCATCGTTTGTTGGGAATGGTCCATTCAAATTAGCTTCATGGGACCATGATGTGAGTTTCATATTCGAGAAGAATGAAAATTATTGGGATGCAGACGCTGTCAAGCTCGATAAAGTGAATTGGGCTATGGTCAATGATCCAACAACTGAATATCAAATGTACGAATCGAATGAGCTGGACCAATCAGGTGTACCGCCTGAACTAGCGGAAAAGTTGAAAGATAGTGATGAACTACGCATTGACGACCAAGCGGGACTTTACTTCTACCGTTTTAATACGTCAATGGAACCTTTCACAAATAAGAAAATTCGAAAAGCATTCGGACTCGCAGTTAATCAGGAAGAAATCGTTGAGTATGTAACAAAAAATGGAGAGAAACCTGCGCACGGTTTCGTCACATACGGATTCATCGGTCCGGATGGCAAAGAATTCCGTGATTCTGTCGGTAAACTAGTTGAATTCAATAAGGATGAGGCGAAAAAGCTTCTAGAAGAAGGTATGAAAGAAGAGGGCTATACAGAATTACCAGCGGTGGACTTAACGTATTCAACGAGTCCATCTCATCAAAATATCGCGGTAGCGCTACAAGCGACGTTCAAGGAAGTTCTTGGCGTTGACGTAGGATTGAAAACCGTTGAGAGCGCAGTTTTTGCTTCTGAACAAAAGGAGTTTAAATACCAGCTGTCCCGCTCATCTTTCTTGCATGACTATGCGGATCCAGTAAACGCACTTGAAAGTTTTATCACGGACTCTTCCATGAACCGAACAACATGGTCGAATGCAGAATATGATAAGCTTATTACGGACGTTAAAAATGAAACAGATGCAAATAAGCGCTGGGAATTGTTAAAACAGGCGGACCAGCTTCTAATGGAAGAAATGCCTGTCTTCCCGATTTATTATTACAACCAGACAACGCTTGAGAAGCCTGGCGTTACTGGGATCCTGCGTCATCCTGTTGGCTATATCGACTTGAAGTATGCGGATAAGAACTAATTGAAAGTCTCGGCGTCCGTTGTGGCGCCGTTTTTTTTTCTCCTAAGGAAATACGACAACGTACTTTAACGCCCAAAAGTGTTATGAATGAAAGGAAGTTTTACTTATGAAAATACGACCACAACGCCTACAAAAAGGGGACACAATTGGTATCATCGCCCCGTCAAGCCCACCCAATCAGGAAAGTTTGGAAAAGTCACTTGCGTTTCTTGAACAACTCGGATTGAAATGGAAGTTTGGAAAAAATATGAACAATGTCAACGGCTATCTTGCAGGAACAGACGACGAACGGCTTAATGACTTACACGACATGTTTGCAGATTCGGAAGTGAAAGGAATCATTTGTGCAGGCGGCGGATTTGGTTCGGCCCGCTATGCCGATAAAATCGATTTACAGTTGATGAAAGAGAAGCCTAAAATATTTTGGGGTTTCAGTGACATTACATTCCTGCACACGGCGATGGGTCTGTATTCTAATCTCGTCACTTTTCACGGTCCTATGCTTGCGTCTTGTGTCGGAAAAGACACGTTTCACGAATTATCAGCGAAAATGTTCCAACAGTTATTTGAACCAATGGAACTTCATTATACGGAAGCGATTTCACCACTTGAAACCATTACAGCTGGAGCAGCCCAGGGAGAACTCGTTGGCGGGAATTTATCCTTGCTTGCCAGTGGAATTGGGACTAAGTTCGAAGTGGATACAAAAGGAAAGTTACTATTTATCGAAGATGTCGGTGAAGAGCCTTACAAAGTTGACGGGCTCCTCAATCAGTTGCGCCTTTCGGGTAAATTGAAGGAAGCTGCAGGAATTATCATCGGTGATTTCTCAAAAGCTGAACCGAAAAAACGGAAAGAATCGCTGACGCTTGATGAAGTGTTCGATCATTACACAGCGAATCTCGGCATACCTGTCGTGAAGGGATTTAAAATCGGACACTGCGAACCTCATTTCGCGATACCACTCGGCATCGGCGCAAAACTCGACGCGGATAACAAGACACTGACGATATTGCCTGGAGTGGAATAATCGATTTTGAATGCAATGCCCGGCTGATGAAGTAAAACCAGTTTGGCACATGCCTGAAATTGACCTTGAATTCGAATGACTGTGACACCTACGAAAAGGAGTGGTTTGGTCGATGGGTACGAACTTGAACACGTGGTATTGTTCCGTTTCAGTTGCAACCGTGTGGACATCACCGGAATCTGCCAGGGAAATTGACGAGCCAGGAATTGTAAACCCAGTCAGGTTAACGAAATGGCTCGAAAACTTAGCTTTCGAAGAGCGCCTCGATTTATGTAATGGGAACCGGATTCAGACCCAGTTGCTTTACGGTGAACCGGTCATCGTGGAAGAGGTACAAGATGCGTGGGCGAAAGTGATTGCTGTCTGGCAGCCTTCAACTAAAGACGAGCGCGGTTATCCTGGATGGGTCCCACTCGCGCAACTAAAAGAAGCGGAACCGATTCACGCGATTGGATTTAGTAGAGTGACTGCTGGGAAAGCACAATTGTGGAACGCGGGCGGTACTCCGTCAATTGTCATTCCATTTAATTCAATACTGCCCTATATTGGTGAATCAGGTGACTATTTACGAGTATGCACTCCGGATGGAGAAGCATTGTTATTGAAGGAGAACGTAGAACTTGCGCCTTCCGTCCATCAATTTGAGAAAAATCCTGTTTCAGATGCTGTCGACAAAGGTCTTGCGTTTCTTGACTTACCTTACTTATGGGGAGGTATGTCAACGTATGGCTACGATTGTTCTGGTTTTACATACAGTATGCTGAAAGCCTGCGGACACTCCATTCCGCGGGACGGCGGAGATCAGGCACGCGGTGGTAAAGAAATTCCAATAGATAATCAATCGCTCTGGGCAAAAGGGGACCTCCTCTTCTTTGCTGATAATGAAGGAAAAGCAAGTGTCCGTCACGTCGGGTTTTATTTTGGAGAGGGCATGCTTCTCCATTCCCATTCAACAGGAAAGTCAATTGAAGTGATGAAACTTGCAGGTACAAAACTAGCGCGTGAGCTATGCGCCGTCCGACGTTATGGCATTATAGAAGGAGGCGTACGAGCATGACAAATCGGGTTTTATTGTCCGTAAAAGATTTGAAACGTTATTTTGACGTGGGGCGCGGAGAGAAGTTAAAAGCGGTCGACGGAATTAGTTTCGATATTTACAAAGGGGAAACGTTTGGGCTTGTTGGAGAGTCCGGTTGCGGTAAATCAACGGCAGGCCGTACGATTCTTGGATTGTACAATAAAACAGACGGCGAAGTGCTGTATAACGGGCAAAGCATTCACGATATGACGACTAAAGAAAGGGAACGTTTCCTAAAGAAAATGCAAATGATCTTTCAAGACCCCTATGCGTCGTTGAATCCGCGTTCTACGGTCTATGAAATCATTGCTGAGCCAATGCAAGTGCATGGGTTGTACAAGTCAAAGGCGGAAATGCGTAATCGGGTTTTTGAGTTATTGGAGGACGTCGGGCTAAGTCGGGATCATGCAAATCGCTATCCACATGAATTTTCCGGCGGGCAGCGTCAGCGAATCGGCATTGCCCGCTCACTCGCACTCGATCCAGAATTCATCATTGCGGATGAACCCATTTCGGCACTTGATGTTTCTGTACAAGCACAAGTTGTTAAGTTATTACAGCGACTACAGCGTGAAAAAGGCTTAACGTACCTGTTTATCGCCCATGATTTGTCGATGGTGAAATACATTTCTGACCGCATAGGCGTCATGTACCTCGGTCATATGGTGGAATTGACGACAAGTGTACAACTGTACGATAAACCTCTCCATCCATATACGGAAGCACTGTTATCAGCCATTCCGATTCCGGATCCGGACATCGAAGAATCGCGCGAACGCATTTTACTGCAAGGCGAACTGCCAAGCCCCATCAATCCGCCGTCAGGTTGCGTCTTCCGTACACGGTGTCCCTATGCAATGGACGTCTGTGCAGCACTAAAGCCAAAGTGGCTTGAGAAGGAATCAGATCACTTCGTCGCCTGTCACTTGTACGATGAACAAGTAATGGCACGACCTGATGCAGTTGCAGTACTCGAGCTATCCCGCTAAACTGGGACAGCTTTTTTCATTTTCATTTGAACGAAGTATTAACTCTTGCGAAAGACCTGGTATTACTACTTCGCTCAGCGTGATGCTATCTAGCTCTGAAAGGCACGAGTAGCTTAAACCACGAGAAGTAGAATATACTAGAGTGAGGAAAATCAATTATGAAAGTTATTTGATGGAGGACATTATGTTAAATAAGAAGCTAAAGATTTTACTCGTTTTTTCCCTGCTGGTACTCGTTGCCTCCGGTTGTGCGAAAAAAGCGGATACTGATACTAAACCAAAAGAAAATCGCCTCGTATACGCTTCCGAGTCCGAATTTGAAGGACTAAATCCGATTCTTGAAGAGACAAACCTAGATTCATTACTATTCCGGGGTCTAATGAGGTTCGATGAAAAGAATGAGGCTATTACAGACATTGCAAAATCATATACTATTTCTCCAGACTACTTAACGTATACATTCATTTTAGAAGAGGGCATCAAGTTCCATGATGGCAAAGCCCTGACGGCTGAAGATGTCATTTTCACAATTGAAAGCATCTTGGATGATAAAAATGCTTCCTTTTTAAAAGCAGATTTCACTGAAGTTGATTCTTTGACGAAAGTGGACGAGCTATCATTTGAATTGAAGTTAAAACATCCATTTGTACCGATACTCGATAAATTGACAGTACCAATCTTGCCAAAGCATGCATTTGAAAATGTCGAAATGCGTACGGCTGAGTTCAATAGCCACCCCATCGGTGCAGGCCCTTATATGTTTGATGAATGGGATCGGGGAAACAATTTGACATTGAAAGCATACAACGATTTTCATGGCACAACTCCATCTATCGAAAAAGTGATTTTTAAATTCATCCCAGATAGTAATGTCCGGGCGCTGCAATTAAAATCAGGTGAAGTCGATATTGCGTTACTTGACCCGGTGCAGGCGATAAGTTTGAAAGGTGAAAAGAATATTGACATACATGATATAGAATCAGCAGATTATCGCGGTATTCTTTATAATATGAACAAAGAATTATGGACTGATGTCAATGTGAGACGTGCTTTTAACTACGCAACGGATCGTACAGCAATCGTCAAAGGCATTTTAAAAGGGTACGGAACGGAAGCGTATTCGCCGCTTCAAAAACACGCCTTTAACAATGCTGAAGTTGAGAAATATGAGTATGACGTTAAAAAAGCGCAAACACTTCTGGATGAAGCGGGTTGGAAAGAAGGAAAAGAGGGCTTCCGTTATAAAAACGGTGAAAGATTAGCATTTACGATTACAGTTCCTGCAACCGATACAGTTCGTGTGAATATAGCAAACTTCACGGCTGAAGGTTTTAAAGCAATCGGTGCTTATGTAAAAGTAGCTGCACTCGACTGGAGTGCAATTACCATTGAAGATACTGATGCGTTCGTAATCGCTTGGGGAAGCCCATACGACGCGGATCATCACACGCACATTTTGTTCAGAACAGATCAATCGAGTAGAACAAGTTCAGGATACAACTTCGGTGATTACTCTAATGCAGAAGTGGATACTTTGCTAGAGAAAGGCCGTTTATTAACAGATACAGATGAGAGAAAAGCAGTCTATATGGAGTTTCAGAAGGAACTAGCACTGGATCCGCCGTATGATTTTATTGCCTATGCAAATGCAATTTATGGCATCAATAAAAATCTGGAAGGTGTAAAAGAGCGAACACTCGGTCATCATGGATCTGGTTTTCTTTGGAACGTCGAGGAGTGGAAGTGGAATGAACGTTAAATGGATTGTGAAGCGAATGATGGCGGGAGTAAGTGTCCTTTTTATCATTAGCTTCCTCTCTTTTTTCATCATGCACTTGGCTCCCGGGGATCCGGCGACGGCTTTCTATGGAGGCAATGCACAAACATTAAACGCGGCTGAAAAAGAACGAATCAGCCGTGCTTTTTCGCTTGATCGTCCTGTGATCGTGCAATATGGCACATGGCTAAAGGAAACAATGCAAGGGAATTTAGGTTATTCGTCTAGGGAAGGCCGTCCTGTTAATACCATTCTTCTAGAACGTTTGCCAAATACGTTATTACTTTCAAGTGTAACCTTACTATTCATTATTATTGGTTCGCAATGGATTGGTACCGTCGCAGGTATGAAAGCCGGCTCATTGTGGGATAAAGGGCTATCGACAATTAGTATTGCGACATCTTCCATACCATCATTTTGGCTAGGGATTTTATTCATCTCATTCTTTTCGGTGAAACTCGGAATTCTTCCGTCCTCGGGTACGGGGGATATCGGAGGTGATGGAGGTCTCTTAGACAAACTTCGCCATCTCATTTTGCCAGCAGCCGTTATTATTCTAACCCATATAGGTATCTATGCGCGCTTCCTTCAAGAAAGTATAAAAGCAGAAAGCAGTAAATATTATGTAATGGTTGCGAGGGCAAATGGAGTTGTGGAAAGTGAAATCAGAAAAGGGATTTTGCGCAACGCATCCATTCCGTATTTGAATTACATCGGTATGACAATCCCTTCGTTTTTTGGTGGATCAATTATCGTTGAATCTCTATTTTCGTGGGCAGGGCTCGGACAGCTAATGGTAAAAGCGGTGATGATGAAAGACTTCCCGCTGATTATGGGTGGCATCCTTTTTATCGGGCTGCTCGTTGTCTTAAGTTTATTCGTCATCGACCTCATCATGTATGCAGTGGATCCCAAATTACGGAAGGGGGCATACAGTAGATGAAACTTCGAAAAACAATTCTATTCTGGTCTATGGTCCTTGGGGTGATTGTCATCATGACGGTTTTCGCGGGACTTTTTTCAACACATCCGCCAAACGAAATGGATATGGATGAAATATATGTACCACCAGGAGAAGGCCATTTGCTAGGAACGGATCATCTTGGGCGCGACGTGTTTTCCCGTCTACTGGAAGGCGGAAAAGTAACGCTCACTGTTGCGGGTACTTCTGTAATTCTATCCCTCATTATCGGTGTACTTTACGGCGGAATTAGCGGCTACGTGGGGGGCTATGTAGATGCGGTAATGATGCGGTTTCTCGAAGCGCTAATTACAATCCCATCTCTAATCCTGATTTTGGCGTTTCAAGCATTTATGCAAGGCGGCATGTGGAGTATGGCGCTAGTCATCGGAGTTACTGGATGGCTAGTTACTGCACGTATCGTTAGATCGGAATTCATTCGCCTTAGAGAAACTGAATTTGTGAAAATGGCTAAAATGTTCGGGACACCACTGTGGCAAATCATTTTTGGCCATTTGCTACGTAATAGTGTGCCTGCTATTTTTGTTGTTACATTGTTCAACTTTGCGGGTGCGGTGTTCATCGAAGTATCGCTTAGTTTTCTCGGCATCGGTGTACCGCCGGCGATACCTTCATGGGGAAATATGTTGTACTACGCACAAAATGATATTTTGATTGGTGCATGGTGGATTGGTTTATTCCCAGGAATCATGATTTTCATAACGATTCTATCCGTTAACTTTATAGGTGAAGCATTGAAAAATTCAAAACGGAGGCGGTCAAATGCTTAAGGTAGACGGATTATCAATAGTTGTCGATGAACAGTACATTGTAGAGAATAATTCGTTTTCGATTCCACGCGGGAAGATTACGTCAATTATCGGTGAAAGCGGCAGTGGGAAAAGTATGACCGTCGCAGCATTGCTCGGGATCTTGCCAGTGGGTATGAAGGCGACTGGACAGGCCTTGTTTAATGGCAGGAACTTAATTAACAGCTCAACCGAGGAAATTATGGAAATTAGGAAATCACATATCTTCACGATTTTCCAGGATGCAGCAAACAGTTTTAATCCGTCTGTGAAAATGAAGTATCAACTTTATGCCTTTTCCGGAGAACGGATAGGGGATACTGTTGAACAGTTTTGTGTGAAAATGGCCGGTGCTTTAAGTAGTCTCGGTCTTTCGAATGAAGTTTTCCATCAGTATCCGTTCGAACTATCAGGTGGAATGTTACAGCGTTGTATGATTGCATGTGCCTTGTACGTGAAGCCGGAACTCTTAATTGCAGATGAACCTACAACCGCACTTGATAGAGTGTTGCAGCGGGACTTTATTGCTTTACTAAAAAAGTTGAATGAAGAGCAAGGGACGACGATTTTATTAATCACGCATGACTTGGATGTCGTAGCTGATGCGGCACATGAAATGGTCGTCATGCAAGCTGGTAAAGTGATTGAGACGGGAAGTGTTAAAGAACTATTTAGACGGCCAGAGCATTCCTATACAAAACGACTTCTGGAAAGTCGGTTTTAACAGGGAGAAATTAAGTTCCATTTCTCCCTGTTAAAGCCTCCGGCGGATGTCACAGATTTTGAAAGGTGTTAAGAGGAAGGCAGTCTAAGTTCGCGACGTCCTGTCGCAACAAGGAAGGATTGAACTACATCCTTCCCCACTGCATGACCCACAAGGAAGGATGCAGTTCAATCCTTCCCCCCTGTAGGCCTCAAGCTCAATTCAAAATCTTGACGCAATCACGCCGAGGCGTGATTGATGTGTTGGAAAGGTTGGAAAGAGCATGCTATTAACTGTGGAGAATATATCGAAAAGTTACCGCAAAGAGAAGAAAGTACTTCGTGGAATTGATATGGCTATTGGGGAAGGTGAAATCGTAGGTCTTGTTGGAGAAAGTGGTAGTGGGAAAAGTACTTTGTCACGTCTAATTATGCAGCTTGAAACCCCCGAAACGGGTGTTGTTTCCTTTCATGGAGCACCCATAACGAGGAATACGAAAAAAGTATTCTACAAAAAATGCCAGCTGATTTTTCAAAATGCATCGGCGGCTCTTAATCCAACTTGGACTGTCAAAGAAATTCTGAGGGAACCGTTACGCAATAGAAGTGGTGACCGAGATACGTATATTCGTCATATGCTCGGGAATGTAAAACTGACCGAAGCGCATTTGAATCGACGTCCATCTGAATTGAGCGGTGGTGAAAGGCAACGTGTCAACTTACTGAGGTCCATCCTCATTCAGCCGGAATTGTTAGTATGCGACGAAATTGTCTCTAGTCTCGATCGATTAATACAAAAAGAGATTATAGACTTACTCATCAAACTGAATCGGGAGACCGGTATGGCGATTCTTTTTATTTCTCATGATTTACAGGTTGTCGAATATATGTGCAACCGTATTTATGTTATGAAAGAGGGAGAGATTGTCGATAAAAGTGTTAAACAGGAAGGGGAATTCAAGTTTTCCCATCTCTATTCGAAAAAGTTATTTGGCGAAAAATGAAGAGCGTTTTACTTACTTGTTCGAACTTTTCCTATTCCGCAGATTTATTAAAAAAGCCATAAACCAGACATAAAAGAACATGGAACCAACCAGTACAATAGCTACATAAATATACTGAAAAATACCAGGAATGTTATATTCCTTAATGAAACCTGCCGAAAATAGCATAATGGCCGTAAGCGCAGCAATGAGTAAAATCATTCCGATTGCATAAATGATCATCGCGCTGATAGGGGTATTTCGAAGGGTTTTACGGATGGCATCCCGGGACTTAACAGCTCTAACAAGTAGGTATGAAAACAAAATAAGTGATAAATAGTCTTTAGCTGTAAAGATTATGAAGAATCCAAGTAATACGATCAACCAAGTGATCTTTTGATAATGTGTATCAATAAAATTCAGCATGAATAGACCCCCAATATGTGTATACTCTATATACGGAAGATATAGGGGAAAGGTTCCCTTAATTCATAAAAGCGAAGGAGAGATTTTCATGGTACAAAAAAGACCAATGAGCCATTCACGTACCATTCAATCCAAAATTGTCTTGCCGCCAGACACGAATCATTTACAAACAATTTTTGGCGGTCGTGTCCTGGCATACATAGATGAAATCGCTGCAATCGCAGCGATGAAGCATTCTCATTGTTCGGTTGTCACGGCATCTATCGATTCAGTCGATTTCCTCTCATCCGCACGCGTTGGTGACGTACTGGAACTCGAAGCAATCGTCACTTTTACCGGACGCACGTCAATGGAGGTGTTCGTATCGGTCCATTCCATGAACCTTTTGACTGGAGTAACGAAGCTGACGACTGAATCATTCCTCACAATGGTGGCCATGGATGAAAACAACAAACCCATTCCTGTACCCGGGGTATACCCGGAAACGGATGTGGAGAAGAGGTTGTATGAGACAGGTCCAGGACGCCAGGCCCACCGAAAATTACGGAGTGAGATGAAACACTGAATAAGTCCCGATACAATGGATAGAGTTGGAAATCCCGCTAATACCGCTTCTGCGCTTTGTGGATGCCTCCCGCGATAAGTCGGAAAGAAGAGCAAGGAGGGATTGAACTGCATCCCTCCATCAGTCTTATCGCTCCGGCTACCACGAAGACGCGCCTTCGCTGGATGGTCTCTTTAAGAAAGCACATTTCGTTATTGGGGATTAGACTTGCAATCTATAGTGCGTCTTTCTTCAATGAAATTAGTATTAAATAGTAATCACATTATAATCTCAGTCTATACATCTCAAAATCACTATCAATAATGTACACTCCGGCGCAGGTGCGGCAAAGGGGTAGCCGAAGCCGTGAGACTGGATGCGAAGCGCTAATCCAGGCTCAGGGCGAGAGGCATCCCCAGAGCACCTAGTGGTCTACGATGTACACTCTGAATTAAATACTCTCTCAATAATGTACACTCCAGCGCAAGTGCGGCAAAGGGGTAGCCGAAGCCATGAGACTGGATGCGAAGCGCTAATCCCAGTACGTATAGGCATCGGTGGACCGGTTGGATCGGGCAAAACGTCGCTCGTTGACCAACTGACACGTGCAATGCATAAAGATTATAATATGGCTGTCATTACGAACGATATTTACACACGTGAAGATGCACAGTTTTTAATTAAAAGCGGAGTACTTGAAGAAGACCGTATTTTGGGCGTTGAAACAGGAGGTTGCCCACATACGGCAATCCGTGAAGATGCTTATATGAACTTTGCGGCAATCGATGAGTTGAAAACTCGTTTTGATGATCTTGATATTATTTTTGTGGAAAGTGGCGGCGATAACCTATCTGCTACTTTTAGTCCGGAACTTGTCGACGGCTATATCTATGTAATTGACGTCGCAGAAGGCCAGGATATTCCGAGAAAAGGCGGACCTGCTTTGACGCGTTCTGATCTTTTGTTGATCAATAAAACGGATCTTGCTCCGTACGTCGGTGTCGATCTTGACCTGATGGATAGCGATACGAAAAAAATGCGCAACGGACGTCCATATATTTTCACGGATGTAAGAACACAGAAAAATGTAGACAAGGTTATTGCTTGGATTAAGCACAATATGCTGTTGGAAGGCGCGGAATCTGCTGGTTCAAATGCATAATCCGTCCCGCTCCATCCATCACGGAAAACTAAATCTAGAGTTCGAATTTAGAAGGGGCTATACACGGATGCCTCATGTTTACCAGCAGCCCCCTTTGAAGGCAAGCCGCGAACTATACGAAGGGAAAGACCCGACAGCGACGGTTTACATAATGGAATCGTCTGGTGGGATGGTTGCAGGGGATCGAAATGACATTACAGTGAAAATTGCACCAGACAGCAGCGCGAGGCTGATTCAGCAGTCAGCTTTGAAAATCTATCCGTCCCATACAGGAGATACTTGTGTGTTGACAATCGATGTCTGGCTCGCCGAACGAGCGCGTCTGGAATGGATGCCTGTAGTCATTATTCCATTCGCTGATGCGAAGTTCCAAGTCGACACGACACTTAGGCTAGCCGCTGATTCAACGGTATTATGGGGAGAAATCCTCGCCCCGGGTCGCGAAAAGCGCGGTGAAATTTTTGACTATGAATCATTGAAATCAAACTTTAAGATTTTCGTTGAAGACGAACTGATCGCCTTCGATTCACTGCATTTTTCACCGAAAGAAGTTGACTTAACTGGTATTGGTTTACTGGGAGACGCAATGTATGTCGGTTCGATCTGGCTAGTATCTCCTAAAGCTAAGGACATCGATATCCGTTCATTACAGGAAACACTACGGGTAGAAGAAGGCTTGAAAGCCGGTATGACAAGGCTCGAAGGAAATGCAATCCATTGCAGATGGCTCGCGGTTGATCAGTGGATGATGCAAGAAGAGATGAAACGGGTTTATGCGCTTTTGGCGTCAATGGTTTGAGGGGACACTCCGGTTGGGAGGTATCCAATTGGACTGTGGGTTTCATTGAAGAATTGTGCGAGGCAGGGAAAGAGTTGCCCAGTTTTCTGTTAGTGTTGTCAATTTTCACATTTACGTAGATTACTCACAATTTCCTTCAAAGAAAGCCGGAAATACCGGTCATCGATCTCTGAAAGGGATATATTTACCATATACTTATACATTGTAAATGGAAGTGTAGGAAAAAAGGCTCATTTACCAGTCCCACACAATACAATCGAAACTGGTATTGCCGCCGCATACAAATACATCTACGGCTGTTCCGAAAATATATCCTGAAACAGAAGATGAAAAGAGCCTATCTGAAACAGGTCCCGCACGCCGTGAACACCGGAAATTACGGAGTGAGATTCAACACTGAATAATAATTGTAGAATTAGTTTAAAAGGTGAATCCTTATTTAATGGGGTTCATCTTTTTTTGGTTTGTCCGACATGCGGTGATATAGGGTGTGACACCTGAGCGGTAGATCTCTAATTTAAGGAACATAACCACATAGAAGGCAAGTTGAGTAGGTTTTCCGAACATAATGAGGTCCAATTTTGCCGAAGGTTGTATGTAATAAATGAAGTAGCTAGGCGGGAAGGGAATGATTACTCTCTTGCGGGGGAGGTTCGATTGATACACAAAGTCCAATTGGTTACCCAATATAAGTAGTTATTTAGTGGTGTTTTTGATAAAATTCTTAATACGCCCAATTTGGAATTGACTAACTATTATTATTGTCTTACAATAATACATACAAGCAAAAAGTAATAGATTACCATTTTTAAAAAGGGAGGTATTGATTCAGTAGTGCAGTGGAAATTTTTAAAGCTTTATGCATAAAGTGTAAGCGGTTTCATCGAGCTGGCTATCTGTAGTTAGATTATTTAGTTGAATAACTTTTCTTCCTTTATAAAAGTGAAGCCCTATTTTATTTGTATATGGATGTTAAGGGTGGTTTGAAGATAGGGTTATCAGTGGTTTCAAGTCTAACGATAAAATATGAATTTAGGGGAAGTGAGCACATGGTAAGCGTTCAAGAGAAGGTTCAAGAAAAGGTTCAAGGGGAAGCTCCAAATATGTCAATTAACAATAACGAAATTAAGCCACCGATTATTAATAAACAAAAAAAGACAAACGTTCGTTGGTTTACGGTTATGATACTCTTTTTAGTCACAGCTATAAATTATGCGGATCGAGCTACCTTGTCTATTGCAGGAACAGATATGTCGCGAGACCTGGGACTAAATTCAGTTATGATGGGTTTAATATTTTCAGCATTTGCGTGGTCATATGTGGCTGGTCAAATTCCAGGAGGGTGGCTGCTTGACCGCTTTGGATCGAAGAAAGTATATTTCTGGAGTATTTTCTTATGGTCAGGATTTACATTGTTGCAAGGATTTCTTGGCACATTCGGATCCGCAGGTACCGCTGTCATTATTTTATTTGGACTACGTTTTTTAGTCGGGTTGGCAGAGGCACCTTCTTTTCCGGCCAACAGCCGAATTGTTGCTTCCTGGTTTCCAAGTCATGAACGTGGAACCGCTGCTGCCACATTCAATTCAGCGCAATATTTTGCAACTGTCCTTTTTGCCCCGATAATGGGCTACATTACGTACACATTTGGCTGGGAATATGTTTTCTACTTTATGGGGGCACTGGGTATTCTCGCCGCCTTCGGATGGTTGAAGGTATTTTATAATCCGAAAGATCATCCGCGAGTTAATCAAGCCGAGCTTGATTATATCGAACAGGGCGGCGGTTTAACTAGTATGGATCAACAAGTAACGAAGAAAGAGAAAGTAAAAGGTGAAGGTTGGAATAATGTTAAGCAGCTTTTAGGTAACCGTATGTTACTTGGTATATATCTCGGACAGTATTGTATTACAACTTTGACCTACTTTTTCCTAACTTGGTTTCCTATTTATCTGGTACAAGAAAGAGGCATGACAATCCTTCAAGTTGGTTTTGTCGCTTCGCTTCCGGCAATTTGCGGTTTTATTGGCGGTTTGTTAGGAGGGATTTTCTCGGATTTCTTGCTGAAAAAAGGATTCTCGCTAACGGTTGCCCGTAAAACACCTATAATTTTAGGGATGATTATGTCAATGAGCTTAATAGCAGCAAATTTTGTGGATGCACAATGGGTAGTTATTTTCGTCATGTCTCTTGCATTTTTCGGTAAAGGATTTGGAGCACTTGGCTGGGCGGTCATGGCAGACACATCACCAAAAGAGATGTCGGGCATAAGCGGTGGCTTATTCAACACATTTGGAAATGTTGCTGGAATTACGACACCTATTATTATCGGTATAATTATTGCTACAACTGGATCATTTAATGGAGCACTTCTATTTGTTGCTGCCAATGCACTTGTTGCAATACTTAGCTATCTATTCCTTGTAGGTGAAATCAAGCGCGTAGAATTGAAGGCATAAGCATTTAAACTATTGATCGAACGATTGAAGAAGTTGGTTGGGAAATTTTCAATGACATTCTTAAAGTTGCTAGCGGAACGAAAAAAACATGGGCAGATAAATGGGGAGTTCATAATGACTTGGCTTTGTTCAATCCTTCGCCAGTAACATAATCACTGTTTTCAGAACAAATAAAAATATCGTTTGACAGATTAGTTTAATTGTCTTACAATAAGACATATAGAAACTAATTAACTATTATTGAAGGGTGGAATTCACATGACAACAAAGAAGAGGCAAGCGCCGAAAGGGATTTTAGGATTCCCAGTCGCTCCAATGGATGCCGAAGGGAAATTGGATTTAAATGGATTAGGAAAGAATATCGAGTTTTTAATCGAAGGAGGTTTGTCTTCCATTTTTGTGGCATGCGGAGCAGGTGAATTTCATGCTATCAGTAACGAAGAATACAGATCGATGGTAGAAGTTGCCGTAGAAAAGACAAAAGGCAGAGTTCCACTATATACAGGTGTTGGTGGAAACATTACGCACGCGTTGGAGCAAGCGAAGATTTCTGAAGAGCTTGGCGCGGAAGGGTACTTGATTTTACCGCCGTATCTAATCGAGCCTTCACAGGATGGTATATACAATTATTTAAGCGAGATCATAGATAGCACGGAGTTGAATGCAATCGTTTATCAGCGTGATAATTGCATTTTTGAAGCCGAAACCCTTCAAAAGTTATGCAAACTGCCACAACTGGTAGGGTATAAAGATGGTATTGGAAATATGGAAAAGAATGTCGAGTTTACACATCTAATCGGGGACCGTCTTGAGTGGGTCAACGGTATGCCTCTAGCAGAAGTAACGATGGCTGCCTATGTGAACCTTGGATTCACTTCGTACTCATCAGCGATTTCAAACTATATTCCACATATTTCAGCGAAATATTATGAAGCGCTTCTAAGTGGAAACAAAGAAGTGTTGAATGAAATATATGAAAACGTGATATTCCCAATTCATCGTATCCGTAAACAGAAGAAAGGATACGCGGTTTCTTTAATCAAAGCAGGCATGCAAATTGTTGGTCTTCCTATTACAACGAATGTCAGGGCACCAATCGCTCCTGTTGAAGAAGGGCATTATGAAGAACTCAAAGTAATTATTGAAAATGCATTGAAGAAATATCCTGCTCATGCAGAGACAGTACAATAGGAGGCAATTATGACTACTACAACTGAAGTAACAACAAAAACGTATTTAAATTATATTAACGGCGAATGGGTCGCATCAGAAACAGGGAAGACAGGGGTGAGTAAAAATCCGGCTAGTAAGGATGAAGTTGTAGGATCTTATCAACTATCCTCAAGTAATGATTTCGACAATGCCGCGACTTCCGCACGGCAAGCTCAAAAAGCGTGGCGCAAACTTACTGGAAACGTTCGAGGCGACTACTTGTTGAAAGCTGCTTCTATTATGGAAGAGCGCATTGACGATATCGCGACTGCGATGACACAAGAAATGGGTAAGACATTCCCAGAAGCAAAAGGTGAGACTGCACGCGGCGTAGCCATTTTACGTTACTACGCCGGTGAAGGGATGAGACCGGTTGGTGACGTAATTCCATCGACAGACAGCGAAGCACTAATGTTTACAACGAGAGTACCGCTTGGCGTTGTTGGAGTGATTACTCCTTGGAACTTCCCGGTAGCAATCCCTCTTTGGAAAATGTCTCCGGCCTTAATTTATGGAAATGCAGTTGTTATTAAACCCGCGAGTGAAACGGCTATTACATGTGCAAAAGTGATTGAGTGTTTGCATGATGCAGGAATTCCTGCAGGGGTTGTCAATATGGTAACAGGTTCCGGTTCACTTCTCGGGCCAGAAATGGCAAGTAACAAAAACATTGACGCAATCACGTTTACAGGGTCAAATACGGTTGGGAAATCACTGGCTCAGACAGCTGTTGATAGAGGCATTAAATACCAACTGGAAATGGGTGGGAAAAACCCTGTAATCGTTGCCAACGATGCAGATCTTGATTTGGCAGTCGAAGCAACGATAAGTGGTGGATTAAAATCATCTGGCCAAAAATGTACAGCGACGAGCCGAGTCATCGTTCAGCAAGACGTCTATGAAACGTTTAAAGGGAAACTGCTTGAAAAAGTGGCTGAAATCACTGTCGGGGACGGCATGGATGCAGGAACATGGATGGGGCCTAGTGCAAGTCAAGGTCAGTTGGATACAGTTCTATCTGCGATTGAAAAAGGAAAAGCAGAAGGGGCTACATTGCTCCTAGGTGGAAACGAAGTTAAGAAAGATGGTTTGAATGGTTACTTTGTTGAGCCGACTGTATTCGAACATGTATCGCCTGACATGGCGCTTGCGCGAGAAGAAATTTTTGGCCCAGTTCTTGCACTTATGAAAGTAGAGACAATCGAAGACGCACTTGAATTGGCAAATGACTCGGAATATGGACTAAGTGCATCCATTTTCACGACGAAAATTAGTAATATGCTTTCATTCATCAATGAAATGGATGCTGGTCTAGTCCGCATCAACGCGGAAAGCGCAGGGGTTGAACTGCAAGCTCCTTTCGGCGGCATGAAGCAATCTAGCTCCCATTCACGTGAACAAGGGCAAGCAGCTAAAGAATTCTATACGTCTATCAAAACAGTATTTATAAAATAAGATGAATCAGGAGGAGTTATGCGATAAAAAGCTTAACTCCTTCCTTTTCAAAAGAAGGATTAGCATGAGGGGTAGGAAAAATAGTAGTCGGGGGGAATTATGAATGTTAATTGGTGAAAAAAAGGAAAGTACAGTTACTTTTAATGCGGATGGGGAAAAAGCAAGTACTCCGCGAGTTATGAAAATGACTGTCATTCCTGTTGCAGGCCACGACAGTATGTTGTTGAATCTGAGTGGAGCACATAGCCCATACTTTACAAGGAATATTGTCATTCTTGAAGATAATCATGGGAATAAAGGGATAGGAGAAGTACCAGGTGGAGAGGCGATTCGCCAGACGTTAGAAGATTCAAAGCCATTCGTAATTGGTGAATCCATCGGTATATATAACTCAACTTTAAATAAAGTTCGACAGCAATTCGCAGTTAGGGATGCAGGCGGACGCGGTTCGCAAACATTTGATCTGCGAACGACAATTCATGTTGTTACGGCTATTGAAGCAGCTTTACTAGATTTACTAGGGAAGTTCCTAGATGTACCTGTCGCTGAATTGCTTGGTGAGGGTCAGCAACGCGATAGTGTAGAAATACTTGGGTACCTTTTTTATCTAGGTGATCGAAACAAAACGGATTTACCTTATCTAAGTGATACGGAATCGAAAGATGATTGGTTTAGACTACGTCATGAAGAAGCTTTGACGCCTGAATCGATTGTTGCACTTGCGGAGGCGGCCTATGAACGCTATGGCTTTAATGACTTTAAACTAAAAGGCGGAGTGCTTTCCGGAGATGAAGAGATGGCAGCGGTGACAGCGCTTGCAAAACGTTTCCCTGAAGCAAGAATTACACTGGATCCAAACGGTGCCTGGTCTTTAGAGGAAGCAATTCGACTTTGTAAAAACCAACATGATGTACTTGCCTATGCTGAAGATCCATGTGGAGCGGAGGCTGGTTATTCGGCTCGTGAAGCAATGGCTGAGTTCCGCCGTGCTACAGGACTTCCAACAGCTACCAATATGATTGCAACGGACTGGAGACAGATGGGCCACGCAATTCAGCTTAATGCTGTTGATATTCCATTAGCAGATCCACATTTCTGGACGATGCAAGGTTCAGTTCGAGTCGCGCAAATGTGTAATGACTGGGGATTGACGTGGGGCTCGCACTCAAATAACCATTTCGATATCTCTCTTGCAATGTTCACACATGTTGCAGCAGCTGCACCTGGAAAAATCACGGCGATTGATACGCATTGGATTTGGCAAGATGGTCAACATTTAACGAAGGAACCGCTTCAAATTAAAAATGGGAAAATTGAAGTTCCCTCTGCGCCTGGCTTAGGTGTTGAAATTGATATGGAACAGATTGAAAAGGCGAATAAACTCTATATCGATCAAAAACTTGGAGCTCGTGATGATTCTATAGGTATGCAGTATTTAATTCCAGAATGGCAATTCGATAATAAACGACCTTGCTTAGTAAGGTGATTTCAAATCGACAGAGTTTTACTATATAAAAAAATGTAGGATAGACCAGCGGAAAACGTTGGTCTCTATTCTCGTTTGAGGGGGATAAACATGCATTTTATTGACGAGCAAGAAATTAGAAGTCTTATCTCGATGAAAGAGATAATCGATACTATCGAAGACTATTATGTGAATGACGGGGAGAAGAAATCATTTGTTCCAGAACGATTATTCATCAATGATGCCGAGAACTCGGCTCTATTGATGCCTTCCTTTTACGAAGATTATTACGGGGCGAAGCTGATTGGTATTGCTCCAGGCAATGCTGCAATCGGTGAAGCAACGTTGAGGGGTATCTTCCTGTTGAATGAAAGGAAGACGATGAAACCACTTGTGATCATGGATGCACGAACGATAACTGCTATGCGGACTGGTGCTGTAAGTGGATTGGGTATGAAATACTTGGCATCCAATGAAACGGAGACCATTGGTATTATAGGTACTGGCGATCAAGGGTGGAGTCATTTGCAGGCGGCTTGTGCTGTAAGGTTAGTACAGAGGGTTTTAGTGTATAATCGTAGTAAGGAAAGACTCGATAACTTTATAGAGAAAGCGAAGAAGGAATTTCCAACTATTCGATTTGATAGTTCAGATCCTGCGACCATTGTAAAAGAGGCGCAAATTATTATTACAACGACAACATCAACAAGTCCGGTTATTCCTTACGATGCGCAAATTGATTTAACTGGAAAGCATTTCGCAGGTTCAGGTGCATTCAAATCATTCATGCAAGAGATTCCCGACTCAATTATCAAAGAAGCAGATCATCTATTTGTAGATACGCACGCAGCGTTTTCCGAATGCGGTGAAATGATTAACGCAAGAAAGTTTGGCCATAGCGAAGAGACAATCCCTGAACTGGGGACCTTGGTTCAACAAGGTGAAAATGAAGAGACGAAGCAAAAAGTAACCGTTTTTAAATCGGTAGGTGTATCTATTTTTGACATCCTAACAGCAAAACTAATCTACGAGAGATATCAAAGTCGGGTTGAAGTATAAAGTGTACTTGAAAACCTGAGAAAAGGAGGGATGAAATGAAAGAATATAAAGTGGACAATGTCCGTAGAAGCACCCTCTCGCAACAGGTGTTAGAACAAATTGTTCAGCTATTAATGAGCGGACAGCTAAACCCGGGTGATAAATTGCCATCGGAAATGAATTTGATGGAACAATTTGATGTTAGCCGACCTGTTCTGCGGGAAGCGCTTAGTTCTTTGGAGACCTTGGAAATCATTACAAGAAGGCCGCGCGGAGGTACGTTTGTAAATGATAGGGTCGGAAGTAATCCGTTTAAGGTAATGCTCGCCTTATCTATTAACAATGTTCCTGCAATCATCGAAGCGCGCATGGCGTTAGAGTTGGGGCTCGTTACGATTGCTGCCGAAAAGATATCGGATGAGCAACTTGAAAAGATCAAAGAAACAATTGATAGTATTCAAGAAAATACAGATAGTAATTATGGTCGTTTGGATAAGGAATTCCACAGATTGATTGCACAAAGCGCCGATAATCCAGTTGTCGAAGGAATGATAGATTCACTGCTCATCACGCACGAGAAAACAGATAGCTTAATCACCTATCGAGAGCCTGATATTACGATTGAGCATCACTTAGCAATCTATGAAGCGTTGAAAAAAAGGGATCCTTTTGAGTCATTCAAGCAGATGTATACACATTTAAGTTATGTGAGAAAGAAAATAATGGCAGACTATGAGGGGAAACAGTAGCTAGGAAAAGTTGTACACCCTAGCTTTTTTGTTTGCCTAACTTGTCTAAGGAAAAAGACATAATTAAAATCTTTTGTATATTCTGTATTGACATTCTATTTAAAGGCCTGTATTGTACTGGTTAACAACTAAATACGTAACTTTCTTATCCAGAGAGGTGTAGGGACTGGCCCGATGATACCTCAGCAACAGACTTTTTAAGTACTGTGCTAATTCCAGAAGCGTAAGTGTAATGCTTACTGCTTGGAGATGAGAAGAGCAAATAGCGAATTCGCCAAAACCTCTTCTATAAATTTAGAAGGGGTTTTTTGTTCTTTCTGGAGACCAAAGTTACCTTCAAAAAATGAAGGGAGAATTATTATGTTTTTGAAAAATTCATCAATTAAATTGAGTTATCAACAAACTTAGATAAAGTGCCCTCAAAAGACTCAGTCGTTTTTAACATCGTTCCGAAGCCAGAAAAAGCATCCGGATTTCCAGTCCGCTCATACGCGCGACTGCCGAAAGAGAAGGGAAATAACCCGCTCATACGCGGTACTGTCGTTAGAAAATAAATAAAGCCCGCTCATACGCGGAACTGTCGTAAGAAAAGGAAAATAACCCGCTCATACGCGATACTGCCGTAAGAAAAGAAAAAAGAGCCCGCTCATACGCGATACTGCCGAAAGAATAGAAAAAGAGTTCGCCCATTCGCGTCCTGTTCGGATAAAATCAAAATCCACTAAAAAACAGAAAGAAGGAATTTACTATGACAAATCAAGCGACAACACTAACGAAAGCACCATTCAGAGCGGACCACGTTGGAAGTTTACTACGACCGGATAACTTGCATAAAGCGCGCAAAGACTTTAAAGAAGGCACAGTTACTGCACAACAATTACGAGAAGTAGAAACACAGGAAATTAAACGGGTGGTTGATAAGCAAATTGAAGTTGGTTTGGAACTTGTAACAGATGGTGAATTTAGACGTACATGGTGGCATTTGGACTTCTTGGAGCATTTGAATGGAATTGAAGGATATGTGCCTGAGAAAGGTTACACATTTGACGGGATTGAAACTGAAAAATACGACGTTCGAAACACGGGTAAGATTTCATTTAACCCTAATCATCCATTCATTCAAGACTTTGTTGAATTCAATGAAATCGTTGGCGGACGTGCCGTTGCGAAACAAACAATCCCGAGCCCAAATCAACTCTTTAATATTGGAATCCGTGATGAAACGATTTACCCTGACATTGAAGAATTTGCAAACGATGTTATTCAAGCATACAAAGATGCTTTGAAAGCATTTTACGAAGCCGGTGTACGTTACTTGCAGTTGGATGATGTCTATATTGCCGGGCTATCTGCACCAAATATCCCGTTCAGTGACGGAGCTTATTCAAGAGAACAATTAATCGACTTGGCACTACGCGTCATTAATGGTGTGCTGGAAGATAAACCGGAAGATTTAGTCGTAACAACACACTTATGTCGTGGGAACTACCAATCGACGTGGGCATTTGAAGGAAGCTACGCACTGATTGCGCCAACGCTCCTTGCAAAAGAAAAAGTAGATGGCTTCTTCTTGGAATATGATGATGAACGTTCAGGAGACTTTAAACCATTGGATCATGTTCCAAATGGTGGAGCAAAAGTCGTGCTTGGTGTTGTTACATCGAAAAATGGACAAGTAGAAGACAAAGATGCGGTTATCGCGCGCATTCAAGAAGCGGCGCAATACGTGCCACTCGAACAGCTATGCTTGAGCCCGCAATGCGGATTTGCTTCAACGCATCACGGCAACAAATTGACAGAAGAACAGCAATGGGAGAAATTGAAATTCATTGTAGACGTAGCGAAGGAAGTCTGGAACTAAATTAAGTAAACCTGAACAAAGCTCATTTGCTTTGTTCAGGTTTTTTTTCATTCCACAGTAAATGGTACAGAAACAGATAACTCGTACAACGGCTCACCAAGCGGTAAAAATGTTTTCACAAGACGGTATTCGCCTGGAATCAGTGTCGCGCCGAGCGCGTCGACCGAAAAGTCTGGCGTGCTTTACTGCCGGCTGACAATACATTTCCATAGTCTTTGGAGGACGGATCCTTTAAGAACACAGCATCTGAATACTTAATGATAAATCAATGACCATCTTTATTTTTCTATATGTCAAAACTCACCCAATTGATAGTCGGATGAACTGGTATTTTGTACGACTGTCTTGATAATAGATGGTGATCCCAGGAAAGCATCTTCTTCAAGCGTAAGTGATAACCCTTCTTCGGATGCATGCATCTCTTGGTCAGGAACTGGGTAAGACAATGTAGAAATGGTAGATTCATTTCCGCAGGCGGTGAGAAGAGATATAAGGATAAGTACAATTGTTAGTTGTTTTTTCATAAAAGGGTACACCTCCACTTCTATCAAATCCCTTTGATTGTGGATAAACATTGATTGAAATCAAGTACTTGGTTGTGGATAAGTTGTAATAGTGAAAAAATACTATTTATGCACATGTGGATAGTTTATTACGTGAGAATGAAACTTCCCCCTCAGATTTCCGTATAACAAAGAAATGGGTGGTTTTGGTGAGAACAGATCTACGTGAACGGCAATTGGAACTGGCAATGAGACGGACGCAACGCAATCGGATCAAACGGCGGTTGGAAGGGGCTGAGTTGCAATTACCAGAAGCAATTGGAATGCGTGATAAATTCCACAAACAGCTGACAAAAGAACAACAGGATGTTGTGAAACTCGGAAAGTTTTCTTTCATGAATAAGATTAGTGAGTGGACGGGCACATGGGATGAAAAAATGGACAAGGAAATTTCAGAAGCTGCTGAGGCTGAATTGCAATACAATGAGGCTGAAAAAGTAGTGATAGATTTAGAGGCGGAAGCCAAACAACTGCGTGAAGACATGAAAAATCCAACTTTCTCTTATATAGATGAAGACTGGGCAGATTTTATGAAGGAAAAGGAGACATGGATTCGGCACAATGATTCCGTTGCACACAGTACACTGCAAAAAATTGCAGATGACCGGGTAAGGGTGCGTTCGCTGTGCCGCGAAATCAACGAAGCAAGCGACGCTGGTCAAAAAGCTAGCCTTGCACTTGATGCAGCACTGGATAAGCTTGGATCGGCGGAAGGTATGTCGGTTTGGGACACGTTTCTTGGCGGCGGTTTGATTGTATCAGCGCTCAAGTATTCCGAAATTAACAGTTCCGACGACCTCGTCCACCGCGCGCAACGTGCACTTCGCCATTATGAAACAGAATTGATGGACGTTCAGAATGCTGCGACTGAATCATTCATAGTAAATAAAAAGGATATTTTCACATTCACCGATCTGTTTTTTGATAATATATTTTCGGACTGGATGGTTCATTCACGCATTACGGATGCGAAAAGTAAGTTGAATGATGTGCTTCAAGAAGTGCGCAAAGTACAGGATCGGCTTGCGAGAAAATATGATGAATTGAATCATGAATTGGAACGATTGGATGTGCAGGAAACAGAAATTATCGAAGCTTGATAGATAATCCATGGTTGTTGAGGTAATTCGACAGACAATCATGGCAAACAAAAAATCCGTGAGAAAATCTCCTGATTCTTGAAGCAACGGGATGCAGGTAATGCATCCCACCACATAATGGAGCAAAATTCGAACACTCAATAGGTTTCATTCAAATGCCAAAAATTCAAGCCGATTGCCAAAAGGATCATGTGTGAAAAAGCGAGAACGGTCTTCGATTGGGGGCTCTTCGTTAATGATGTAACTAGCTTCTTCCAATCGCGATTTTAACTGATCAAGTGCATTCACTGTAAAACCGGGGTGCGCTTTTTTGGCTGGGATGAAGTCCTGCTGAATGCCGATGTGCACTTCGTGTGAACCAAACTGGAACCAGCAACCGCCGCGTGCCTTTAAGTTTTCCGGTTTTGGGATTTCCTGCATGCCAAGAAGGTGCCCATAAAACGTCCGAGCTGCATCCTCAGAACCGGGTGGCGCTGCAATTTGGATATGATCAATGCCTGTTAGAAACGAACTCATGATTCATCACTCCTTTGAACGTTGTACCTTCAGTATAGCCCTCATTCAACCGCGGCGCCATTCCTCATTTTGGACTACCAAGCATAAGTAATTCCTATTGACTTTATTGAAACCATTCAATTTTTCTTATCAGGATTAATTTCATAATTGCTTATTTACATTAAACACCGGTGACTAGGGCTTGAAAATCGTCATTTTCACTGGACTAATTTCGGCACTCTTTTCGGTTTCCTGTTGTGATTAATCGCCTGTCGCGTTCTTACACTATTCGAGTGAAAAAAGCAGTAGCTTTGAAAGAGAAGAATAGATGAGCTTCTATATAGAGTGTGAGTCCCCGAAGATGCAATTTCGGGCGCTCTAGCAAGATCATATTGAATTCGCTGCTTTACTCTATAAGAAAGTGACACTTCCTTAAAGTTAAAATAGAGACTTAATAATAGAAGTTTGAGCGGCCAAAATTGTATCTTTGGCCGCTACTCTCCAGGTAAGAAGCGATCTATTCTTTCGTACCGAAAAGCTTCAGCACTTCTTGTATCCGTGCCTTTGGAGAGCGACGGATGAACAAACACCATACGATTACCGAAAATAGTAATTAGGGATGCGACAAAGTCGCATCCCTAATTATCAAGACATTTCGATAATAGTGTAGAAGTTGTTCAATCCAAAGCGATCCAAAAGCATTTCTATAAATAGTGCCCAGTATTTGTTCAAGTTATTTACTGGTTATTTTTAGTTAATCAATAGACGTGATAAAATTTTTGATTATCAAATTATCTCATTAATCAAACGAATATCTTTACACCATATTGCATATAGTGTACTATGTAACTAATACACCGATACATTAAGGAGGAAAGCTTATGAAGCAGTGGAATGGGTTAGTGAAAAAAGAGTGGATAACGATGAAGTGGGCGTTACTCGTTAGTGCATTGTTCGGAACCCTTGTCATGTCCTTTTTTCCGTTATTGATAACCAGATTTTTGGGATTAGAAGTACATATTTTTGAAGTTGCGCTTGTTATCTGTTTTCTATGGGCGATTACAAGTGCGTTAGCTCCGGTAACTGCATTGTTAACGATGCTGGAAAGGGACATGAAGCGTCCGGATGTATGGCTTCATTCGACAGCATCTATTTATAAACTGGTTGGAGCAAAAGCATTGTTGGCATCCTTTATTGGGGCAGTAGGACTGCTAATTCCTACAGTCGTTCTTGCTATACAATACGCATTATTCAAATCTGCAACAATTACATTCAACGATTTGTTTTTCTTCGGAAGTATTTTCATCGTACTGGTTTTTGTGGTTTCAATCATTTTCATGAGTGTCGGATTTTTCTTCTGGGTCATTGATCGTCTGATGAAACCTTTCTTAAAGGGATATTCAATAGTGGCTACTATCATTTTGTTCTTCGTTTCAACCCGAATCTATAGTCTAATCACCCTTTCGGAATTTTATCAGAAGCTGGTGTCGATTGGACCTATTGATGTCATGAAACTCAAAAATCCGTCACTTAATGTGGAGTTCATTTACATTGAGCATATGGAGACACTATTTTACTCAGGTGAAATTCTATTCAATGTTTTCTGTACAGTCGCTTTGTTCATCGTAGCAGCTGTTCTGTTCGAGAAGAAAGTGAGGTTGTAAAGCTTATGAAAAGATGGAGAGGGTTAGTGCAAAAAGAATGGGCACAGATGAAATGGAGACTTGTTTTCTATATTTTTATCAATAGTCTAATCCTATTTTGGGGAGTAGATCACCTGGTTTTTGGATTGCCAGAGGACCTTTTCGCTTCTCTCCAACCGATGATTGGACTTTGTTTCATCCTCCACTTGGTTATGGCGGTAACTTTGCTGTTTGATAGTCTTGGAAAGGAAATGGGACATCTGGCTATTTGGCTTCATTCTCCGGCATCGATATGGCAGCTGGTGGGTGCAAAGTTTTTACTGATTAGCTTGACGGTAGGCTGTTCGCTCGTACTATGCGGAATGATTGCTGGAATTACTTATTACGCGGACGGCGGAACAGTGTCCGTTGTAGACAATCTGCTTTTATCGCTTAGTGTGGGCGCTGTCATTATGTTGAACGCCATCTATGGCATGGCACTCGTGTTTTTCTTCTGGTCGATTTACCAGGTGTTTCGTTCACGGATAGGCTTGTTCTCGATTGTTGTCATCATTATCTTGGTCAACATTTGGATTATTGGATGGGGATTTGTCTGGTTCACGGAGGCGTTCCAAACGGTCAAGAATATGGGGCCAATGTATGGCTCGATTCAGGAGATGAATCTACTAATGTTTAACAATTACATTGTCCCAAGTGGAACGATTTTAACAATCGGCAGTATTGTATTATACGTTTTGCTGACGGTATTCTATTTCGTTTTCGGGTCCATGTTATTCGAAAAGAAAGTGAGGTTGTAACAATGGGCATTAATTTTCTTCCAGACAAACCGATTTACCAACAGCTCATCGACCTGATTACGGGAGATATCATCCGAAGAACGTTGAAGCCAGGGGAGAAATTGCCGTCTGTTCGTGAGTATGCCATTGAAGCCGGTGTGAATGCCAATACGATGCAGCGCGTCTATAAGGAGCTGGAGCAAATGGAAATCACGGAAACGAAGAGAGGGCAAGGATCTTTCGTCACGGAAGATGAAGTGAAAATAGCCATGCTTCGTAATGAAATGAAGGAACAGCTTGTGGCGTCATTCATTCAAAATGTTGAAGCACTTGGTTTTACGACTTCAGAAATGCTGCAGCACCTACAGGAAAGGGGTGGAAAAGATGATTGAGCTTAGAAATATATCGAAAAAGTATGGCAGACGAAAAGCGCTTGACGGTCTTACACTTTCCCTGCCGCAAGGAAAAATAATCGGGCTTGTTGGAGAGAATGGAAGCGGCAAAACAACGCTGTTGAAACTGATTGCCGGATTAGTGACACCTGATTCTGGAAGTGCTGTGTTAAACGGAAGTCACATTAAGCGAAGGATGGCATCGACTATCGCTTATATGCCGGACACGGACCTGTTCTATCCGTATTTCACTGTGGGTCAACTCATCGAATATTACGAGTCGCAGTTTACCGATTTTAACTTGGTGAAAGCGAAGGAGATTGCGCAATTTTTAAATCTTTCACTCGATTCTAAAATAAAACATTTGTCCAAAGGGAACCGGGGACGTGTCAAAATTGCGGTGACGCTTGGACGTGAAGCGGATTACTATTTGTTGGATGAACCCTTCTCCGGCCTCGATCCGATGGTGCGTGATGACATCGCGAAAGGCCTGATCCGTTTCACTGATACTGAGCGCCAAACCATTTTAATGTCGACACATGAAATAAAAGAAGTGGAACCATTGCTCGATGAAATCGTAGTACTAAGAGGGGGACGTATAATCGCGCATGAAGCGGTTGACGAAATCCGGAATACTTACGGGAAAGATGCCACCTCATGGATGGTGTCACTGTTCAAAAAGAAAGGGTGATGTGGGGATGAAACCAGTAGTAGAATTAAAGAATTTATCGAAAACAATCGGTAGAAAAAAGATTATCGACAACTTGAGTCTATCGTTGTATCCTGGACAAATTACAGGGTTCCTCGGACCAAACGGAGCTGGGAAAACGACGACAATTCGTATGATGGTTGGTCTCATGAAGCCATCGGGCGGGGATATCGTCATTGACGGTAAATTACTAGCCGATGATTTTGAAGAAGGCCTATCGAAGGTCGGAGTCATCGTAGAGAATCCGGAAATGTACAAATTCATGTCGGGTTACAAAAACTTAGTGCACTTTGCGCGTATGCATGACGGTGTGACAAAAGAGCGGATTAATGAAGTCGTTAATAAGGTAGGTATGCAAAATCGAATTCATGAAAAAGTATCAACCTATTCACTTGGAATGAGGCAGCGACTCGGATTGGCACAGGCACTTTTACACAATCCGAAGTTTCTGATTCTTGATGAGCCGACAAATGGACTCGATCCCGCAGGAATTCGCGAGTTCCGGACGCATCTAAAAGTAATTGCGGAAACAGAAGGCGTTTCTGTTTTTGTTTCAAGCCATATGCTATCGGAAATCGAACTTATGTGTGATCGGATTGCAGTCATTCAGAACGGGAAACTGGTTGATATCCGAGATGTGTCGAATGAGCAGGAATCTCATTACTATATTGAAGCGTACCCGGCAGAGACGGCAGAAGCCTTGCTAATTGCGGGCGGATTTACGATTGAACCACTGAATGAAGGATTTATCATTAGTGCCGAAAAGACGCAGATACCAGGACTGATCAAGCAGATGATGGCGCAGGAAATCCAATTGTTTGCAGTCCAGCCGCACCGTAAAACACTGGAAGACCAATTCCTAGAAATGACTGGAGGTGGCCAGATTGCTGAAGCTCATACAAAATGAATGGATGAAATTATGGAGTAAAAAAGCGACTTGGATGATGACTGGCCTACTTGTGTTGGCGATTTTGGGTATGTTCGGTCTGACGAAATGGATCGATTCGGTGAATGATTACGAGGAGCAAGATTGGAAAACAAATGCGCAGAGCGAACTAACCTATGCAGAACAAGATCTAAGCAGTCCGGGTCTTTCAGAAAGCGACCGGAAGCGAATTGAAAAGAATAAGAAGGTTCTTGAATACCGCTTGGCAAATTCAATCGAACCGCTAGACGTCAATAGTCGAGAAAGTATGATTATGAATTCAAGTACTATCGTCGGAGCCATAGTTGTTTTACTGACGGTTATTGTTGCAGCAGGAATTGTTGCATCTGAATTTACGCAAGGAACGATTAAAATGCTGTTATCTCGTCCCGTCAAAAGATGGAAAATCTTAACGTCCAAATACATGACGGTCATATTATTCGGCATTTTTCTAATGCTACTCGGATTTATCATTTCCATACTTGGCGCGTTTCTCTTATACCAATCAGGAAATGGTGCGGAACTTGTCTGGAATGGGAAGGAAGTTGTAGAAGTATCAGTTTGGGGTAAAGGGCTTTATATGTTGTTACTATCATTCGGGAATGTTTTCGTAACGGCAACATTTGCGTTCATGATTGGTAGCGTATTCCGTTCTAGCTCACTCGCAATCGGACTATCGCTGTTCATCTACTTCATGGGCTCGACATTAGTCGTACTTTTAGCAAAATATGAAGTCGTGAAATACATCGTCTTCACACATATGGATTTGACGATTCATGAAACAGACTTTCAAATTGTAGAAGGCATTACGATGCAATTTTCACTCGCCGTTCTTGCGGTGTATGTTGTAATATTCCTGTTTATCAGCTATACGACGTTCATTAAACGGGATATCACAGCTTAATCGCTCTTCTTTTAACGAGATAGTCAGAGACTTGCCCGAATGTTCTTTCGTGGAAATGCTAAATTACCAAACAGAAAGCCCTCCATCATCGGAGGGCTTTTGCATGTAATTAATTATGGTTGCTGAATGTACGAACGAGACCAGCGATATTCCCTACGATTACAAATGTAAACAGTGCGATTAGAATGTATACGAAAAACATTGGCTATCACTCCTTTTATACAATAAATCCTACCTCTATTATACCACTGGGTTGATGGGTGGGCAATGATATCCCAATTGAACTGCTACTAATTGTGACGAGGTTGTTGAGCAAGAGGGATTGAATCAGAAGTTCTTATTGTCTTGTGACAATGAAAAGTCCACAAATTTACTAAATTACCAATGAAAACATTACCATTCCGTAGAGTATTCGATATAATCAGATAGTAAAGGGGGAATGGGAATATGATCAAGCAGTCAACGATTGAAAATGTGTTAGAAGCCGCACTTTCTACAGGCGGCGACTTTTCGGAAGTGTTCATAGAAGACAAATTGTCCAATGTAATGGAGTTGCAGGGAGGAAAGATAGAAAAAAGTATATCTGGCCGAGACTTCGGTATTGGAATTCGTATCTTTTCAGGTCTGCAGAGCATCTATACGTACACGACCGATTTCTCAGAAGAAGGATTAATTAATGCTGCGAAACGGGCAGCACTTGCCATTAAAGGTGGGGGCAGTGGAACAATTCACCCGCTTCAGAAAGAGACGTTTGAAGCGATCCATAAAATTGCCCAAATGCCGCAAACAGTGGAGCATGCACGGAAAGCGGCGGTCATGAAAAAAGCCAATGAAATTGCTAGAAATTACGATGAACGCATTAAGCAGGTAGAACTTCGATATATTGACGAGCAACAGAACGTTCTCATTGCAAACTCGGAAGGGAAATTTGTTGAAGACACACGTGTCTATAGCAGGCTTGCTATTCAGGCAACTGCATCAGACGGTATTGAATTGCAAACTGGTTTCTACGGGCCGGGTGCACATGCCGGTTTTGACTTTATCGAAAACCTTGACCTTACTCATTACGCGGGTGAAGCTGCGCGCATTGCGGTGACGATGCTTGAAGCGGATGAATGTCCGAGCGGAAAGTTTCCTGTCATCATTGACAATGAATTCGGCGGGGTCATTTTTCACGAAGCATGTGGGCATGGACTTGAAGCGACAGCCGTTGCGAAAAACAATTCCGTTTTTGCAAATCGAATTGGTGAAAAAGTCGCTCCGGATATCGTAACGTACATCGATGACGGAACACTGCCAAATGAGTGGGGGTCGCTCAATATTGACGATGAGGGTGAAAAGACACAAAAGAATGTCTTAATTGAAGACGGTATTCTCAAAGGCTATCTCGTCGATAAATTCAATGCGCATCGCATGAATACCGAAGCAACAGGTTCTTCACGTCGTCAATCATACCGCTTTAGTCCGACATCCCGTATGACGAATACCTATATTGCTTCAGGTAAATCGACTCCCGAAGAAATTATAGCATCGACCGAACACGGTATTTATGCAAAATATATGGGCGGTGGCCAAGTGAACCCAGCTACTGGTGACTATAATTTTGCCGTGGCCGAGGCTTATCTAGTGAAGAATGGAAAAATTGACCGACCAGTACGTGGCGCAACATTAATTGGAAACGGCGCAAAAACACTGCAGCTCGTTGACATGGTTGGTAATAATCTTGCACATGGCGCAGGAATGTGTGGGTCGATAAGTGGAAGTTTGCCGGTCAACGTTGGCCAGCCCATGATTCGTATCAGTGAAATTACCGTCGGCGGGACAAAGGGGGAGTAATTGATGACGATTAACGAATTTCAAAAGAAACTGTTAGCTGAAGCTATGAACGCAGGTTTTAAAGAAGCTGAAGTTTATTACGAGAAGTCCGAGTCGTTTCAGGTCATGATTTTCAAAGGGGAAATTGACAGTTACGAGACGTCTGAAGAAGGCGGCCTTGGTTTACGTGGACTCTATAATGGTAAAATGGGATACGCTTATACAGAAAAAATTGAAGAAGCGTCAATCGGATTTTTGATAAACAGCGCCAAAGCCAATGCGGATGTTCTTGATGAAGACGACGGAACAGACATATTCGAAGGCAGTGAAACGTATGCAGCGCATGATTTCTATAGTGAAGCGCTCGCACAGGTTCCTACCCTTGAAAAGATTGAACTCATCAAGTCAATCGAAAAGAAAGTTTTTGCATTTGATTCACGAATTGTCACGCTCAACTACTGTGCGTTGCAAGAGTTTTCGGCGGAGCGCGTAATGGCGAACAACAAAGGCCTAATGTTGAATGAAAAGCAGAATGGACTCATTATCTTCATTTCCGCAGTCGTTAAAGAAGGGGAAGAAATGAAAACGGGAAGCTTTAGTAAAATGACGCGTGATTTCAATGAACTTGACGCCGACGCAATTGCGAAAGAAGTGGCGGAAGAAGCACTATCAAATCTGGGTGAACAATCAATTCCAGCCAAGAAGTACAAGGTTATCCTGCGCCACGATGCATCTGCATCGCTACTCGCCGCGTTCACACCAATCTTTTCGGCTGAGAACACACAGATGGGTCAGTCATTATTAAACGGGAAAGTTGGGGAACAGATTGCGTCTGCTCATTTCACTTTACTAGATGATCCAACACATCCAGACGCGATTGCCGGTTCGAACTTTGACGGAGAAGGCGTTGCGACTAAAAAACGTGCAATCGTCACGAATGGGACACTAGAAACATTGCTTCATAACCGGAAAACGGCGAAAAAAGATGGTGTCGAAACGACCGGACATGCACGTAAATCATCCTACAAAAGTACACTGACAGTCGCTCCACAAAATTTGTATATTGCACCAGGTACGAAGAGCAAGGAAGAAATGATTGCATCTACACAAGAAGGCGTTATGATTACAGGCTTGTCAGGCCTTCATTCCGGAGCGAGTACAGTCTCAGGCGACTTCTCCCTCGCTGCAACAGGCTTCTATATTAAAGATGGGCATATTGCATCCGCTGTTAAACAGATGACAATTGCCGGAAACTTCTTCGATTATATGAAAGACATCGAAGAGACAGGTTCAGACTTGGAATTCAAGCCAGGCGGCTACGGTTCGCCATCTGTAGTGGTCAACAGTCTTTCCGTTACGGTTGATTAAATCGAGTTGATGACAGATGTAGCAACTAAGCTACTTATCTCGGAATCAAAAAAGGGGCAATCCCATCGTTCGGATTGCCCTCTTTTTAGTTGAATATTAAAGTGTTTTTCCTTCTTTTAGCAAGTCACGAATTTCCTCTAGAAGTGCTTCTTTAGTGTCGATTGGTGCATCATTAACGATTGGCTCTTCTTTACGCTTGAATTTCATAAGTAAACGAATGACCATAAAGATTGCAAATGCAACAATAAGGAAATCAATGACGGTTTGAATGAACATTCCGTACATAATATTAGTATCGAGGAAAGTATAGCTTAATCCAGAGAAGTCAATGCCGCCTGAAATTAGTCCGATTACTGGTGTAATAATATGTTCTACGAGTGAGGATACGATTTTTCCGAATGCAGCACCAATTACAACTGCGATGGCAAGGTCGAACACATTGCCTTTAAATGCAAATTCTTTGAAGTCTTTTAACATTTCTTTCAATCCCTTGTCCCTTCTTAACTTTATTGTAGAGGTAAACTATTGTAATGACTTTACCCTCTGTCAATAGATTATAAACCGAGAGAATATGATTAACAACAGTCGCAATACATAGGGAATGGATTAGAAATCCTGCTAATACCGCTTTTACGCTTTGTGAATGCCTCCCGCGATAAGCCGGAAAGAAGAACGCTTTCCGTCTTATCGCTTCGGCTACCACGAAGTTGCACCTTCGTTAGATGGTCCATGTTAGAAATGGAGAGAATTAGAAGTTCTGCTAATACCGCTTCAGCGCTTTGTGGATGCCTCCCGCGATAAGCCGGAAAGGAGAGCGCTTTCCGTCTTATCGCTTCGGCTACCACGAAGTCGCGCCTTCGCTAGATAGTCTCTATGTAGGAAAGCACATTTCGTTATCAGGGATAAGACCTGTAGCCCGTAATGCGTCATTCTTCAATGAAATTAGTATCAAATAGTAATCACATTATAATCTAAGTGCATACATCTCAGAATTACTATCAATCATGGGATACTCCAGCGCAGGCGCGTCAAGGGGTAGCCGAAGCCATGAGACTGGATGCGAAGCGCCAATCCAGGCTCATGGCGAGAGGCATCCCCAAAGCGCCAAGCGATCTAAAATGTGCACTCTGAATTAAAACTCTATCGATATTGGACACACCGAACCGCACTCTCTCAATATTGCTATTCAGCCGTCCTCTGCGTCATCAGGAAACCAGCGGTAAACAGTCAAATCAACTTTACCGTCCGCACTAAATGTAATGCCTTCCATTTCAAGCAACTCGCGTTGGTGAAGACCCTTGCTTTCCACGTCGGCAGGTGCAGAAATACCGCCTTGTGCATTGATGATTCGGTGCCAAGGTAGCTCATACTTTGCACTCATCGAGTGGAGTACCCGGACAACTTGCCTTGCGCCACGCGGACTTCCGGCAGCCGCGGCAACTTGTCCATAAGTCATGACGTGCCCGACGGGGATACCTTGGATAATTCCTATGACTCGTTCGGTAAAAAAATTCATAAACAACACTCCCATTTTGCGTTACTTCCATTATATCAAAGCTTCATATGAAACTTTTAACGACTCAGTTCGTATAGTTAATAGAATAGTTTGGATAGGGAAAGGGTTGATGAAATGCAAGAGTTATTTGTCAGGCGCACACTCATCGGTTTTGTGTTGAAAGTCGTCGGATTGATTGCGATAAGTTGGGGTATTCTTCAAGGATTCCTCCTATTGGTTCAACTATCTTATTCCTTTCCAAATGGAATGGGGTTTATTAGTTTAGGAAGTGTGGTTGTACCCTCTGCTATTTACGGGGTGGTATTCATAGGACTTGGCGAAGTAATTGATTTGCTGCAAAAGATTCATGACCAGAATGACCCGAAAGTTCAAGCATTACAAGCAGTGGAAAAAGAGTTGCGTGCTTCAGCCATTGCACCAGTCCCTTTATATGCCGAAAAGGAAATAAAGGAATTCTATTCCAATCAAAACAGTTGGGTGGACCATATCCTACCTACGAAGGCGAAGGACATTTTTATTGTAATAGCGAATGGTCGTACAACGTATATTGAACTTGGCGGACTTGTACCAAAAACGCTCAGTGAGGATGAAGCACTGAAGCGCTTGTAATACATGGGCAAAGAATATTCACATACAAATCAAAACAAGAGCGTTTCCCATCACTCATCGACGCGAAAAACGCTTATTTTTTTCTCATGTTTGTGTTGGAAATAGGCATAAACTGAGATTGCGACTGTAACCCATAAAGCACTCGCCGCAATTCCGCCGACGACATCGCTTGGATAATGGACACCGAGATAGATTCGACTTATCCCAATCATACTAATCATGAAGGCGGCGAATAAGAACAGCAGCACACGAGTCCATGCGGTTTGCATATTGCGACTGATGCTATACGCAACGATCGCATAGGCACTAAATGCCATCATCGTATGCCCACTTGGAAAGCTGAAACCATTCGCGTCCATGATGCGGTAGATTTCAGGGCGCTCTCGTTTGAAATAAACTTTTAGTAGAAAATTCAAGATAGGTGTCAGAAAAATAACGACTATGAACAAGGTTGCTTGGTGTTTATGGTGTTTCACAAAGTAAAAATAGAAAAACGCAATGAGCGCAAGTGGCATGACGAAAAAAGCGGATCCGCCCCACGTGAACACGATCATGATCGTTGTCAGCCAAGGAGCTTCCAGTCCTTGAACGTATTCAATAATAGAAGTGTCGAAGTTTACTATCGATTTGTTGCTGATAGCGGTTGCGATATATCCAAAAGCGATACCGAAACCGATAACTAGGATGAATGCTGAAAATAATCGGAGTTGGAGTTCGCGCATTACATGCACTCCTTTCGTTTTCCCAATTATATACCATGCTGAAGTAGAAAATATAGCTAATCTCGTTTTGAAGACTATATCATTAATGGGGAAAGATGCTACACTAGAAAAAACTATCATTTCCAAAAAGGATGTATTATGACACTACTTCTTTTATTTGTTGGTTCATACTTGCTAGGCAATGTGTTGACAGGCTCCATCATAAGTCGTTTCCTTTATAAGAAAAACATTAGAACAGAAGGCAGTGGGAATCCCGGAGCTCGCAATGCAGGGCGGATTTTAGGTAAGAAAGCTTTCATTGCGACCTTTATTGGAGATGCATTAAAAGGTGCACTGGCTGTTATCGTTGCTAAATCGCTCGGTTTTGATGCGTTCATAGCACTACTAGTGCTTTTCGCCGTAACTTTAGGGCATGTGTTTCCAGTCATCCTTAAGTTTCGTGGCGGGATGGGCGTGTCTACTTACATTGGCGGTATGCTGGCCTTCGACGTGTTTCTATTTTCGGCTTTCGTGGGAATTTTCTTTGTCTTGTATCCTTTATTGAAAAGCTTCACACTTGCAGGAATGGGTGGAGTCTTACTCATGCCTGTTTTAGTGCTATTATTTCCATATACAATGCCTGTTTTCATCGCCGCCTGTTTGCTGTCCACACTTCTTTTATTCACACATCGGGATGACTTGAAACAGAAACTTATGCCGGAAAAGAGTTGAGAGAATGACTTTCATCTACAAAGTTGCGGAAACACATTCGGAATTTGAACAGATTCACGATTTGAATTATCGGACATTTGCAGAGGAAATCCCTCAGCATGAACGAAATGAAAAACATCAACTGATTGATAAGTTTCATGATGAGAATACATATATTATTTGTAAGAAAAAAACACAAGTTATCGGGATGATTGCGGTGCGCAGTAAGCGGCCTTTCTCGCTTGACGGAAAAATCGGGATAGTGGAAGATCATTTACCGTTTGAAGCAAATAATCCTGTTGAAATCAGACTTCTTGCGATTGAGCGTAACTATCGGAATGGTCGAGCTTTCCTTGGTCTTACGCAAGCGCTTGTTCAATATTGCCTTAAAGCAGGTTATGACGCCGCACTTATATCGGGGACAGTGCGGGAACAGAAGCTCTATGGTCAACTAGGGTTTTTGCCGTTTGCTCAATTGACAGGGACAAGGGAAGCTGCTTTTCAGCCGATGTACTTAACAAAAGAAACATTCGACGCTGGGATTGCAGGAAGAATTTTGAAACCGCTCATCAATTTACTACCAGGTCCAGCGACCATTTCTGAAGATGTGAGAAAAGCAATGATGACTGAACCCTTTTCGCATCGTTCTACGGCGTTTGAAATGATATTGAACCGCGTGAAAGAGAGACTGACAACTTTGACAGGCGCAAAGTATGTCCAGCTCTTTCAAGGAACAGGTACACTTGCGAATGATGTAGTGGCGGCACAGTTAAGTATGCACGACGGTAAGGGCCTTATACTGGTTAATGGAGAGTTTGGCTCAAGGTTATCAGATCATGCAAAGCGCTTTGGTATGGCGTTTGACACAATCGAAACCGAGTGGGGCTGTTCTTTTGATGGGGATGAAATCGACCATGCATTGCAATCCGGTCAATACAGTTGGTTATGGCTTGTGCATTGTGAAACGTCCACGGGTGTGCTGAACGATTTGGATTTAATGAAAAAATATTGTTCACTTTACAACATCACACTTGCAGTCGACTGTGTGAGTTCAATTGGGACAACACCTGTCGATTTATCAGGAGTCACATATGCAACAGGTGTCAGCGGAAAAGGACTATTGAGTTATACGGGTCTGTCGTTCGTTTTCCATAACGAGATAATCATCAAGAGGGATAGCTTGCCGCGTTACCTTGATTTGGGCGCATACGCAGATGCATCTGGAATTCCTTATTCCCAGTCATCTAATCTGGTCTCCGCACTGGATGTAGCTTTACGGAAATTTCAGCTCCCGGAGGAAGTTTTCACGGCAATTTCAAACCGTGCACAAAAAGTTAGAAGAGCGGTTGAAGGAGCTGGATTCACAATCCTGTCGTCGGAGGAATCTGCAGCTGCTGCAATTGTTACGATTGTATTGCCGAAAGGTTTATCGGCAATACGGCTTGGAGATAATCTGTTTTTGAACGGCTTTAACGTGCATTATGAAAGTGAATATTTACGCCAACGAAATTGGCTTCAGATTTCATGTATGAACGACGTGAAGGAAAAAGAGCTCGACAGATTACTTCACTTGCTCCCGTTCTTAACATTTGCAGACGAACAAGTGTTTAAGGTAGACTCCATAGGGAAAACAAATGATAGAGAAGGAGTGGTTAGTCATGAAGGAATTAACAACAGTAGGTGAGTGGAACGACGTATTGGAACAATCAAAAGAAGGGCCTTTACTCGTTTTAAAACACAGTACGACATGTCCAATCAGTGCTGCTGCCTACAGTCAGTTTGAAACTGTTACAACAGACGCACCGAAATACTTTCTGAAAGTTAGTGAAAGTCGTCCTGTTTCCAATGAAATTGAAAGTAATCTCGGAGTGGCACACGCATCGCCGCAACTGTTTCTGCTGAAAGACGGAGAAGCAGTCTGGCAAGCGACCCATCATTCAATTCAAGGAACAGCCATTGAAAAAGCAGTGGAAGATCTCGTAAATAAATAAGCTGAAACAGGTATTCCAATTGAGGATACCTGTTTTTTGTTAGAAAAAATTCGTGCTGTCCAATAACTATGTTAAAATTGGAACAATGGAAATAATCAATCATAATTTAAATGAGGGTAGGTCAAATGTATGCGATTACGAGATAAAATTGTTGTCATAACAGGCGGTGCGAATGGAATTGGAGCTGTTGCCGCTTCACTTTTCGGCAAACACGGAGCGCAGATTGCCATCGTTGATTTTGATAAAGAGGCTGGAGAATTAAAAGCGCAACAGCTGCACGGCGAAGGAATCGAAGCTGCATTCTTTCAGGCGGATGTTGCCAATAGTGAAAAAGTGAAGGAGATGGCAGCAAAAGTCATTGAGCAGTTCGGTAAAGTAGACATCCTTATTAATAACGCGGGTATTACTAGAGATGCCATGATGCTAAAGCTTGAAGCGGCAGACTTTCAGAAGGTAATTGACGTAAATTTAACAGGTGTATTTAATTGTACGCAAGCCTTTCTTCCAACAATGCTTGAGCAGGGTAAAGGAAAAATCATTAATACATCTTCTATTGCAGGGACAGGTGGAAATGTTGGCCAGACGAACTATTCTGCCGCAAAAGCGGGTATTATCGGCATGACAAGAACGTGGGCAAAGGAATTTGGTCGAAAAGGGATTAATGTCAACGCGGTGGCTCCCGGTTTCATCGAAACGGATATGGTTGATACAATTCCGACGAAAGTGATGGAACAAATTAAAATGATGACCCCTTATAACAGAATGGGAACGCCAATGGATGTGGCGAATGCCTATCTTTTTTTAGCTTCTGACAAATCTGATTTCATCAATGGAACTGTTTTGGAAGTGGATGGTGGCATGTTGAAGTGACAGTGAAGGGCAACGAGTAAAGAGATTGGAAAGCAAAAATGCGGATAGTTTACGATTTGTGTCAATGAGCACTGGCCCGTAAAAACGTGATTGCGAATTCTGGTAGTAGGGTAGTGTATAACCTTATTAAATAGTGAGCACCTGAATTAGACGCACTTGAAAAAGTGTGCTTAAATGAGGTGCTTTTAGTATTTAACGCGATAAATACAGCCTTTTAAACTGATGAAATACATATAAACCTAACTGGGGCATCAGAAAGATTTAACCAATAGTGAGGATTACTTGCCTCGATAATGATAGAGTCATTTTTGTTCAATTGATATTCTTCCTCATTAATTTGAACAGTGAGAATACCGTCTAAAACATAGAGAAATTCATTTCCGAAATGTGATAACGGGCTACCTTTGTTTTCGCCCGGATTCAGAATAACTAAAATCGGATTGAACCCTAGATTGGATCGATTACCTGATAGGTCCTTATAGAAAAATTGATTGACCGTCAATTGTTCATTACTGTCAATCCCACGAATCACTTTAGGGCTTGGCTGCTGATCCGTATCGTTTGAGAAAAAGTAGCTTGGATTTACTTGTAATACTTCCGATATTTTTTTTAGTGATTCGAGTGTTAATGATGATTTCATTCGTTCAACTTGGGAAAGGAAACTGATGGAAAGACCGGTTTTATCTGCAATACTTTTTAGTGTTAGCCTTTTATCTTTTCGTAATGACTTTATTTTTTCACCGATTGTTTTATCCAATGTGACGCCTCTTTTCTATTGAGTAAGATGACTAAATGGATAGTTGACAGAATATTAAAACTAACCTAAACTAAATCTAACGTTATTGAAGTGTGAATTCAATTTTATTGTGTCAATACTTCAATATAAATCTTTAATAGAGATGAGGAGATTAATTTATGATTATCAATCAGATGTATTCAACTGTTGATGTCCATGTTGCAGGCGAGCCTTTGCGAATCATTACAGATGGACTTCCGGAAATTAAAGGAAGCACTCAGCTCGAAAGACGTGCCTATTGCATGGAGCATCTCGATTATATCAGAGAAGTGCTGATGCTAGAACCGAGAGGGCATCATGGGATGTATGGATGCATCATTACACCTCCGGCAAGTCCTCATGCCGATTTCGGTGTCTTGTTTATGCATAATGAAGGTTGGAGTACGATGTGCGGCCATGGAATCGTTGGCGTTATAACGATGGGAATTGAAACGGGTAGATTCAAGGTGACTGAAGAGAATCAGAAGTTTGTAATCGATAGTCCAGCAGGAGAAATCATAGCTTATGCGAAGTGTAAAGATTCGATTGTGGAATCGGTTTCCTTTGAAAACGTTCCATCCTTTGTCCTGAAAAAAGATATGCCAGTGAACATCGACGGTTATGATTTTACTGTCGACGTCGCATTTGGTGGCGCTTTCTATGCGGTTGTACAAAGTAAAGATATGAACTTAAAAGTGAGCAAAAAAGATTTGCCAGCGCTTCAAAAGTGGGGAACAAAAATCAAACACTACATTGAAGAGAAGATGGAAGTTGTCCATCCACTTGAAGGTGGTCTGCATGGGATCTATGGTGTTATTTTTTCAGATGATCCCGTCAGTAAAGATGCAGATTTACGTAATGTCACGATCTTTGCAGATGAGCAAGTCGATCGATCGCCCTGTGGAACGGGTACTTGTGCAAGGCTTGCAACACTTTATGAGAATGGTACATTAGGCGGGAATGGGAGGTTTGTCCATGAAAGTATTACGGACGGGCAATTCATTGGCGAAATTTTGTCAATAAGTGAAGTAAGTGGACATAAGGCAGTTATTCCGAAAGTAACTGGAGATGCCTTCTTGACAGGGTTCCACCAATTTTTAGTGGATCCACGTGATACATTACCAAAAGGGTTTTTACTGGAAGAAATTTGATTGCTCAATATAGTAATTTCATATTTTCAACTGTGAGTAATAATGGAGGTAAAATACATGTTGATTTTAAGTGCGGATGACCAGAAGGAATTAGTAGACATGGGCGAAGTAATGGAATGTGCTGCGCTTGCTTTGAAAGAGTTTTCAGCCGGCAATACGGAAACACCGATACGTTTATCCCTACCTTTTGGAACAGAAAACACAGGCCTAGTTATGCCGTCCGTTGCAGAAGGATTAAAGACAATGGGCCTTAAATATGTGACGGTTGTTCCAAATAATAAGCAAAGTGGAAAAACGATACAAGGGGTTGTTCTGCTTTCCGATATTGAAACAGGAGAAACGCTCGCATTGCTTGAAGGTTCGTATTTGACTCTAATTCGGACGGGAGCATTATCTGGAGTGGCGACTAAATACTTTGCCCGTGAAGATGCTAAAACACTAGGTATTATCGGGACGGGAGAGCAAGCAAAGGGACTTTGCGAAGCAGTTACGGCGGCTAGGGACATTGAAGAAGTCTTTATTTTTAATCGTAGTGAAAGAAAGGCAAAAGAGTTTGCAAAGTTCATTCTGGACAAGTTTAATCTTAAAGTAACGGTCTGCAATGATTCGAATGAAGTCGTTCGTAATGCGGATGTCTTAGTAACTGCTACGAGCTCGACAACGCCGGTCTTTTCGGAAGCATTAAAGCCGGGAACGCATGTAAATGCGGTTGGGTCATTCCGCCCTTCTATGCAGGAATTGCCATCGCACGCAATCAGCACAGCGACAAAAGTCATCGTCGAAGCAGAAGATGCTGCTTTGGAGGAAACGGGTGACTTGCTAGTGCCTATCCAAGAAGGCGTATTTTCTGAATCAGGCATTCATTCGGAACTGGGTAAAGTGGTTAGCGGTGAACGTCCGGGTAGGGAAAATAATGAGGAAATTACTGTATTCAAATCAGTAGGTCTTGCGATTGCTGATATCGTCGTTGCGAAATACTTATATGATAAGGCAATGGCAAACAACGCTGGGGTCAAAGTTCAATTATGACAGGTGTAAAAATAGCTGCTGTGGAAGTCAGTATTAAGGCTTCCACAGCAGCTATTTTTAATTGCATATCTGGTCAGCTATGCACTACGTGCTCTTCCCAATACTGAAGAAGTTTTTGTTTTCCTTCTTTGACCGAAGGGTGAAATTGAATGAAAGCATTGTCTCGTGCGTCTTCAATCATTTTGATAGACTCTTCCAGTTCAGATTCCTGTTTGCCGCCGCTTATGTTATTGGCAATCGCCAGCCCAGCAGTAGTTCCTTGCCTTATCGCCACTTTAGCCCCTTCAACACCAGTGATGTTTCCTGCAACGTATAGCCCGTCGAGTGTAGTTTCCAATCGATCGTTATGAAGTGGAACGTAACCGCCCAATTCTTCAATGAGATAGAATGGACAACCCGCAACTGCCGCCAACTCTGCCAAAGGGTACAACCCACCAGCAATACATACGAAATCTGCACTAATGTTTTCTTCGGTCCCGGGAATGACTTCACCCGATGCGTTAATCGTAGCAATCGTTACGCCTTCTACAGCACCATTACCGTAAATTTGGATGACTGCTTTTCGAAGCATAATAGGGATATCCCACATTTTTACGCCTTTTTTTGGAAAGAAAGTGATCCCCATTTTTTTCATGAACTCATTTTTCATAAGCTTACTTCCGAATTTGATGAAAGCAGACGGTGCCATATGGGAAACGTGCAACAGTGAATTCATGACGTCCATTGGGTTACCAGATTCTTTCGTCACTTGATTCATTTTCGGTAATGTGATGCATGCAACGTCGATATCGGCGAGTTTAAGTTCCATTGCGATTGCGGATGACAGGACATTTACGCCAACAATGACACCGCAATCTCCGGGTTTAACCCTATGTACATTCGTCATGACCTGGGCAGCCCCGACAGACATGACTCCCGGCAGTGTCCAGCCTGGTATTGGCAATGGTACTTCAGCCGCTCCGGTTGCAAGCAATAAATGAGAAGTATAATACGTTTCCTCGTCTGTATAAATGACCCATTCCCCATCCAGTTTTTCAATGTTAGATACTGGAGTGCCTAAGCGAATTTGAACGCCAAGCGCAATAGCTTTGTCATGCAGGTTCTTGGATTCCTTTATGCCATTCCACCACTTGCCATTTGACTCTTCATAAAGTTGACCTAACAAGCGTCCACCAGCCAGCATATACTCATCAAGAATCAGAACTTCAGAGCCATTTTCTGCGATGGCTATTGCGGCGGATAAGCCTGCAGGACCTGCACCGATAATAATAACTTTACTCATTTTCCGACCTCCAGTCCCTAACCGACGTCAGGAGTTTTTCTCCGCTTGATACAGTCATGCCCTCCTGAATAGGCGTTAGACAGGCTCTTATACCTTGCTGTCCGTTGACAGTTACACGGCATTCGAAGCAGTGCCCGATATTGCAGTAAATTCCGCGCGGAGTGCCATTTTCTTCGTGAAGACGCAGTGTACGGATACCATTTACTAAAAGGGCTGCAGCTAATGATTCGTTTCTCAACCCCTGAAGGACGGTGTTGTTGAAAGTGAAGGAAACAACATCGGTGTCGTCTACTTTATCCAGTACCGGATGGTTTATAATTCTTCTCGTCATTTTGTAATATCCCCCAAACTGCCGAAACTTACTGGTCTGATAGGTGGCTGGTATTTCAATGTGATTTGCGCAACATCTCTTTCAGTAGAAGAATGTGCGATGCTGTCGACCATTGTGCGGCACGTTCTTCCACCGCAGTAGCCCATGCCGGCACGGGTCCGAAGTTTCAGTTCCCTCGCAGAACAATTATAGTTTTCAGCTGTTTCCTTTAATTCACCATAGGTTACTTCTTCGCATCTGCAAATGATCATTTCATTTTCCGACAAGTAAATCACCCCATACTTAAACTTTTTATATATGCATATATCTATATGCAAGAATGTAGCCAAGTTTGGAGAGTCATAATTTAATGCCTAACTTATTCATCCGGTTATAGAGAGTTGCTCGAGTGATTTCTAAGTTTTTAGCGCAAAGGAGTTTATTTCCATCGGCTTTACTCAGTTCCTTGAGGATAATTTCTTTTTCGTACATCTGTAATTGTTCCTGTAAAGAAAATCCTTCAGTATTGGTTAGCTGGTGGACTTGCGGTACATCATTATCCGTAATTGTAGATTGTGGAATTCGTTCCATTTCAACTGGAAGGTCATCTATTCTTATTTCTCCGTTTTCAGAAAACGCAACGAGCCGTTCAATGACGTTCTTCAGCTCACGGATGTTACCCGGCCATGAGTGTTGAAGCAATGACTGCATGACGGCTTGCGAAATACCGTGGATGGGCCGGTTATACTTTACGGATAATTCATAGAGGAAATAATGGGTCAACTCAATAATATCTTCAAGACGTTCGCGCAATGGCGGGACTTTGAAATTGACGACATTTAAACGGTAATAAAGGTCTTCCCTGAATTTCCCTTCATTAATAAGCTCTTTCAAGTCGCGATTGGTTGCTGCAACAACACGGAAATCCACTTCGAGTTCTTTCGTGCCGCCGACAGTGTAAAACTTCTTTTCTTGAAGAAGCCTAAGAATCTTCACTTGCATGTCCATGGGCATTTCTCCGATTTCATCTAAAAACAATGTACCGTTCTTCGCAAGTTCCACTTTCCCTTTTTTTCCTTTTTGATTTGCTCCTGAGAAAGCGCCCTTTTCGTACCCGAAGATTTCACTTTCAAATAGTCCGCTTGGGATGGCGCCGCAATTGATGGCGACGAATGGTGCACTTTCAGTCTCGCGTAAGTTGTGGATTGCTTTCGCAAACAGTTCTTTACCGACACCGCTTTCCCCGTAAATAAGGACGCCAGCATTTGTGGTAGCTGCTTTTCTAGCGATTTCCAACGTCTGTTTCAGTGCAGGGCTGTTGCCTTTTATGAAGGAAAAAGGATTGATGGTAGGCGATGTCTTTCTAACTTCTTCCTCCAGACTGAATAACTTTTCAGAAGTCATGTAAAGCTCATTATTCAATAAAATCTGACTGGTTATATCCGTTTCAGAAACAACCGCCCCAATGATCTCTTCATTGAAATAGACAGGATTGGAATTAATCATGACGACTAGATCCTTACGGGCATGGTGCTGGCTGTGGTATAGAGAATTTCCGTCCTTTAAGGTATTTAGAATTTCCAATCTCTCGGGACTGAAAAAATCGGTAATGGGTTGACCGATGATGTCCTCTTCTTTTACAGAAAATATTTTTTCTGCTCCTTTTGTCCAAAAAAGGACATTGGCTTCGTCATCTATCACTGTGCAAGACTCATCGATGGTTTGTAAGATAGTGTTTAAATAGGCTTCGGCCCGCCGGTATTCGTTCAATAAGTGTTTAGAAAATACCTCATATGTCAGAAATCCTAGATATTCACCAGACTCATTACAGATAAGTGCGATGTCGTTAGCCCCAAGCTCTTTAAAGACTTCTTGCGATGAGCTGTTTAACGATAAAGCTTTGCAAGGGGTATATATTATTTCTTTTTTAAATTCACTAAGTTTGACACATTGCGGACCATCCTCCGTTAAAAGGAATACCGTTTTAGGCATTTCTTCTGCAATCCGCTTCGCCAATGAATCTTCGTCTTTCATTGATTCCACTAGTGTGAACTCTTTTTCTAGCAACTTACCAAGTAGTTTTTGAGAAAATTTCATTTTCTTAGCCACCTCTACTGTCAAAATATTTGAACTGTATAGATAAGTTTACACTAACTATTAGAATATTCAATGGAGAATGATTAAATAGAGGGATTTTACTGTTTGGCATGCAACTTGCATTAGATATAAGTGAACGAGCAAGTGAGAGGGGGGTTATTGTGATAAATACTCAACATCGAGATGTTGTCGTCATCGGAGGCGGAATCATGGGCGCAGCTATTGCCTATTACGGTTCGAAAGCCGGCTTGGATATCACCGTCCTTGAAAAGAAGGAGTTGGCGAGCGGTACCTCCTCCAGGTGCGATGGAAATATACTGGCGATTGACAAAGATCCCGGTTTTGATAGTCAGATGTCTGTGAAAAGTCAACAACTCGTGCATGAGTTGGATAAAGAACTTGAGGTTTCATTTGAATACCGCAACCCTGGGAGTATTTTAGTGTGTGAGAACGATGCTGAAATGGAAGCTGCGAGTCAGTGGGTCAGAAGACAGCAAGAAGCTGGATTAGATTTCAAGATGCTGGATCGTCAAGACTTGCGCAATGAGTCCAACTACTTTGCAGACGATTTGTATGGTGGACTGGAATGTAAAACAGATTCAACCGTCAATCCGTACATGATGACGTATTCAATGTTTCATAGTGCTGAGAAAAAAGGTGCGAAAATACATACAAATACAGAAGTGAAAAATGTGACGCGAAATGAAGCGGGTCAGTTTTTCATCGAAACGGATAATGGTATGTATACCGCCAATAAAGTGGTCAATGCCGGGGGTGTTTGGGCACCGAAACTCGGTGAGATGATGGGCTTGGATATTCCGATCATTCCAAGGAAAGGTCAACTGATTGTTGCTTCACGGCAACAACCTGTTGGGTTAAGAAAAGTGATGGAGTTTGGCTACCTAATTTCAAAATTTGGCGGTGAAAGAACGGTAGATCCAATGACGGAGAAGTATGGCGTTGCGCTTGTATTCGAGCCAACTGAAAGTCAAAACTTTTTAATCGGTAGTAGCCGGCAATTTACCGGTTTTGACACACGTGTCGATCATGAAGTGACAAAATACATTGCCAAGCGTGCGATGCGCTTCTATCCGAAAATTGCGGATATGACCGTCATCCGGACGTATGCCGGTTTGCGGCCGTGGACGGAAGATCACTTACCAATCATTTCGCGCGTAGAGCATATCCCGGGGTATTTCATCGCTGCGGGTCACGAGGGAGATGGGATTAGTCTTGCTGCCGTGACAGGAAAACTGATAGAAGAAATGATTAACGAAAAAGAAACGTGTATTCCAATAGAGCCATTGCAACTCAGTCGTTTTAAAGAGAGGGTGACCATCGGATGAATTACCAGCGACTGTTCACAACAATCGATACGCACACGGGTGGAAATCCAACAAGGACAGTGATAAGTGGATTGCCACCTTTGAAAGGAAATACAATGTCTGAAAAAATGTTGTATATGGAGGAGGAATTTGACTGGATTCGAAAATTCCTAATGAATGAACCACGGGGACACGGTGTTATGTCAGGCGCTTTACTGACGGAACCTTGCCATCCGGATGCTGATGTAGGTGTTATTTATATCGAAACAGGCGGTTATTTGCCAATGTGTGGGCACGATACAATCGGATTCTGTACAGCCCTCGTTGAAGCAGGACTGATTGAAGTTCATGAGCCTGTTACAAATCTAAAAGTGGATACACCTGCAGGGCTTATCGACGTGAAAATCAAGGTCGTCAACGGAAAAGCCGAAGAAGTGACGTTCGACAATGTGCCGGCATTTTTACTGAAATCCATTGAAATTAATGTAGAAGGAATCGGCAATGTGGAGTGTGACATCGCGTATGGTGGTAATTTCTATGGAATTATCGATGCACGTAAACTTAATCTGCCATTGGTGGAGAAAAATGCAACAACTATCATCAATAAGGCAATCGATATTCGCAATGCCATCAATGCAACTGAAGAAGTAATTCATCCTGAGTTTCCGTTCATCGCGGGTTTGACGCATGTTGAATTCTTTACGGACCCGGTTCATCCAGATGCACATGTTAAAAATACGGTTATTGTTCCGCCAGGAGGGATTGATAGATCTCCATGCGGAACAGGCACATCCGCGAAACTGGCGACGCTGTACAAGAAAAAACAAATCGGGATGAATGAACTTTTCGTTCATGAAAGTATCGTTGGTACGTTATTCAAAGCAAAGGTGCTGGAAGAAACAAAAGTGAAAGACCTGGATGCGGTGATTACGGAAGTGACGGGCTCTGCTTGGATTATGGGGATGCATCGTTTCTTCTACAATGAAAAAGATCCACTGCGCGAAGGATTCCTGCTTATTCCGCCGATGGAACATGTTCCAGTGAAAGAGGGTGTCTAAATGAACTTCGAAAAAATGTACAGCACAATCGATACGCATGTAGCGGGAGAGGCATTCAGAATCGTTATCCAATCACCCATTAGGCTTCACGGGGGTGACGTACAAACCAATCAAGATGCGTTGGAAAATAACTTTATGAATGAAAAGAACTTATTGCTGAACGAACCGCGAGGACACCGCGGGATGCATGGATGCGTAGTTGCTTCATCCAAAGTCGCGGACTTTTCATTGTTATTCTTCAATCATGCAGATGTCAGTAACTTCAAATATGAAGGCCTGCTCGCGACGGTAACGGCGTTGATTGAAACCGGAAATTTGAATAAATCAGTAGATGAGTTTTACAAAGTAGAAACAGTGAATGGGATTTATACAGTGAAAGCGGTTGTTGAAAACCAAGAAGTGACTTCCGTTTCCATTGAAAGTGAAGCTTGTTCAGAAATTAATTCCAATCCGGAATACGTTTCAATAAGTGTTGACAATGCGCGAAATTACTTGATTTACACGTTGCCAGATACCATCCAAAGCATCGAATTGGAACATCTGGCAGCATTGAACCGCTGGGGTTTGCAGCAGACGACGAAATTGACGAACGATAACGTCGACTACGCAGGGGTTGTAGTCATTGAATCAGTACCATCTTCACCTGATAAAATCCGATCGGTAACGTTTGAAAAAGACGGATACATCCTACGTTCACCAGGGATTGATAGTACGTTTGCCATTCTTACAACACTGGCAAATAAAGAAACAGGTCTAACCAAAATTGAAAATGAAAGTATTTTTGGAAGTTCATTGACCGCGAAAAAACTTTCGGTGGATGAACATCGATATTCCGTCGCAACAGAAGCGTTTGTAACGGGAGCACATGAATTCATTTTTGATCAGGACGATCCATTGAAAGATGGCTTCTTATTGGCATGATGTATTTTGAAGAAAATTAACTGGCTAAAGATGCATTAGAAAGCTGGAATTAAACAGGTAACTAAAAAAACATAAAACTTAGGAGGAATTTATTATGGTAAAACTTGAAGGGGTATTCCCAGTACTAGTAACACCAATGATCAACGAAAAGGAAATCGATTGGGACGGATTCAGAAACAACATTGAGCATTTCATCAATGCAGGTGTGGCAGGTCTTGCGATAAATGGCAGTACAGGTGAGTTCGTCAGCTTGACAAGGGAAGAGCGCTATAAAGCAGTTGAAGTAGCAGTTGCACAAATCAACAAGCGAATTCCACTAGTAGTAGGGACGGCGGCTGAAACGACGGCAGATGCAATTGAATTTACACAGCAGGCTGAACAGGCTGGGGCGGACGCTTCATTGCTGATCAATTCGTATTATTCACATCCGAAAGAAAACGAAATCTATGAACACTTCAAGGCTGTTGCAGAATCGGTTAAATTCCCGGTGATGATCTACAATAACCCATTCACATCAGGCGTCGACATCAGTACGGAAACGATTCTAAAAGTTGGACGCGACGTTGAAAACATTACACATATTAAAGAATCGAGCGGAGGCATCGGTAAAGCGCGTGATATCGCTCGTCAAGGTGCTGGGTTCATTAAAGTATTCTGCGGTTCTGAGGACCTTGCGATCGAATCATTGCTTGTCGGCGCGACGGGCTGGATTTCCGTCTCTGGGAACATCGCACCGCGTCAGGTAACGGAATTGTACAACCTTGTTCAAAACAATGAAATGGACAAGGCTTGGGCACTTTATGACAGACTTCTACCGCTTTGCGAATTCCTTGAAGGGTCAGGAAAATACGTCCAAATCGTCAAGAGAGCAATGGACCTACAAGGTTTAGCAGGCGGACCATGCCGCAGACCAAGACTTCCGCTTAGTGAAGAGGAAGATGCGAAATTGATTGAACTACTACAAAGCCTGGAAACAGTCACTAACTAAGAAATGGAGGCGAAAAACGAATGAAAGCAACAGACTATAAATTAAAACCAAAAGTGCAGGAATTTTTGCAAGGTGTCAAAGGGCTTTACATTGAAGGGGAGTACGTACCGTCAATTGGTGGGGAAACATTCGATGTTATTAATCCGGCAACTGAAGAAGTGATTGCGCAAGTAAGTGAGGCGCAAGCGGAAGATATCGATGCTGCGGTTGCTGCCGCAAGAAAAGCATTTGATGAAGGCGAATGGACGAAGATGGAGACAGCAGAACGTTCTCATCTCATCTATAAGTTCGCAGATCTATTGGAAGAAAACCGTGAAGAGCTTGCACAACTGGAAGCACTGGATAATGGCAAACCGTATGAAGTTGCATTGGCAGATGATGTGGATGGCACGGTTCAGCATTTCAGATACTACGCGGGCTGGGCAACGAAAATGGTCGGACAAACAATCCCAGTTTCAAAGGATTACTTAAATTACACTGTTCATGAAGCAGTAGGTGTCGTTGGACAAATTATTCCTTGGAACTTCCCGCTTGCGATGGCTGCTTGGAAGCTCGGTTCGGCACTCGCAGTCGGCTGTACGGTTGTCATCAAGCCTGCAAGTGAAACGCCGCTGTCCCTGCTATACGTGGCAAAACTATTCAAAGATGCCGGTTTCCCTGACGGTGTCGTCAATGTTGTGCCTGGCGCCGGTCGAGTTGCTGGAGATGCGATTGTCGGACATAAGGATGTCGATAAAGTTGCATTTACGGGTTCAACGGCTGTCGGAAAAGGCATTATGCGTAAAGCGGCTGATCAGCTCAAAGGCATTACGCTTGAGCTTGGCGGTAAATCACCAAGCATCATCCTGGAAGATGCTAACCTTGAAGAAGCAATTGAAGGGGCATTTAACGGCACGATGTATAACCATGGTCAAAACTGTAGCGCTTGTACGCGCGTATTCGTTCACCGGACGCATTATGACCGCGTCGTGAGTGAGTTAGTCGAGCGTGCAAATGCACTGAAACTCGGACCTGGTATGGATTCGGAAACGGAAATGGGACCACTCGTTTCAGCGAAACAGCAACAAACGGTTCTTGACTATATCGAAAAAGGAAAAGCGGAAGGTGCACGCCTTGTCGCAGGCGGCAGCAAAGCTTTTGATAAAGGGTACTATGTGCAACCGACGATTTTTGCAGATGTAGAAGACGATATGATGATTGCGCGTGAGGAAATCTTTGGGCCAGTCCTATCCATTTTTGTATTTGATACGGTGGAAGAAGTGATCCGCCGTGCAAATGACAGTATCTATGGACTCGCTGCAAGTGTCTGGACAGAAAATATCAAAACGGGACATTACGTTGCGAAGAAGTTACAAGCAGGGACAGTCTGGATCAACGACTTCGGTATCGAAATCGAAACGATGCCGTTCGGTGGCTACAAACAATCCGGTATTGGCCGCGAAATGGGTGGAGAGTATGGCTTGGCGAACTACACCGAAGTGAAAAGTGTATTTGTGAATATTAAACAATAATTGACCTTAGAATCATGGATGAAAAAAAGACCCTGGATTTAACCCAGGGTCTTTTTTGTAACTGATAAATAAACATGATTTTTGAATAGTATGGCAATTGAGTTAGCACTTCGGATACAATAAGAGTATGCAAAACTTTCTGAAAAGGGGCTTAACTATGGGGGTATTTGAATTTATGGCACTGATGGTAAGCGCTATCATACTTACTTTACTATTCATGAAGATTGGTGAGAAAGTGATTTCGATGACTTTCCGGAATAACATAACACCGTTTATCAAAATAGTAGGTTCGCTTGTTTTTGCGCTAATCATTCTTTTATCGTTGATGTACGGTTTGGGGAAAACCACTGGAGTCTACGCATGTTTATTGAGTGGGGCAATTATCCTTTACAATAAATACTGGCTTGGCCACTTTTCAGCAGAAAAAGCATAGCAGTTTGAAATAAGAGGAGGAATGGAGATGATTGAACATCTCCATTCCTCCTCTTATTTGTGTAGGGCGCTTTTATACTTGAATATCCTTGCGTTTACTTGAAGGTGGGATTCGTAATTCTTCCCTGTATTTGCTGATTGTCCGTCTGGATATTGTAATTCCCTGTTCAGTATTGAAGTATTCGGCTATTTTTTGATCGGAATACGGTTTGAACTTGTTTTCTTGTGCAATGAAACTTTCCAGAAGTGTCTTCATCTTCGTTTGGGAAATGGTATTTCCGTCTGCCGTTTCTAGCTTTGAAGTGAATAGCAACCGCAAATCAAATGAACCGAATGGCGTCTGGATCACTTTGTTTGTCGTTGCCCGACTGACAGTCGATTCATGCATTTCAATTTCATCGGCGACCTCTTTGAGGGTGAGAGGTTTCAATGAATGGAACCCTTTTTTGAAAAAATCCTCCTGTCTTTCCAAAAGGACCTGTACAATTTTAATGATTGTATTTCTGCGCTGTTCAATGCTGCTAAGAAGCCATTGATAATTTTTATATTGCGTATTCATATATTTTGATGCGTCATTTTTTACGTTAAGATACTGTGAATAATCTTTATTTATATGAATCGCTGGTAAATACCCATCATTCAAATGAAAAGTGAATTCATCATCCTTCCACTCGACAATGATATCGGGTGTCAAATATTCCGTTGAAGAATCAGAAGTGAAGGAGCAAGGTCTAGGATTGAGTGTTTGTATAAAATCGAAAAGATCTTTCACTTCGTGCATTTCGATTTTCATTTTTGAAGCAATTTCGTTCCATTTACGGTCAGCAATCAGGTTCAAATGGTGCTCCACTAAACAAGCAGCTAAATTGTTTTCAGGGTAGCTATACGTGATTTGTAGTAGCAGACATTCTTTTAAATCCCTGGCACCTATCCCAATTGGACCAAGTTGTTGAAGGAGGTGGATTCCTTTTTCGATATCATCTTCTCCAAATGCCAAATAGTCATTCGAATGGGTATCGGTGATTTGTAAGTAGCCATTGTCATCAATATTGTAAAGGAGATACTTTATCAGTTTTTGCGTATGGATATCCGGATACATGAACTTTGCCTGTTCCAGTAATTCATCCCGCATATTTTTATCATTGCTTCGCACCGCATCCATGGGCATCTCGGAACTACCGAAGGAGGAGGATTGTCGATGCAAACGTTCTTCATGGACTGGCTTCTCTTCCTTTTCTTTAAGTTTGATAAGTGGATTTTCAAGCTCTTGCTCCCTAATATATTGTTCGAGTTCATAAGTGGAGTATTGTAATAGTTCAATAGCTTGCCTTAATTCAAAAGTCATTAATAGATTCAGTTCCTGCCGTTGCTGGAGCCCAAGTTCCATGACGATTCCTCCTTTTGTAGCTGATAAAGAATGAATACGCTTACATGATTGTAGTCTTAATTATAGCATAGGCAATTATAAAATTCGACATGAAATATGAATCTTCAGATTAGATAAAAATATTGTGGAGGTTGATTCAACAAAAGTAGTAAAAATATATTGACAGTCATTTGAAGAAGTTTTACACATTTGAATTAGTAGTTTAATTTTAGAGTTTTATTGCTTAATTAGGGATGTGACTTCGTCGCATCCCTAATTTTTTCAGTAATCATATGGTGTTAGTTCATCCGTCGCTCCCCAAAGACACTAGTACAAGAAGTGCAGAAGCTTTTGGCATGGAAATTGCAATAGAACTATGTATATAGGAGAGGTGTTGAGATATAAAGGTGCATTGGGTAATGGTAGTGCTCATTTTATAAATGAGAGCAATGCAAAAAAAAAATGAAAGCGATTTCGAAAGGGGACCTATATGGAGAATCTAGTGAATTGGTTAGTCGATCAGGTATGGAGTCTAGGATTGGTCATCTTTGTCCTGGGGGCAGGATTATTCTTTACAATTGTTACGCGTTTTGTTCAATTGAGATACTTTAAACAAATGATCAAATTAATATTTGAGGGTAAAAGTTCAGAGTCAGGAATATCTTCTTTTCAGGCTTTTTGTTTAGCTTTGGCAGGCCGTGTAGGGATCGGTAATATTGCTGGGGTGGCTACGGCTATAGCCTTCGGAGGTCCAGGAGCAATTTTCTGGATGTGGGTAATGGCAATATTAGGTGGAGCCAGTGCATTTATTGAATCGACACTTTCCCAAGTATACAAGAGTAAAATAGGAAATGAATATCGAGGAGGTACACCCTTCTTCATCGAAAAAGGGTTGAACATGAGGTGGTTTGCAGTAGTGATGGCTGTTGTTGTTACGCTATCCTACGGCATTTTAGTACCTGGAATACAAGCGAATAGTATTGCGATTGGATTTGAAAATGTACTTGGTTTGAATAAGAGTATTACTGGAATTCTAATGGTTGTATTGCTTGGGGTAATTATTTTTGGCGGCGTGAAGCGAATTGCCAGTGTCGCAGACAAAGTTGTTCCAATTATGGCAGTAGGTTATGTAATTGTTACGTTCATCGTGTTATTTGCAAATATGTCAGAAGTGCCTAAAATGTTCTCTCTGATTCTTTCAAGCGCATTTGGCATGAATGAGGCGTTCGGAGGAATTCTCGGCTCAGCAATTGCCTGGGGAGTCAGAAGAGCCATTTTCTCTAGTGTTGCGGGTGTTGGTGAAGCAACATACAGTTCAGCAGCGGCTGAAGTTACCCACCCTGCTAAGCAAGGCTTAGTACAAGCGTTTTCGATTTACATCGATACAATTGTGGTCTGTACGGCAACAGCTTTCATGATTCTCGTGACTGGCATGTACAGCGTTACACCAGAGGGCAAAGACCCAATTGTCGATACGATGAGGGGTGTTGAGGCCGGTCCTATCTACACGCAGGAAGCGGTAGAAACCGTTTTCCCGGGTTATGGTGCATTGTTTGTTGCCATCGCCATCTTCTTCTTCGCGTTTACTACTCTGATGGCCTATTACTATATCGCTGAAACAACAATTGTGTATCTTGACCGAAAACTAAAGGCGCAGTGGTTGAAAACGGTTTTGAAACTTGTTTTTCTAGCGATGGTATATGTCGGCAGCGTCAAATCCGCGTCATTTATGTGGGCTCTCGGAGATTTAGGGTTTGGAAGTATGGCTTGGCTAAATCTTATCGCGATATTACTTTTGACAAAGCCGACGCTAAAAGTTTTGAAGGATTTTGATGTTCAGATGAAGGCCGGAAAAGACCCTGTGTTTGATCCGATTAAAGTAGGAATCAAGGGTGCGGATTTCTGGGAAGACAGATGCAAAGAGATGGAATTAGATTCATCTATTGAATTGAGAGACAAAAAAGTACGAGTAGGGAAAGATGGACTTCGAGACGTACTTGAGCCGTGAATGAAGTAATAAAACAATTGTTTATAGGTACCCCTGCAGAGAATAGTTTTATTCAGACATGCTAGAAGTAAAAAAACCTTGCAAGTGAAGAGTGGCAACAATAGATTTGTTGCTGCTCTACATGCAAGGAAATTATGAACATGATCAAATTATAGAATTTGCAGTTGTTTCGGGAACGAAGACAATACTTCCGCTTTCCCGTCTTCATTGATATAGACAATGTCTTCGATACGAACACCGCCGACATTCGGAATATAAATACCGGGTTCAATTGTAAAGACAAGCCCCGCTTCCGCAATCTGCTCATTGTTTTCATGAATGGAAGGCTCTTCGTGCACTTCAATCCCCAATCCGTGCCCGACACGGTTATTGAAATACTCCCCGTAGCCACTAGTGGTGATGACATTTCTCGCTGCGATATCGAATGTTTTTACTGGTACCCCTGCTTTGACGGCATTGATGCCAGCTTCATTGGACCGCAGAACGATGTCGTAAATTTCTCTTTGTTTGTCTGAAGCTCCTCCAATAATGAAAGTCCTCGTAATATCAGAACAATACCCATCTTTGATGACGCCGAAATCAATCAGCAAATAGTCACCTTGTTGAATTTTACGTTCACCAGGAGAACCATGCGGCAATGCTGCTTTTTCACCGGTAAGCACGATAGTCGAGAAAGAAGGACCATCTGCACCGAATTTCCTCATCAAAAACTCTAATTCTGCCGTAAACTCGGATTCGGACATTCCGATTTCCACTTTCTTAATGCCTTCTTCCAAAACCTTTTCAATGATTTCAATAGCCGTCCGTAATTTTGCGATTTCTTCTTTAGATTTCTTCATTCTTTGTTTGTTAATGAAAGGCTGTACATCGACTACTTGCACACCCGGGAAAAACGACAGCAAACTAGTGTACCGATCATAACTCAGCGCTTTGGCTTCAATTCCAACTGTTTCCGAAAGCGTTCCAACCGATTCACGAACAACCTCGAAAGGGACTTGCTCGTCTGAAATCGCGATGATTGTCGTAACATCGGAGTCTAGCATAGCGGCATCCTTGTCCAAAGCCGGTACGAACAAATAGGTTTTATCAGCTTGCGTGTCAATAAACATAGACATGAATCTTTCATGGGGATCTGAGTTGAACCCGGTATAATAATAAACATTTGCAGGTGCAGTAATCATAATTGCACCGATATTGTTCTCAATGAGATGCGCTGTCAAAAGCGATCGTCTTTCTTCATATATAGTAGCCAATATGGAACCCTCCTAAAATTGTGTTATCTACTAATCATGCAAGAATGATGCCGTATTAGCAAATAGAGCGTAAAGGTTTTTTTATACCAACGAATAGGTAAACAACAAATTCAAAAGCATTGGCATGAGAATTGCATTAATAATTACTATTAGACAAAGAAAGGAGAGGGGTTAGACTGTACGTCTACATTGTATAATCGCATCCATGTTATAGGCGTACTATACTGTGGTGATTTGACGGAACAATTGATTAATTTCAATTCTGTAAGAGTATTTTTGGGGGGAGTGTAAATAGTATTTTACACTAATTGTGTTTTAGGTAGTCAATTCAAGAGAATTAGACAGTAGTTCCATGAAACGATGACTAGCTGTGGAAAAATGAACACATGCAAAATTGTCTACTATTGAATTCGCGATGATATTAACGAGGAGGCGACAACTTATGGTAAAGAAAACCACGTGGTTACTTACATTGATTTTTGCAAGTCTAGTTTTACTAGCTGGATGTTATGGCGGAGAGAAAGTTGAAGAAACCGATAAAAAGGACGATCCACAAGGTGAAACCAAGGAAGAAGAGAACGTTGAAAAGAGTGTTCTCCATTTGGCGGTAGCGGGAGAAATTCCGACACTTAAATCAAATGGCGCATTGGATGGATTATCGCAAACTATAATGCAGAACATTTTTGAGGGTCTTTTCAGAGTAGATGAAAATGACAATATTATTGAAGGAATCGTCGATACGTATGACGTAAGTGAGGATGGCAAACTATATACGTTCCACTTAAGGGAAGATGCTGTTTGGAGTAACGGTGATCCAACTACGGCACAAGACTTTATTTATGCTTGGAAAAAAGCATTACATCCGGAGTCTATCTCTCCACATGCTTATTTGATGGGCGCGGTGAAAGGTGCTGCAAATATCCAAAATCCTGATCATGAAATGTATGGAAAAGTGGATGAACTTGGCGTTACGGCACAGGATGAATTTACATTAGTAGTGGAAATGGAGAACACAGTGCCTTACTTTACAGAACTTTTGGCAAATCCTGTTTTTTATCCGCAAAACGAAAAGTTTTCGGAAGAACAAAAAGACCAATACGCACTTGAACCCGAAAATCTAGTTTTCAATGGTCCATTTACATTGGATTCATGGGAACATGACCAAAAATGGACGTTGAAAAAGAATCCGGAATACTGGAATGCAGACAATGTAAATGTGGATGAAATCAATTTCAAAGTCGCAAAAGACACTTCTACTGAAGTGAACCTTTATGAAACGGATACAATTGACGTCGCCAATTTGTCATCGGAATTTGTTGATGTTTACAAAGACCATGAAGAGTATACGACTTCATTGAAGTCTGAAATTTACTTTTTACGTATGAATCAGACTAACAAATACTTGAGCAATCCGAATATCCGCAAAGCGATTGACATGGGGTGGGATAAAGAGCAGGCGGCAGATGCCATCCTGAAAAATGGCTCAAAAGCTGCTTACTGGTTAGTTTTCCCTGATTTTGTACAGTCACCGGATGGAGAAGAGTTCAGGGAGCGTTTTGGCGATTTGAACAAGGGGACACCTGAAGAAGCGAAAGAGTTTTGGAATAAAGGTATTGCAGAACTTGGTGTAACAGAAATTAAACTAGATTTACTAAGCTATGACGACGGGCAAAGGAAGTCTGTAGCTGAGTATATGAAAAATCAATTGGAAAAAAATCTCCCGGGCTTACAAATTACGATAAATCAACAACCGAACAAACAAAAATTGGCATTGGAAGACGCATTGGATTATGACTTGTCACATTCAGGCTGGCGAAATGATGTGGCGGATCCGGTTGAGTTTCTATCCGTGTTCCTATCAGATGGCGCATATAACTGGCAAGCCTTTAAAAATGAACAATTTGACAAAAACGTGAAGAAGGCAATGGTTGATTTCTCTGACATTGACAAACGATTTGCCGAGTTGCAGGAAGCTGAAGAGATTCTGATCGGGCAGGAGGCTGCAATTTCACCAATGTATCAAGCGGGATCTGCGCGTCTAATCAAACCTAAAGTCAAAGGATTTACTGCACACGCAAACTCTACTTATTCTTATCAATGGGTAACTATCGATAACTGATTAACCATATAAAATCTGCAAATCATACCTCTCAAAGGAATGAAGTTCTCTTTTTAGAGGTATGGAAGATTTTTGTTCAATACATCACGATATAGGCGGTGGCTTGCGTGAGAAAGTATATTGCTAGCAGAATAGGATATATGTTATTTACCTTCTTTATAATCGTAACGTTCACATTTTTTCTAATGCAAACGCTACCAGGTTCGCCGTTTAATGATGAACGGTTATCATCGGCTCAAAAAGAAGTTTTAAACGAAAGATACGGCTTGAATGAACCATTATCCGTCCAGTATTTTAAATATTTGGTCAATACTACAAAAGGTGATTTTGGCGTATCCTTTCAATTTGATGGTAGATCCGTCACTAGTATTATAGGGGAAAGAATAGGTGTCTCGGCGATATTAGGAGCGCAGTCTTTAATTGTGGGGACGATAGTCGGGCTCTTTTTGGGAATTATTGCTGCATTGAGGCACAATACATTCATTGACTATGGGGCCATGGTTGTAGCGGTTCTGGGGCTATCGATACCAAACTTTGTATTGGCAGGACTTCTCCAGTACTGGGTAGGTGTACGTCTGCAATGGTTGCCCGTTGCGTTTTGGGAAGGGTTTGAGTATTCCATCCTTCCAACAATTGCACTTGCTGCTTTTGTAGTTGCTACTATGGCCCGCTTTATGCGAACTGAAATGCTTGATGTCCTGGGGAATGAATACATTACGACCGCTAGAGCGAAGGGAATCAGTGAATTAGCTGTGGTTATGAAACATGGTTTACGTAATGCCATGATACCTATTATAACGATTTTAGGTCCATTAACTGTCGCGTTAATGACTGGAACGTTGGTTGTTGAGAAAATATTTAGCGTACCCGGCTTAGGAGAGCAATTCGTCAAGTCTATATTGACCAATGATTATCCTGTCATCATGGGTGTGACATTATTTTATAGCTTGTTGTTCATTATCGTAATCCTCATTGTAGATCTGTTGTATGGCATCATTGATCCGAGAATCCGACTTTCAGGAGGTGGGCATCGTGAAGGTAAATGAAATTGAATTAGCCGATGACCTATTTGAAGAGGCGGGGCAAGGGTTCATAGAGAACAAAAGCGTAAATCGTCCGTCATCGACTTTTTGGAGGGATTCATGGCTACGGTTGCGAAAGAATAAAGGTGCGTTTACAGGGTTAATCCTCATCGTACTAATCATCTTTCTAGCTGCTTTTGGACCTTTTATGAATTCGCATGGATTTGATGAACAAGACTTAACGAGAACAAATATGCCGCCCAAAGTACCGGTATTGGAAAATATACCATTTTTAGGTTTAAGTGGAGTGGATATCCGAGGAACGGATCAATACACAGCAAAAGGTGTATCTGAGTACTACTGGTTCGGAACAGATGATTTGGGCCGGGATTTATGGACGCGTATCTGGGAAGGAACAAGAATCTCATTATTTATTGCTTTCTTGGCAGCGACATTGGATTTGGTGATTGGTGTAGCTTACGGCAGTATTTCCGCCTATTACGGTGGCCGAATCGACAACGTGATGCAACGTATCATTGAAGTTCTGATGGGTATTCCAAATCTGATTGTAGTCATTCTTCTAATCTTAGTTTTAAAGCCTGGAATTGTCTCGATAACCTTGGCTATGGTTATTACGGGATGGGTAAGTATGGCGAGGATTGTACGGGGGCAAGTTTTGAAATTGAAGGGACAGGAATTCGTTCTTGCTTCTAGAACGTTGGGAGCAAACGATAAGAGGCTCATCTGGGGACATCTGATTCCCAATTCATTGGGACCGATCATTATTACAACAATGTTTACGATTCCAACTGCGATATTTACCGAAGCTTTTCTTAGTTTTATCGGTTTAGGACTTCAACCGCCGATTGCTTCACTTGGGATGATTGTAAATGATGGTTTTAAGATGCTGAAAATATATCCACATATGCTCATGTTCTCTTCTATCATTATCAGTTTAATAATGATCAGTTTTAACTTGCTTGGTGATGGTCTTCGGGATTCATTTGATCCGAAAATGAAGAAATAGAGGTGAATAAAATGGGGAAGATCTTATCAGTAGATGATTTACATATCTCTTTTGACACATACGACGGAGAAGTACAAGCTGTTCGGGGCGTTACATTTGAATTATATAAAGGTGAAACGTTGGCCATCGTTGGTGAATCGGGATCGGGAAAGTCCGTTATGTCGAAAAGTATCATGGGATTGATACCCAAACCGGCAGGGCGAATTGTGAAAGGGCATATCTGGTACCAAGATCGGGACATTACGACCTTCACAAATAAGGAATTGATGGGCATCCGGGGATCTGATATATCCATTATATTTCAAGATCCGATGACGTCCCTGAATCCGACAATGACTGTCAGTAATCAAATTATTGAAGGGATTATGGCCCATCAAAAACTTTCGAAGAAAGAAGCTGAGAAAAAAGCAATTGATTTATTGGGTCTAGTTGGAATTACAAAAGCTGAAGAGCGAGTAACGCAATATCCACACCAATTTTCCGGTGGAATGCAGCAGCGTGTCGTCATCGCCATGGCGCTTGCCTGCAACCCGGGGATATTAATAGCGGATGAACCGACGACTGCACTAGACGTTACTGTCCAAGCTCAAGTACTCGAGTTGCTGAAAGATATTCAAAAGAAAATGGGGACATCCATTATTTTCATCACGCATGATTTAGGTGTTGTTGCAAATATTGCTGATCGAGTTGCTGTCATGTACGCAGGAAAAGTAGTCGAAATCGGGAAAACCGAAGAAGTTTTTTATAATCCACAACATCCTTATACTAAAGGGTTATTGGCTGCGATGCCAGATTTGACAATTGATCAAGAAGAATTGCAAACCATCCCAGGCTCACCACCTAATCTACTATATCCTCCAACTGGAGATGCATTTGCATTACGAAATGAATACGCATTAAAAGTAGATTTTCTGCATGATCCACCGATGTTCAAGGTATCTGAAACACATTCTGCAGCAACATGGTTATTGCATGAAAAGGCCTCAAAAGTAGCGAAGAAAGTGGAGACAAAGCAGCAAACAAAAATAATTAGTGAAATAGTGCCGGCCAGAGAAATTGGTCAGGAGAAGTTACTCGAAGTGAAAGGCTTGAAACAGCACTTTAAAGGCAGTAAAAACTCAGTCATTAAAGCTGTCGATGGAATTTCTTTTGATATTTATAAAGGCGAAACATTTGGCTTGGTTGGAGAATCAGGATGCGGGAAGTCAACAACAGGGAGGACACTGATTCGTTTGTACACCGCTACAGAAGGTGAAGTTCACTTTAAAGGTGTCGACATTCATAAGAAAAACAAATTGAACTTGAACAAAGACATTCAAATGATTTTTCAGGACCCGTATTCGTCACTAAATCCGAGGTGGACTGTGGCAGATATTATAGCCGAGGGAATGGATATTCATGGGCTGTATACCTCGAAAGCTGAGCGAATGGAAAAGGTTTATGAGTTATTGAAAACGGTCGGCCTGTCAGAAGAGCATGCCAATCGATACCCACATGAGTTCAGTGGAGGACAAAGACAGCGTATAGGTATTGCACGAGCTCTTGCTGTAGAACCGGAATTTATCATTGCGGATGAGCCAATCTCCGCATTGGACGTCTCCATTCAAGCACAAATTACAAATTTGCTGAAGAAACTTCAAAAAGAGAAGAACCTAACGTATTTGTTTATCGCTCATGATCTGTCGATGGTGAAGTATATTAGCGATCGGGTTGGTGTCATGTACCAAGGGAAGTTGGTTGAAGTGGCTGAGAGTAATGAACTGTATGACAATCCCTTACATCCTTACACCAAGTCATTATTATCTGCCATTCCTGTTCCGGACCCTGAAGTTGAGAAGAGAAGAAAAAGGGTGCATAAGGATGAATGGGCTATAAACGTTGAAGATTGCATACTGAGGGAGATTACAGAAGGACACTGGGTCGCGTGTACGGAGGACGAAGTTGAATCATATAAAAGGAAATCAGAAGCTACTGCTCTTTTAGTTTAATACATTTCCATAAAGGACTGTTTAAGATGAAAAAGAAATTAGTCATCACCTTTAGTGGTATTGGTTTGCTGGCGATGGCCTTTCTCATGCTGAATGTAAGTGTTGTTTTTTGGGATATTTTCTTTCTAATTGGCTTAGTGATCTTTATGCTGGGGGGCGTATTTTTATTGCTAGAAAAAGGGGTGTTTGACTTCTTCTTTTACAGTTTTAAAAAGTTTTTAAAAACCTCTTCGAAAGTGGAAGGATACGTAGCGGAAGTGAATGGTCAAGGTGAGTTTGCACTGTCAGTTGCTAAGACTGCAACGTTTTCAAGCTACTTTCTGCTCATTGGAATAACAATCATAGTTGTTACAACAATATTTTCTGTATATCTCTTTTAATAATACGAATCAGTTTCAACAATAATAATTTACATTGGGGGAGAAAAATGAATAGAATAGCGAAGCTTCAAGATCAGTTAAATGAATTAAATATTGAAGGATTGCTGATTAATGGGGATTGGAACCGACGCTACGTAACCGGATTTACAGGTAGTAATGGCATTGTACTCATCACAAAAAACGACGTTATCTTCATAACAGATTACCGCTATTTTGAACAAGCTAAAAGTCAGACAGGCTTAAACGTTGTGTTACATGCAGAGCATACGGGCCATAAACATAAGATTTATGATGAAGTAGCGAAGCAAATCAATAAGATGGGCATAAAACGAATTGGATTCGAACAACAGCACTTAAGTTTCGGGAACTATGCAAAACTGGATGCGCTCATCGATTGTGAAATGATCCCTACTTATGATGTCGTTGAAAATTTGCGTATGGTTAAGTCGCTCGAAGAAATCGAAAACATCCGCATATCTTCAAAAATTACGGATGATGCGTTTGTACATGTCTTAGACTTCATTCGTCCGGGATTGACGGAATTGGAAGTTGCCGGCGAATTAGAAAACTTCATCAAAAAGAACGGCGGAATCACCTCGACGTTCAGCCCGATTGTGGCATCGGGGAAACGGGCATCGCTTCCGCACGGCCGAGCAAGCGACAAGGTTATTGAACAAGGTGACATGATCACGATTGACTTTGGGACAAACTACAATGGCTATTGGTCCGATATTTCCCGTGTCGTGGCAATGGGTGAGCCAAATGAGAAGATGAAAGAAGTTCAGCAAGTAGTTCTCCGGGCATTCACCAACTGTGCTACTCATTTAAGACCGGGGTTGACGGATCGTGAAGTGGACGAGTACATGAGAGAGGTTCTAATCGAAACAGGCTACAATGAATTTTCTGGAACAGGAACGGGTCATGGAATCGGTCTAGAAGTACACGAGAAGCCGCTATTCTCCGTAGACTCGGAAAAGCTTTTATTGCCAAACATGGTCATTACAATTGAGCCGGGCATCTATTTACCGGAAATCGGCGGGGCGCGCATTGAAGACATGCTCCTCATTACAGAAGAGGGCTGCGAGGTATTGTCGCCGTCTACAAAGGAATTAATTATTCTATAACAGTAAAACGACTAGCTAGGGACTACCAAACAATCAAGAGGAGGATTGATATTGTTGGATAAATTGAATCAAGTTAGAAGATTATTTGAAGAGTTTGGCGTTGATGGACTACTTGTCACTAATGAATTGAATCGTCGCTATTTAACAGAATTCACGGGAAGTGCCGGCGTTGTTTTAATCACCCAAACTGAAGCTTTGTTCTTAACGGACTTCCGCTATGACAAGCAGGCAAAGGAACAAATTAAAGGCTATGGAATAAACATTCACCAATCATCCCGATTCCTGATGGACAACATTATTCAAAACGTAAACAAGTTGGGTATTAAAAACCTGGGGTTTGAAGCTGGAGATATGAATTTTAATTTCTATTCAGAATTAAAGAATGGAATCGATGTAAATCTTGTCCCCACAACAAAAGTTGTTGAAAAGCTTCGCTTAGTGAAAACTGAATCAGAAATTGAAAAGGTCAGGAAAGCTGCCAAGATTGGAGATGCCGCCTTTAATCATATTCAAAGCATTATTCGGCCTGGCGTAACGGAGTTGGATGTTGCCATTGAGTTGGAACACTTCATGAAAAAGCAGGGAGCAAGCGGAAATTCATCGCATTCTCTAATTGTCGCTTCCGGACATCGTGGTGCGCTCCCGCATGGTGTGGCGAGTGACAAAGTGATTGAATCAGGGGATATGGTGACACTTGATTATGGGGCATTGTACGAAGGTTACAGATCAGACATGACTAGAACGCTTGCTGTCGGAACGCCTGATACAAAACTGGTTGAAATATATACGATTGTTTATGATGCACTACAACTTACACTAGAGACAATCAAAGCAGGAATGACAGCAAATGAAATAGACGCTATCGCAAGGGAATATATAGATGGAAATGGCTATGGTCAATACTTTGGACACGGTCTTGGACATGGAATCGGACTCGATATTCATGAGGACCCTTTCTTCTCAAGTAATTCAACGGAAGAATTGCTGCCCGGTATGATTGTCACGATTGAACCAGGCATCTATATACCTGACCTTGGTGGTGTTCGAATCGAAGATGACATCTTGGTTAAAGAAAATAGTATTGAGATTTTGACACTGTCTCCTAAAGAATTGATTAGGTTGTGAATAGAGTATAAGTTACTATACACTTGAATTACATTATTCTAACTATTTAGACACCTATCTGATGAATAAAAGTTTGAGAGAAAGAATAACCTGAATATTTGTTTACACCCAAATCCTCACTGACATTAAGTCGCAGTGGGGATATTCTTTTGAGTACTGAAATAGTTTGATTAATGGCATGAAACTTGCAATGAAGTTATATAGATTAGCACCAAAAGAAAGCTGAAAACGGTGGGGTGGATATGAATGTCAACTTTGTTGGAAGTGAAAAGTCTAAAAACGCACTTTAAAAAGAATAAACGCGTCGTACGGGCAGTAGATGGAATTGACTTTGAGATAAAAAAAGGCGAGACTGTAGCACTTGTTGGGGAGTCTGGATGCGGTAAAAGTATGACTTCATTGTCAATTATGGGTCTTGTCCCGTCACCGGAGGGGAAGATAGTTGATGGTGAAATTCTGCTAGACGGCGTTAATCTAGTAGAATTGCCCGAAAAGAAAATGTATAAAGTTCGTGGGAAAGACATTGCGATGATTTTCCAGGAACCAATGACTTCTTTAAATCCAGTTCTAACAATTGGTGATCAATTGATGAGTGTTATTATCTATCATCTAAAACTTACAAAGAAACAAGCAGAAACAAAAGCGATAGAAATGCTGGATTTAGTCGGTTTTTCGGATCCTAAAAAGTTGCTTAAAGATTATCCGCATCGCTTATCCGGCGGAATGAGACAGCGGGTGATGATAGCGATGGCCATGTCTTGTAATCCTAAGTTACTGATAGCGGATGAACCGACAACTGCATTGGATGTTACGATTCAAGCGCAAGTACTCGAGCTGATGAAGAAGTTAAGCGTGCAATTTTCGACGTCTATTCTTTTGATCACGCATGATCTTGGTGTTGTTTCTGAACTGGCGGAAAGAGTCATTGTTATGTATGCAGGGCAGATTGTTGAAATCGCTTACATTGATGATTTGTTTGGAAATCCTCTTCATCCCTATACTGTAGGACTCATTGATTCGGTACCGAAAATAGACGGAGAAATTGAAAGACTTCGAGCTATTAAAGGAAATGTTCCCGCTCCCGGATCAATCATAACAGGCTGCAGGTTTGCGGCTAGATGCAGCAAAGTGTTTGACCGTTGCACCAAAGAAGTGCCAGCTTTAAAAAAAGTAGATGAATATAGATCTGTCAGGTGCTTTTTATATGATGAAGTGGGGGCGGAATGATGGGTTCGACCAATTTATTAGAACCAACTGTGCTTGGCAGTAGAGTAGATAGAGTAATAGAAGAAACCTTGTTGGAAGTACGGAATATAAAAATGCACTTCCCAGTGAAGGCCGGTATTATCCAACGTACAGTTGGCCATGTGAAAGCTGTCGACGATATTAGTTTTAATGTAAGGAAAGGAGAGACCCTTGGAATCGTCGGAGAATCAGGCTGTGGTAAATCCACGATGGGTAGGGCTCTCATTAGATTATACGAACCAACAGGCGGCAACGTACTGTTTGAAGGAATTGACATTACAAATTTGCCGGAAAAGGAATTAAGGCCATTAATCCGAAGAAAGATTCAAATGATTTTTCAAGACCCTTATGCTTCTTTAAATCCTAGAAAGTCATTGGGGAATCTGTTAAATGAACCGCTAAAAGCCCACGGACTATATAAAAATCAAAAAGAGCGGGATGAAAAAATAAAAGAGCTTCTAAACGTCGTCGGTTTACATTCCTCATCCATTAATTACTATCCACACGAATTCTCGGGGGGACAGCGTCAGAGGATTGGAATTGCTCGATCCTTGGTGTTAAACCCGGAATTGATTATTGCAGATGAGGCTGTTTCCGCATTAGATGTATCCATACAGGCGCAAATCATTAATCTTCTAGAGGATTTGCAGTCTGAATTTAATCTGACCTATATTTTCATATCACATGATTTAAGTGTGGTGAGGCATATTGCAGATCGAGTAGGCGTTATGTATCTAGGAAAACTCGTCGAGCTAGCCGATAAAAATGATTTATATGTTGAACCGCTCCATCCATATACACAGGCACTACTTTCTGCCGTACCTATTATTCGAAGTAGAGGTTCTGCTAGTAGGGAGAGAATTATTTTAAAAGGCGATATTCCGAGTTCAGTTAATCAGCCGACGGGATGTGTGTTCCATACAAGATGTCCGGCAAAAATGAAGGTTTGTGAAACGATGATTCCACAACTCAAAGAGCCACGTCCAAATCATTTCGTTGCCTGTCATTTATATGATGCAAGTCTATAAATGGGTAAATAGATTTTTATTCTACAGAGGGGGGAAAGGGATTATTTGTTGGTATTGCGGCTAAAAGGAAAATAAAGGGGGAAGAAAAGAATGTTGAAAAATAGATTTATATTGGGAGTTATCTTCGTATTAATGCTTATAGTTTCTGCATGTTCGGACGGAGAAGTTAAAGAAAAGAGTGACACAAAGGACGGTAAACAATCAGAATCAGAAACAGAAAAAGCGTCAGGTGGCAAATTAGTACTAGGTACGACAGCTGCACCGACATTATTCAACCCATATTACTCCACAGATACTTCAAGTTCAACGCTTGAAGGATTTATGTTTAGCGGATTAGTAACAGTTAACGAAGATTTTAACCCTGAGGGAGACCTGGCAGAAAGTTGGGAGTTCTCGGATGACGGGTTAACGTGGACTTTCCACTTAAGAGAAAATGTAAAATGGCATGATGGAGAAGACTTTACGGCTGATGACGTTGTATTTTCTTATGGCATTCCATTGGATGAAGGCTACATCGGACCACGTGGATTGGCATTTGAAATTATTGATGAAATAAATAAAATTGATGATTACACAGTAGAGTTTGTTCTTTCTGAACCGTACGCACCATTCATAACAATTACAGCTCAATTTGAAGTACTGCCAAAACACATTCTTGGAGATGTTCCTATTGCTGACCTTGGTAAGGACAAGTTCAATACAAAAGAACCGATTGGAACAGGTCCATTCAAATTTAAAGAATGGAAAGAGGGAGAGTATATTGAGCTCGAAGCAAACGATGACTATTTCCTAGGAGCACCTAAATTAGATGGTATCATTTACAAAATTGTTCCTGATATGAATACGCTAATGGCCCAGTTGGAAGTTGGCGATGTTAATTTGACGAGTATTTCTCCTCAGTATATTGAAACAGCAAACAAACTACAGGAAAAAGGGAAGATAGAAGTAAGCTCTGGACCTGCAAATGCATTTGAATACATTGGATATAACTTAAGAAATGAATTGTTCCAGGACAAAAAGGTGCGTCATGCATTAACGCATGCAATTGATAAAGTCTCAATCGTAGAAGCTTTATTGGATGGAGCTGGAGTTGTTGCAGATGGACCAGGTAGCCCTGCGAACTGGGCATTTAACCCGGATATGCCGAAGTTTGAATATGATCCCGAAGTTGCAAAGGAATTATTGAAAGAAGCTGGATGGGAACCAAATTCAGACGGTGTGTTAGAGAAAGACGGTAAGAAATTTGAATTTGTTTTGAAAACGACTTCAGCAAATGAAGTTCGTCAGCAAATCGCAGAAGTTGTTCAACAACAACTAAACGAAATCGGCATTAAAGTTTCGATAGAAGTACTAGAATGGAGTGCCTACGTAGAACAAACAAGTCCGCCACTATGGAACTTTGATGCTATTGTAGCGGGTTGGTCTATCGGTAGTGACCCGGATCCGACTTGGTTCTGGCATTCATCCGAAATTGAAAACGGCTTGAACTACAACGGCTATTCAAATAAGAAAGTTGACGAACTGCTATCTGAGAACACGAAAATTTCCGATCTAGACGAAAGAAAGAGAATCATTGCCGAAGCGGATGCAATTGTTGCTGAGGATCAGCCAAACACATTCCTATATTATGTAGCGGGTAGTTTAGCAAATGCACCTAATCTTAAGGGACCTAAATACAATGCAGCGAACACGTACTACAAAATACATGAATGGTACATCGAATAACTAAAAATGATTTCTTGTACTGATAGCGAACATCACCTGTGAAATAGACAGATGATGTTCGTACTATTAAAAAAACAAATCTAATGGGTGAATTCTTATCTTTACGTATGGGACCGATTTCCAGTGCAGTATTCTTTAGATATTCAGAAAGCCCCGGTTAACTAAATTTTAAATGAAGGAGCGGACTGGAAATGACTACATATATAGTAAGAAGAATTTTAATGGCTATTCCATTACTTTTTATTATTACTATCATTTCATTTGCCATGATGCAAATGGCACCCGGTGATCCCACGGCGTTAATGATGGATCCCATGATCAAGCAAGAAAACCTAGTGAAATATAAAGAAGCTTATGGGTTAAATGACAACGTAGTTGTGCAATATTTTAGATGGCTTGGTAACATGGCTCAAGGAAACTTTGGAGAATCCCTGATTCGGCAAGGCGTACCTGTTAAAGATTTGATTGTGGCAAGGCTCCCAAATACGTTGATTTTAATGCTTGTGTCAACAATCATTGCTTTTCTAATCTCAATCCCACTCGGGGTCTTCTCGGCTACCAAACGGAATTCATTGACAGATTATTCAATTACGTTTGTTTCTTTTTTTGGGATTGCAACACCTAACTTCTGGATTGGTCTTGTCCTAATCATGTTCATGTCAGTCCACATGGGATGGTTCCCGACAGGCGGCGTCTCTACTCTTGGAGAACCTTTTAGTATTTGGGATCGTATTCATCACTTAATATTGCCTGCATTTGTACTTGCAACAGCGGACATGGCAGGATTAACAAGATACTCGCGTTCCAGTATGTTAGAAGTGTTACGACAGGACTATATTCGTACAGCAAAAGCAAATGGTTTTCGAAATATGACAGTTATTTTCAAGCATGGACTTCGTAATGGACTTATACCGATTATTACAATTATTGGATTAATGTTGCCGTCATTTATAGGTGGATCTGTCATAATTGAGAGTATTTTTGCCTGGCCGGGAATTGGTTTGCTATTCGTTGAAGCCGCATTCCAAAGGGATTATCCGGTAATTATGGCGGTCGTTGTAATTGCAGCAACTTTGGTTGTAATCGGCAACTTACTAGCAGATATACTATACGCCATATTCGATCCGCGAATTGAGTATTAGGAGGGGAAAGAAGTGACACCACCAGGATTAAATCCACCAGTAAATGACCCATTGTTAGCAGACGGTATGCAGGATTATATACACGAATCTATTGGGAGAGTCATGTTACGTAAATTTATGAAGAATAAACTAGCTGTCGTAGGTGCAATTATGTTGATTATTATTATCACCTGCGCGATTTTTGCACCAGTGATAGCGCCACAAGATCCGAGTAAACAAGTTTTGATGGATAAACTGAGCCCTCCAGGTGAGAAGTATATTTTAGGTGCAGATAATCTGGGTCGTGACACGTTGAGCCGATTGCTATACGGAGCTAGAGTTTCTCTACTTGTAGGTTTTGTTTCAATAGTGGGTTCAATTTTCATCGGTACGGTAGTTGGTGCGGTGGCCGGATATTATGGAGGTAAGCTGGATGCGATTCTGATGCGGATTGTAGACGCCGTTATATCATTTCCGTCACTGTTTCTGCTAATCACACTTGTGACTATATTTGAACCGAGTGTGATGACACTCATTGGTGTATTTGCAATATTTGGATGGACGGGAACCGCCCGTTTAGTGCGTGGCGAATTCTTATCGCTTCGATCGGCTGAATTCGTATTGGCGGCAAGAACCTTGGGGATTAGAAATGTTAGGATTATTTTTTCGCACATTTTGCCTAATGCAATGGGGCCAATCATTGTTTCGGCAACACTCGGTATCGGGGGAGTCATTTTAGCGGAAGCGGGTCTTAGTTACCTTGGACTCGGTATTCAGCCGCCAATACCAAGTTGGGGGAATATGTTACAAAGCGCTCAAAATCCCCAAATCATGCTTGGGGCATGGTGGTACCCGCTGTTTCCAGGATTTATGATATTGATTACTGTTCTTTCTTTTAACTTTGTAGGTGACGGATTACGTGATGCGTTTGATCCTAAAATAAGTGAATGAAATAGGAAGTTAAACAGAACTGCCCTCAAAATGCAAGCCATTTTGAGGGCAGTTCTGTTTCTCCGTTTAACTTTTAGAAAACATGCCTAGGCCTTTATAAAGAAACGTAAAAATATCGGTATGTTCTTCGATAATTTTCACGGTCGGTTTACCAAGACCGTGTCCAGCGTCTTTTTCGATTCTAAGGAGAATAGGTGCTTCACCAACTTGAGATTCTTGCAAAGTTGCCGCATATTTTTTCGAATGGAGCGGGACAACACGGTCGTCTGTATCTGCAGTTGTGATTAGTGTTGCCGGGTATTTTTGATTGGGTAAAATATTATGAAGTGGAGAATAGGCATAGATTGTTTTAAAGTGTTCCGGATTTTTTTCCGCATTCCCAAATTCAGATGTCCAAAAGCGTCCCACAGTGAAATGTTGATACCTAAGCATGTCAGTTACAGGTACTTGGCAAATGACCGTGTTAAATAAATCAGGTCGCTGGTTCATGCATACTGAAACTAGCAAGCCACCATTACTACCACCCATTATCGCCAATTTAGCAGGATTCGTATAATCATTGCCGATTAACCATTCAGCTGCAGCGATGAAATCATCGAAGACTTGTTGTTTCCTTTCAAAAGTACCAGCTTGGTGCCAATCCTCACCGTACTCGCCACCACCTCTGATGTTAGCAACCGCATAGATGCCACCATCCTCGATAAACATCGCATTGGACGCAGAGTAGGCAGGCGTTATACTGATGTTGAAACCACCATACCCATATAATAGTACAGGGTTATCTCCCGTTAACTTAAGGTCTTTTTTATGCGTAATGAACATGGGGATATTCGTCCCGTCCGTCGAAGGATAAAAAATTTGTTTCGTTACATAAGCAGAACTGTCTAACGCAACTTGTGAGGAAAATATTGTTTCAAGCCGATTCGTTTCAAAATCAAACCTCACAACAGTAGTCGGGCTTAAATAGGAAGTGTAACTGATAAACATTTCTTTTTGTTTTTTATTTGTCGTAATATTCGTCACCGTAATTGTATCAGGGAGATCTAGTTTAGTGCTAAGCGCTCCAGAAAGATCATATAACTTGATCAAATCCTTGGCGTGGTGCAGATACGTTATTACTAATTGGTCATCTACTATTTTTGTAAAGGACATGACACCCTCTTGTTCAGGAATAATTTCTATCCAGTATTTTTCTTCCAAACGATTAATATCAATGGCAACTATTTTTCCGTTAGCTGCATCTTTATTTGTATAAATATAAAAAGTAGTGCCCTTATTTCCAATGAATGAATAATAGGCATCTCCGGTAGCGGCTAGAGGGATGAAATCCTCGCTACTATCGATAGGTCGATAATACAGCCGGCTTTTGTTTTCAGTCCCTTTCCATGACTCGAGTAAAAGATAGTTATAGTCATCTGAGACGATAGCGCCAAATGCCAGCTCCTTGTCATCGGGTCTTTCATGGATGAGTCTATCCTCAGATTCCGGAGTACCCACAACGTGGAAATAAAGTCGGTTATAGTTACTTTCATCGACAGCGTCCACATCACCAAGTTTCGGATAGCGGCTGTAATAGAAGCCTGTGCTGTTTTCAACCCAGGCAAGACTGCTGAATTTACAACGTGAAATCTTTTCGGGATACTCCACGCCATTTTCCATGTCACGGATACTTATTTCTTGCCAGTCGCTACCGTTATCTGAAAGAGCATAAGCCATTATTGTTCCTTCTTTATTGAAAGAGATGTGTGTTAAAGCTGTTGTTCCAGCCGGATTTAGTGCGTTTGGATCGATTACAACTTCGGGTGAGGAATCTAACAGTGACTTCGAACGATAAAATACAGGTTGATTTTGCAGGCCATCATTTTTTTGGTAGTAGTAATAGTCCCCTTCTTTTTGAGGAACAAAGTACTTTTCGTAATTCCAATGTCGGGATAGTCTTTCTTTTAGTTCTTTTCTTTCGGGAATTGTTTTGAAATAGGCTTGTGTGTTGGCTGTTTGTTGCTCATCAAAGTTTTTTGTTTCAATACTCTTATCGTCTTCCAACCATCTGAAAGGATCTTCGACAAGAGTGCCATGATGGTTATCTGTAACAATCTGTTTTTCGTTTCCAATTTTCATGTAGTTAACGCTCCTCTTTTTGTATTTATAGGTGAAAAAAATCTTTACACCTATAAATACATGCAAGTTTTGTGCCGATGATTCAGAAATAGGAAGGAAATCTATCCTTGTGAATTAATTCACAACAAGTGACACTTGTCATATCGATAATCATGACATCTATGCCTTCTGTAAAGTCGGATATTTCTTTATCATTAGATTCAAGATAGTGAATCAGAAAAAGTACATCAGATTGAAGGAGGATCACTCAACATGTCTAAAGAAAAAACAAAGCAGTTACACAAAGACGTTGCCCCTTTTGCGAAGTCAGATAAAAAGAAAAGTATTATACAACTTATCAATACAGTCCCACCATTGCTAATCCTATGGTTCTTGGCATACCAGAGTTTGTCGGTTTCGATCTGGCTAACACTTGGACTTTCTGTGATTGCATCAGGTTTCGTCATTCGGACGTTTATCATCTTCCATGATTGCACGCATGGTTCATTCTTCAAAAACAAAAAAACAAATGATATCGTCGGTACCATTACCGGCATCCTTACACTGTTTGCTTATGAAAAGTGGAAACGTGAACACTCAATCCATCATGCAACAAGCTCGAATCTCGACAAGCGCGGGACGGGTGACATTTGGGTCATGACAGTTGAAGAGTATGTAGAAGCGTCAAAATGGCATCGTTTTGGTTACCGGTTATACCGTAATCCAATCGTCATGTTCGGTTTTGGACCGCTTTTCCTTGTACTTATCTCAAGCCGTTTCAACCGCAAAGACGCACGTAGGAAAGAGCGTAACAATACGTATTTGACGAACGCAGCACTTGTTGTCATTTACACAGGCATGATTTTACTTGTTGGCTGGCAGGCATTCCTCCTTATTCAAGGAACAATTATGTTCGTCGCAGGAGCACTTGGAATCTGGTTGTTCTACATTCAACACACGTTTGAAGACTCGTATTTCGAAGAGGAATCTGAGTGGGATTATGTGAAAGCTGCTATCGACGGCAGTTCATACTACAAGTTGCCACGTGTGTTACAGTGGGCTACAGGAAATATTGGTTTCCATCACGTCCATCACTTGTCACCGCGTGTTCCCAATTACAACTTGGAAATGGCACATGAATCGACACCACCTCTTCATGTGGCAACAACGATTACAATCAAAGAAAGTATTTCGTCAATCCGATACCGGTTGTATGATCCTGAGAAGAAAAGATTTATCGCATTTAAAGACGTAAAGCATATGATTAAATCAGCAAGTCCTTCTATTGATCTGAAACCGAAACGCACAAGTTTCGACCAGAAATAATAGCGAAAGCAGTCATCTCTTTAGAGGATGGCTGTTTTTTTTATCCGGAAATTTGGTACAATGGTAAGTATAGACAGGACGGTGAACGAACGGTATGCAAAGTTGGTATAGTATCTTCCCGAAAAATCCATGGGTCAGTATTTACGCTTGGGTTGTATTTTGTTTTCTTCCGTTCTTTTTCATCTTTAGATCATCTTCTCCACTTGAAATAACGATTGGCATTTCGTTGTTATTATTATTTTTCCTGTCCTACATGTTTTCATTCAAATCGAAGAGCGGACTCGTTTATATGTGGATCAGTTTTGAAATTGTGATTAACGTTGCGATGACGCTGTTATTCGGTTATGTTTATTTGTCCATTTTCACTGCATTTTTCATTGGTAATATAAAAAATCCAATTGGCTTTTTTGTTATTTACGGGTTACATATTGCGATTACAATTTTTGCGATTGTCATAGGATTCTTCATCGAAATTGAATTGTTCATCTCGCAAATCCATTTCATCCTCATTTGCGTAATTGGTACAGTGTTGTTGCCATTTAATCTTTACAACCGCAATAAACGTGAAAATCTTGTTGATCAATTAGAAAATGCGAACGAACGCATTTCAGAGCTGATTATCCTGGAGGAGCGCGAACGAATTTCCCGTGATTTGCACGATACACTCGGTCAGAAGCTATCGCTGATTGGATTGAAAAGTGATTTGGCCGGAAAGCTGGTATCTCGTGATCCGAGAGCGGCTGAAAGAGAACTGCGGGATATCAGGCAGACTGCAAGTACAGCATTGAAAGAAGTCCGTGAGTTAGTGGCGGGCATGCGGTCGATGAAGCTTGAAGATGAAGTGATTCGCATTGAGCAGATGTTGAAGGCGGCCGAAATGGATTACACAATCGAGGGCAACCCCTCATTCACCAACATTCCTGCAATTGTTGAAAGTGTATTGAGCATGTGCTTGAAAGAAGCGGTGACCAATGTCGTGAAACATAGTTTCGGAAAGACGTGCTGTGTATCGTTTGAACAATTGCCAAATGAATTCGTTATCAATGTAGCAGACGATGGAATTGGCATCACGAGAGGCGGAGAAACCTCGCCTGGTAATGGTTTGACTGGAATGCGCGAACGACTTGAGTTTGTCAACGGAAGCCTTCGAGTGGAGGGTGGCGAAGGAACGAAATTATCGATTCGTGTTCCTGCAGTCATACAACATATTATGGAGAGTGATTGACGTGATACGTATTGTCATAGCGGAAGACCAAGGGATGATGCTTGGAGCGCTTGGATCCTTGTTGAATATGGAAGATGATATGGAAGTGGTCGGCAAAGCAAAAAACGGACAAGAAGCAGTTGCCCTCGTACGGGAGCACCAGCCAGATGTCTGTATTATGGACATTGAAATGCCTGTAATGACGGGACTCGACGCCGCCGAAGCTTTAAAAAGTGAGCCATGTAAAATCATTATCCTAACGACGTTTGCCAGAGCCGGCTATTTTGAACGTGCTCGAAAAGCGGGTGTGCGCGGCTATTTATTAAAGGATAGTCCGATTGAGGAGCTCGTCAATTCAATTCGGACAATCATGGACGGCAGACGGATTTACGCGCCGGAACTCGTCGACATCGCTTACGGCGATGGGGACGAAACTGAAAACCCGCTGACGGAACGTGAAACCCAAGTTCTTAAACTCATCGCAGACGGCAAGACAACGAAAGAAATCGCAGGGGATCTATTTTTAACGCCGGGTACAGTACGAAATTACATTTCTGCAATTTTGGATAAACTCGACGTCGGTAACCGGATAGAAGCCATTTCTCGATTTAAAGACAAGGGCTGGTTTAAGTAAGTGGATACATATGAAGAAGGAGGCCGGCAGCGATGTCGGTTTTTTTGTTTTTTATTGGAGACCGCCCAAAAACCGAAGTATACCGCCCGAACCCCACAGCAAACCGCCCAAACCCCCAACACTATCCCCTCATTACACACCCCACCCAATATGTTACACTTTCACTAATAACGGAAACTTCTCACAAGGGGGAAACGAACATGTTTGGAGTCGAATATGCACGGGGGCTTGACGATAAAGACGGTTTGGCTCATTACAAAAGTGAATTTTATTTACTCAAAAACACCATCTACATGGATGGTAATTCACTCGGTTTGTTGTCGAAAAGGGCGGAGCGCACGCTGCATGACTTACTGGATTCTTGGAGAAAGTTGGGCATCGATGGATGGACGGAAGGGGACAATCCTTGGTTTTATTTGTCTGAGTCGGTTGGGGAGAAAATGGCACCACTTGTAGGCGGATTGAGCAATGAAGTGATTGCAACCGGTTCTACAACGACAAATTTGCATCAGTTGGCTGCCACATTTTACAAACCTTCCGGAACGAGAACAAAAATTCTCGCGGATGAACTCAACTTCCCATCAGACATATATGCATTGAAAAGCCAACTCCTGCTTAAAGGATATGACCCTGCCGAACACCTTGTCCAAGTGAAGAGTGAGGATGGCAGATTTTTGCGTGAAGACGATATTATCGAAGCGATGACAGATGACATTGCACTCATTGTCCTACCGGCTGTCTTGTACAGAAGCGGACAAATCCTAGACATGGAAAAACTCGTAAAGGCGGCGAACGCAAGAGGCATCCCGATTGGTTTTGATTTATGCCATTCGATTGGTTCGGTTGAACATGAATTGCATGACTGGGGAGCGGATTTCGCATTTTGGTGTACGTATAAGCATTTGAATGGGGGACCTGGTTCGGTTGCAGGATTGTTCGTTCATGACAAGCACTTCGGTAAAGCGCCTGGATTAGCAGGATGGTTTGGTTCGAAAAAGGAATCGCAATTCGATATGAATCATACAATGGATCCAGCGATGGATGCCGCGACCTATCAAATCGGGACGCCGCATGTACTTAGTCTGGCGCCGGTTATTGGTGCGCTTGAACTGTTTGACGAAATAGGCATTAAACGTATCCGCGAAAAATCGCTTCAACTTACGGATTATATGCTGAAACTCATTCAACAAGAACTGTCTGCGCATGGTTTCGTCATTGGAAATCCAATTGACGATACGCGTGGGGGGCATATCTTATTGGAACACGCTGAGGCGGCGCGCATTTGTAAAGCGTTGAAAGAAGCCGGTGTTATTCCAGATTTCCGTGCGCCAAATGGCATTCGACTTGCGCCGGTCGCACTATACAATTCTTTCGAAGACGTTTGGCATACGATTCAAAAGTTAAAAGTGATTATGGATGAAAAACGCTATGAAAAGTTTGAGAACAAAAGGGGTGTTGTCGCATGACTGGGAAATGGATTGATATTTCACAACCATTGCATAATGAGATTGCCGAATGGCCGGGCGACACGCCGTTTTCTTACGAGGTCGAGTACTCAAAGAATGAAACAGGATCCGTCAATATTGGGAAACTATCTACCAGTACGCATATGGGAACACATATCGACGCGCCATTTCATTTTGACGATAATGGATTTAAAGTGCTTGATTTACCGATTGATTTATTCATCGGACGTGCACGTGTTGTGGATGTTTCAGGAAAAGAAAGCATTGGTCGTGCAGAACTGGAAGGCATTGATTTCGGCGGGGCTGAACGGATTTTATTGAAAACAGGAAGCCGTCCTGACCCGAACGTGTTCCCAGAGACTTTTACGTATTTACGGACAGATATTGGTCCGCTATTAAAAGAGCGAGGCGTTCGACTTATTGGTGTGGATACGCCATCTGTTGACCCGGAAACAAGCAAGACAGTCAGTGCGCATCATGCGCTTAATGACAACGGTGTCATGATTTTGGAAAACATTGACCTCAGTAAAGTGAATGCTGGCGATTATGATCTGATTGCCTTGCCACTTCCCATAAAAGAAGGTGACGGCAGTCCTGTTCGTGCTGTGCTGCGTGCAATCGAGGGGAGTCGACAACCGTTATGACGGAAAAAGGAATTCACACAGATTTCAAAGATACGATGACATATGGGGAGTATTTGAATCTGGATACATTGCTGTCGAGCCAGCAACGCTTGTCCGGCCATCATGATGAGATGCTGTTCATCGTTATCCACCAAGTGAGCGAACTGTGGATGAAGCTGATTTTGCATGAACTCAACACAGGTATTGAATTGATTGAAAAAGACGAACTGCCGGAAGCGTTTAAAATGCTGGCACGCGTATCAAAAATTCAGACGCAAATTATTCAGGCATGGGATGTATTGTCGACGTTGACGCCTGCTGAATACATGGAATTCCGGGACAGTTTGGGGCGTGCATCGGGTTTCCAGTCCTACCAGAATAGGCTTATCGAGTTTGCCCTCGGTTACAAACAATCGCATATTTTGAAGATTTACGAGAAAGATACTGAACTTGTGAGTCGCCTTGAGACGGCTTTCCGTGCGCCGGGTATTTATGATGTAGCGATACGTGCGCTTGCGAGAGCCGGCTTCGCCATTAATCCAGAACTACTCGATCGCGATTTCTCTGTTACGTACAAAGGGGATCCGTCGGTAGCTGCTGCGTGGCTTGAAGTCTATCGCAATGTAGATGATCACTGGGATTTATATCAGCTGGCGGAGAAGCTAGTCGATATCGAAGACAGCCATCAGCAGTGGCGTTTCCGTCATATGAAAACCGTTGAACGAATCATTGGTTTTAAAATGGGGACGGGCGGTTCGTCGGGTGTCAATTACTTAAAGGCTGTTCTCGACCACCAGTTCTTCCCAGAGCTATGGGATGTACGAACAAAGTTGTAAATGGGAAAACTCCGCCAACTATTTTTTGTCGGCGGAGTTTTTTTATAGGGTGGTCAATCAAACTAAGTAGATGTCACTCCAATCTTTCAAATGAAATTTTCTCATCGTCCACTCTTCATACACAGGTGTATCGGCAACAAACCCGTCGACATGATTACCCATCGACAGTAGGTACTCCTCCGCGAACCGCTATGGTTCATTGCCCCAACCTTGAAAAGCTTAAGTAGCGAACAATCCTTTAGATATCACATGTTTCTCTATAGGTGATTGTGCTACACGATCATGCCAATTGGTTGATAAATCCCAATCGTCCGTTCCATCGTGGTCATCAAAAATCTTATACGTAGGTACATTCGCAAGTAATCTTTGTGCCTGATGAAGCGCTCCGATTGTTTGGAGAAGGTCTCCGCTTTGCCTGCCGTTGACTTGCACGGATGATGTACTGAATGGTTTATCGGCAAGTCGGCTGTCCAGCTGTGTTAAATCTTCTTGTCTATTTAAGCTCCCTGCAACTGTCTGGATAACTGGGAACAAAGGATCTGCTACATCATCCGCATAGATTTGATCGCCGAGAAGGAACAGAGCGCTTGGTCGTTTCTCCAAGTCTTGCTGGGTATTCTTTATAAGTTCATCCCCTGCCGCAAGTGCATCTTCGCCTTTCCCGTGTAACTTTCTACATAATGCATAGAGGAAGTTCGAGGTTTTACCGGCGGGGATGAACAATGAGGGATAAGCAAGATCACCGTAAGTGATGGATTGCTCTTTATTGGCTGAAGTTAAACCGAGGCTTCCAAAGGTGTAAGAATCTATTCCATTATGGAAAAACAGGTCATACCCGAGCAACGTATCTACCGGGAAGTTTCCGTTTACTTGCACGAGGTAAATGAAAAGTTGTTGCCCAGCTCGAATGGAAGAGGTGCGCGTCTTTGTAGGAAGCTTAGCCTCAGCAGAGATAGCATAAACAGAAGCGTCAATATCAAAAGGCTGGCTTGTTGCGATCCAAATTGTAACCGAATCGGCTTCAACTCTTCGCAAAATAGGGCCTGCAAGTATCGTTGTTAGTTTCATTTGAAGCACCGCCATTACCTGAGTTGTTCTAGTAGCATATTCGCAACGGACGGGGGTGGTGTGTGCTGTTGAATCGACTCATTTAGGAAATAGAACTGTAAATGGAACATTCTTTTGAAGTGTAAAATGGTAGGATTAACGTATTGAGATAACCACTTAGAAAAGAGGGACTAGAAATGCGGTGGATACTACTAATTGTATTGGCAATCGCGTTAGAATTCTTTGTACGATTTTTAACGAAAAATATGGAAGATAAAAAGAAAAGGGAGAAACTACTTGCGCTAATTTGGTTTGGATTTGGTGCGGTTTTAGTTGTGGTATGGCTAATCGGTCGATTCCTATAGATGGCATGTATAGAGAAACTTAAGGAAATCTTCATAATCACGCTAAGAGAATCTTCATGATTAGGGTTCAATATTAAGGTAATGAAACCTATCGACTGAAAAGGCGGGAAAAGATGAAGAAATTATTTTTTATACTAGCGGTAATTATACTAAGCGTAACGGTTTTGTTACAAACGAAGGAAGCAACCCCTGAAATAGTAGAGTTAAATGTTGTTGCGAAAGCAATCATTCTAATGGATGCCGAAACGGGGAAAGTGATTTATGGTGAAAATAGTGCAGAATCGTTACCAATCGCAAGCATGTCCAAAATGATGACACAGTATCTTGTCCTAAACGCCGTCAATAGCGGCACGCTGTCATGGGATAGTACATACAATCCAAGTGAAGCAATTCAAAAAGTCATGGGGAAATCCGCAGCGGTCAAACTTGGGATGACTGAAGGCAATACGTATTCATTGAAAGAACTGTTTACTGCCATGACTGTAAACTCTGCGAACGATGCTGCGATGGCGCTAGCCGAAATGGTTAGTGGAACCGAAGAAGCGTTTGTTGAATTGATGAATGAACAAGCCAACAGTTTCAGATTGAAAGAGACAACGTTCTTCAATGCGAGCGGCCTGGATGGCGATTACATTGGCAAAGGACCTGAACAAACGAATCGTGCATCTGCCCGTGATGTTGCAGTCATTGCACAAAAGCTGATTGCCAAACATCCTGAGGTGCTTGATTTTACAAAGATGACGAGTTTTAAAACAAGTAACGGAACTACATTGTGGAGTACAAATTTAATGTTGGCGGGTATGCCACAAGCAATGCCAGGGATTGATGGATTGAAAACTGGTTACACAGATCAAGCTGGATCCTGCTTTGTCAGCACTGGCGTATTTGACGGGCGACGAATTATCTCGGTCGTCATGGATGTTGAAGCAGATGGTGAAGATACGACGACCCCAAGATTCGATCTAACAAGAGAACTTATTGAGAGATTTGTGGTGGAATAATGGGGAATGAGCCAGAGAACCCACCAATACCGCTTCGACGCTTTGTGGATGCCTCCCGCGATAAGCCGGAAAGAAAACCACTTTCAGTCTTATCGCTTCGGCTACCACGAAGACGCGCCTTCGCTGGATAGTCAATTTGAGAAGGTGCATTTCGTTATTGGGGATGAGATTTGCATATAGTGCGTCTTTCTTCAATGCAATTAGTATCAAATAGTAATCACTTTATAGCCTCAGTTCATACATCTCAAAATCACAACTCCCTCAATTATGGAAAACCCCAGCGCAGGCGCGGCAAAGGGGTAGCCGAAGCCTTGAGACTGGATGCGTAGCGCCAATCCAGGCTCATGGCCAGAGGCATCCCCAAAGCGCCAAGCGATCTACACTCCACACTCCACACTCCGAAACAATAAACAAGAGTAGCCCTACCGCCTATGGAAGGGCTATTTGTTTGGCGATTTTAACTGGCACATCATGATATACTGTTGTTACAAAATTGAAAAAAAGAGGCGATAAACATGATGGATAAAACACAAGTCAATGAATGGATAGCAAAATTACCGCTCATCGAGCAGATGGCGGCACGAGAAGAAGTATTGTGGCTCAATCCCTTAATCGAATCGTCAACAACAGGCCTTGTGAAAACAGGCGTGACAGCAGCAGACGTGAAAGACGCATCTGATCGTCTAAAGCGTTTTGCACCGTACATCGAGCTCGTTTTTCCGGAAACCAAAGCATCTGATGGCATTATTGAATCGCCGATTACCGCCATACCTAATATGAAAGATGCACTTTCCAATGCATACGGAACAACAATTATGGGGGAGCTACTCCTGAAAGAAGACAATGCACTTCCCATTTCAGGTTCTATCAAAGCACGTGGTGGTATTTATGAAATACTAAAACATGCCGAAACACTTGCGATTGAACATGGATTGATAACAACAGAGGACGACTACAGTAAATTTGCAGAACCTGAATTCGGTAACTTGTTTGCCAAACATAAAATTGCTGTTGGATCAACGGGAAATCTAGGTCTCAGTATCGGCATCATGAGCGCTAAACTAGGTTTCAATGTCACAGTTCATATGTCTGCAGATGCAAAGCAGTGGAAGAAAGACATGCTGCGTGAAAAGGGTGTAACGGTCGTTGAATACGCGGACGACTATAGCAAAGCTGTTGAAGAAGGACGTCGTCAGGCAGATGCAGATCCTTTATGTCATTTTGTAGATGATGAAAATTCGCTCGATCTGTTCTTAGGTTATGCAGTGGCAGGAGAACGTGTTGCAGACCAGTTGAGAGCTCGAGGTACAATCGTTACTGAAGACAACCCACTTTACGTTTACCTGCCATGCGGTGTTGGTGGAGGACCTGGAGGTGTAGCGTTTGGATTGAAGCTCGCTTTCGGTGACGCAGTGAGTTGTTTCTTTGCAGAGCCAACACATTCCCCGTGTATGATGCTTGGCATGATGACCGGTCTTCACGATAATGTTTCCGTTCAAGACTTCGGGCTCGACAATAAAACAGCCGCTGACGGACTTGCGGTTGGCACAGCATCTGGTTTTGTCGGAAAAACGATGGAACCTTTACTAGCTGGCTGTTACACAATAGCAGACGGAACAATGTTCAAGTTATTGAAGCTACTTGCAGATACAGAAAGCATTCGACTTGAACCATCTGCACTTGCGGGGATGACTGGCCCGATACAAGTCATTAACAAGAATATTCCAGGCGCAAATTCCTTAAACACAACTCATCTCGTGTGGGGAACAGGCGGTAGTATGGTGCCCGAATCTGAAATGAATCTGTACTATGGGATGGCGGAAATGGAAGGGAAATGAACGGGAAATAATTCGAGCTATTTCCCGGGAAATGGACAGTATTCGGGAAATAATTGCAGAAAATAAAAAACCTCACAGAAGTGTGAGGTTTTTTAGGTTTGTATGGGATTTACTGCATCTCCTTATGTGAAAACGGACATTTACCTTGAATCGGTTCCACGTCATCGCCAATGAAAAACTGTTTCCATTCATTATGCTCCGGATCTCCAAAATGACTGATGTCGGGGTGTTTCGGAAGCTGGTCCCAAACTTCTACGCGTTCGCGTACCTTTTCACGCGACATCACACCGCCCTTTTCTGTTCCTTTCAGCCCTTCGAAGATTCGCCGCGGCTGGAAACCGAGCACCATCGCATTGCCAAGATCTCGCGTTTTCCGTTGCTTATAAGCTGGTGCATTGCCAAAAACAAAAATTGGTTCACCGTCGAAACGAAAATCCCATAAGTGGTGCGCAGGATCTCGGGGACTATCAGCAGGCCATTCAATGTCATCTGCCCCATGCAAATACTGTAATATTTCCCAGAACTGCATCCGGTAATCTTCTAAAGAGCCTTCATTTTTAAACGGTTCTACAAAAACGAATAGACCATGTCGCTTATGCTCGGGGTTCTCGAATAGTGCTAAAAATGCCTTTAAAGTCGCTGGCAAGTTGGACCAGTCGTCTTGTGTCACATATCCATAACGCAATTCACCCTTTAACTCTCCACCCATACCGAAATAACAAGGAAACGATTTGTCTGTCACCGTTTCATGGAATGTTTGGTATTCTTTCAACAACCAATCAGGTAAATCCGTTCGCTCCGCAAAATCCTCTTTTGTCAATAAAGCATTATCTAACTGAATCATTGTTTCTCCCCCAATCTACTAATTCTTTAATCTTTCATCTTCCCTCAAGTTACAGAAATTAAACAAAAAATGTTTGAAAACGAAGCATTAGGGAAACGTATAGAAGACGAAAATATAGAAAATGAAAAAATCAATTGGAGGAACGATGATGAATTCCCCTATGGAAAATACCGCGACAACTCAATGCAATACTGAATATGATACGCTTCTCCGTGTCATCCTATGTCAGCCGAAATTTATGGCTATTGAAGAAGTCATCAATGACGTACAAAGAAAGTATGAAGATGAAAATATAAATATTGAATTAGCGATGAAACAGCATAATGAATTTGAAAAACTCCTTAAAGCGCATGGAGTGGAAGTCATTAAATTGCCTTCATCCGAAAAGTTTCCAGAGCAAGTTTTTACCCGAGATATCGGTTTTACTGTGGGTGAAGATATTTTTGTAGCAGAAATGGCAAGTGATATACGCAAAGGGGAAGAAGAAGCACTCGAGGAATGGCTGGACGATAAAGATATTTCGTTCCAAACCACTACGAGTCAAGTTGAAGGCGGCGATGTCATTGTAGATCGCGGCACGCTGTTTGTCGGTATTAGCAGTCGAACTTCGATTGAGGCCGCTGAGAAACTAAAGGTGGATCTACCGGATTACACGATTATCCCTGTCCCTTTTAATGAGAAGTATTTACATCTCGATTGCGTATTTAATATCCTTTCACCTGAAGTCGCGCTGATTTTCAGAGAAGCATTTGACCAGAGAATTATTGACTATCTTGCAGAAAACTATAAACTGATTGACGTTTCCGAAGAAGAACAATTCACAATGGGCACAAATGTCCTTTCCATTGGCGACAAAAAAGTGTTCAGTCTTCCACAAAACAAACAAGTCAACGCTCAAATCCGTGCACATGGTTTTGAAGTCATCGAAGTCGAATTCGATGAAATCATTAAATCCGGCGGCTCTTTCAGGTGTTGTTCAATGCCTGTCAATCGAGAATAGGATCCGTGAAAAACCTCACAGCAGTGTGAGGTTTTTGTATGTCCGGTTTTCATATTATTTTGCTAATCACCGTATTTTCATCTTAGGAGCTATGCTTCAGCTTTCAAGCAAATTCCCTTGTGCCGGAATCGGATGTTCTTTCAGCATTCTGGCTAGATGGATTGTATTATAAGCAAGCATTTCAACATGCTTTTTGGTGAAATCATTCGTTTGCCCGGCGGCAATATAAGATGGACCAGGTCCTGCTTCGCCAACCCAATATGTATCGACATTTGGAGGGATGGCAAACCCCATATGCGATAATCCATATAGAATGGAAGCGGCAGCATGCTTTGCTCCGTCCTCATTACCTGTCACAACGACGCCACCCACTTTATTGTAATAAATGGCTTGTCCTTCCTCATTGGTCTCTCCGCTGCTTCCATACAATCTCTCAATGGCAAGCGTTGCAATACTACTTTTTTCCCCAAGCCAAAGCGGTGTCCCGATAATAAGAATATCCGCCGCCTTTACCTTTTCAAACAGTTGCGGCCACTCATCACCATCGCCCATATCAGGACTCATTCCGTAGGGAATTGTGTAATCCGTTAATCTAATGATTTCTGTTACCACATTTTCGTTGTCAAAAATTTGGCAGACCTTCTTCGCAAGGGCCTCCGTATTCGATTCCTCCTCAGAACTTTTCAATGTCGCATTCAAAATAAGTGCTTTCAACGCTCCCATCAAAATCCTCCTCTTTCCACCAATTTGTCTTCTACTCAACTAGTACCCTATGAAACCAAACAAAAACGTAAACAAATTGGCAATCTAATTGAAACGCTCACTAATCAGCGCACCTCTTGAAAGGCTGTACTTGACCTTTACTTAGCCAAAGTGCATATTGGAACTATACATTTCGAATCACATTGTACGTATTTTATATGGATAACTAGACATTGTGGTAGGGAGGAAATCGGAAATGGATGCTACCGATAAAAGAATTTTAGAGCTGCTTATAGCCAATGGACGTCTTTCTTACGTGGATATAGGTAAAGAACTTAATTTATCACGTGTTGCCGTACGTGAAAGGGTTCATAATCTCCAAGACAATGGGGTTATTGAGCGCTTTACAGTCGTCGTGAATAGTGAAAAAGTGGGGAAGGGTGTTTCAGCATTCTTCGAAGTGGACTGCGAACCCGCGTCCCTAGTGAGCGTTGCACAGGCGCTCGCCGACAATCCCTCTGTTGCTAGCTGTTATCAAATGACTGGCCCATCAACGCTTCATATGCACGTATTAGTTAATGACTTTACCGACCTGGAGAAGTTCATCAATGAAGAACTATATGCACTTGATGGAATAACGAGAGTGGAGAGTCATATCTTACTTCGGAGATTTAAAAGTCGTGCGGGCTTGAAATTGTAAATCGGACGGAAAAAAACCTATTCTCGTATAGGTTTTTTTATTTTGTGAATCGAAATAGCTATAAGTTTTATAAAAACCATGTATTGCTTTAACTGAATCTTTGTTTTATACTCGTGACAACCATATTTATAACATTTGTTAAGTGAAATGTGGTTTTTGATTAACAAATGGTTCAATAATGCACGATTTAGCAGAAAATAAAATTACCCGAGGAGGGCTTTCATGGATCACTTATATCATCCGTTCCAATCACAGCGACATACAGGATTTGCTCGAAAAGGAATGGTCGCTACATCACAGCCACTTGCAGCGAATGTAGGATTAGCCATTTTACAAAAAGGTGGCAATGCCATTGATGCTGCAATTGCAACAGCGGCAGCACTCACTGTCGTCGAGCCAACTTCAAATGGCATAGGGGGCGATGCGTTCGCACTGGTCTGGGTGAAGGATAAATTGTACGGACTCAATGCATCTGGACCTGCACCATCGACATTAACGGTGGAAGCAGTTAAAGCACTGGGTCACGATAAGATGCCGACTTACGGGATGGTTCCAATTACAGTACCTGGAACGCCCGCCGCGTGGGCAGAACTGTCACGCAGGTTTGGAAAGCTGCCTTTGAAGGAAGTGCTGGAGCCAGCCATTCGTTATGCGGAAGAAGGTTTCCCACTCACACCTATCCTCGGCAAGTACTGGGAATCAGCCTATAAAGAGTTTAAAAAGCAATTCAGCGGAGATGAGTTCAATGCTTGGTTCGAAACGTTTGCACCAGATGGCCGTGCACCTAAAATAGGTGAAATGTGGTCTTCACCAGGTCATGCAAAGACACTTCGAGCCATTGCGGAAACTGAAGCACGTGATTTTTATGAAGGTGAAATTGCCGATGAGATTGATGCATTCATGAAAAAACATGGCGGCTTTTTATCAAAAGAAGACCTTGCTACATACAAACCGGAATGGGTTGAACCTATTTCAGTGAACTACAAAGGTTATGATGTATGGGAAATCCCTCCAAATGGCCACGGGGTGGTAGCACTTATGGCGTTAAATATTTATCAGAAACTGAGTAAACCTGAGTGGCAATCTGCTCAATCGATTCATGAACAAATTGAAAGTATGAAACTAGCATTCACAGATGGCAAGGCATTCATTACAGAAGAAGCGGATATGCCAGTCGAAACAGCACACCTGTTATCAAACGAATATGCTGAAAAACGGGCAGAGTTGGTTGGTGATGAAGCGATTGATCCAGAGCCGTACGAATTGCCGAAGGGAGGAACCGTATACCTCGCGACAGCAGACGAAGAAGGGAATATGGTATCTTTCATCCAATCCAACTACATGGGCTTTGGCTCGGGTGTTGTTGTTCCAGGAACAGGGATTGCATTTCAAAATCGAGGACACGACTTTTCGCTCGATGAAAACCATCCGAACGTTCTGAGACCAGGTAAACGATCCTATCATACAATCATTCCAGGTTTCCTCACAAAAGACGGAAATGCGGTTGGTCCATTTGGTGTAATGGGAGGCTATATGCAGCCACAAGGTCATTTCCAAGTAGTCGTAAACACAATCGATTACTTGCTAAATCCCCAGGCGGCGCTTGACGTGCCTAGGTGGCAATGGACAGAAGCGAAAAAAGTGCGAGTGGAGCCAGAGTTCCCGAATCACTTGGTGCAGGCACTTAGTAGAAAAGGCCATGAGGTGACAGTCTCAATTGATGGCGGAGGTTTTGGACGTGGCCAAATCATATGGCGAGACCCAGAAACAGGCGTACTTCAGGGCGGAACTGAATCTCGTACGGATGGGGCGCTAGCAGCTTGGTAAAAGTTAACGAGACTACACGAAGTGTCGAGAAAACGGCCGTTTCTGGAAAATGGAAGCTACAAAAAGATTTATTCGCCGCCTTTTGCAGAGTAGGCTTATTGGGTTTTGGTGGAGGACCTTCTGCAATTCCGTTGTTCCACCAAGAAGTTGTACGCAAATACAAGTGGATGGATGAAGACGAATTCAGCGACACACTTGCACTCGGAAATACAATGCCTGGACCGATTGCGACAAAGTTGGCTGGGTATATTGGTTACAAAGTGGGCGGTAAATTAGGTTGTCTCAATGCCATAATTGCCTCTGTGATACCAACGTCTTTAATGATGATATTGTTAATCGGCATTTTGCAGACATACAAAGACATTCCATGGGTAAAAAACATGTCCGCTTCTGTTGTGCCAGTCGTGGCAGTTATGCTTGGCATACTAGCTTGGGATTTTGTCAAAAAATCCGGCGATACGCTTGGTTGGAAAAAGGCATTAACGATGTTGGTCGCCGCGGGGATTTTATTAGAAGCATTGAACATACACCCCGCATTTGTTATATTGCTCGTTCTTATATTCATCTTCCTTCCAATTCGAAATAGGAGGGGAAAAGCATGATTTATTGGCAACTGTTTCTTGCGTTTTTCATACCTGGAATACTAGGGTACGGGGGCGGACCGGCTAGCATTCCACTCGTGGAAAACGAAGTCGTCGGTACTTATGGGTGGATGGACACCCAAGAATTCAGTGAGGTCGTCGCTATCGGGAATTCCTTGCCGGGACCCATTGCGACGAAAATGGCTGCATCCGTTGGCTATTCAGAAGGCGGTATCCTAGGAGCGGTGGTCGCTTTATTCGCATCCGTTGCACCTTCTCTATTATTGATGATCGGATTAATGGCAATTCTCATGAAATACAAGGACCATCCCAAAGTGAAAAGTATAACGAAGTTTGTTCGTCCAGTCATCGCCATTCTATTGTTATTCATGACTCTCCAGTTTGTGGAGACAGCGGTCGAAGGGGTAGGGTTTCTACTCACCGGCGGCATCGCCCTGGCAAGTTTCTTGATGCTTCAAAAGTGGAATTGGCATCCAGCATTCGTTATCATGTTAGCGCTAGGTTTTGGTGCTGTGACAGGGATTGATTGGTGAATAAATCACTGCAAAAGCGTTTTTTTAAAACGTCTAGAACCTTGTTATTATAATAAACTCGGATAAACTGAACCGCATAGAAAAACGCCATTGCTGACACTACATCAGCAATGGCGTTTTCTTGTTTTTAATAGAGTATTGATACCAAAACTAGTGTATTACTCGCGCTTAGAAACCGTAGTGCTTGAACCTTCATAAGCGACGAGTGTAACCCCTAATTTAGTTTCAAGGGCAAGTAGTTCCTCCAATTGTTCAACGTCCAAGTCCGCTACTTTAACTTTATCCAATGCCATTCTATCTCTCCTTTCCATTTAAACGTATTGTCTCCGCTTCAAACGGCAATATACATGGTGAAGTAGAGAGTTGCATTAGGGGCGTGATGCATCAAACTCGTCCCGCGCCTTCTTCACGATCTGCTTCAACTCATCTTCCGGAACACCTTTCAAATAGTAAGCGACCGCAGCCTTACCAATCGCATACGTTCCGCCACTCGCGATACTTGCACTAATGGCAGACCCCGCACCCGGCAGCACTAGATTCGCGAACTTACTGCCTTGCTGTGCAATCATTCGTAATGTAAAACCAGTCGCTCCAATTCCGCCAATCGAAACCAATAGCTCCCTTGCCGTTTTAAACTCCAAATCACGGCCAGACAAATAAGCAATGATCATCAGAAGGACGGTCTGTAGCGATAGAAGAACAGCGATATCCGTCGCGATAATCGGACTCAGTGCAACCGTCGCGGAAAGTGCCGAAAACACCTTAATGAACCGTAGCGCAATCTTTTCAGAGATTTTATTCATGCGTATCGTCATACCGAGGTGAATGGCTGCCCGTATGTCGATACTTTGTTCCAAAAAATCCAGCACTTCCTCAATGCCGTAACGGCCGTCAAATTCAATCGTCAACGCACGGCGCTCGGCATCAGACAACTCATCAGGGTTCCGATTCCATTCGATATAAGAAGAAACAGGAATAATCGCCTCCACGTGCGCATCACGGGCCTTGAAGATTCGTTGCAGTTGCGCTTTCTTCTCCTCCACCAAGTCCAGCTTGCCCACCGGATAATCCGCGGGGTCTTTCGCGCGAGAAGGATTCAGCTCGTCCACATGCGTAAGTATGCCAACCATCGGCAAATCATATCCCACATTCAGCATGATCTTTTTCGCACTGTCTACGTCAACATCGATATGCGCCCGCTCCGTCGCTTTTTGCAAAAATAGAATCGCATCCGGCCGAAATTCTTTAATAATAGCCGTAAGCTCTGCTTCAGCCGACTTGGTAAACGACTCCGATTCACCAATCCCGCGCGTGTCAATAACTTCAAAATACACCTGACCATCGGATTCATATGTAAACCGTCGCGCTTCCTTCGTCCCAATCTCAATGTCGCTCACTTCCGCAAGATATCTCCCGCTCATCGCATTGATCAAACTACTCTTACCGACACCCGTCCTGCCAACAAGCACAAACCGCGGCGGCCGGGGATCCTTCAAACCTTCCAGCAGTTTGTTCAAATCCTTATCATCTAGCAAAACATCCATCAATTTCTCCTGTTGCTTACCCGACAACAAATTACCCGGGATTTTAGCAAGCAAATCCTCCAAGTAATTATTCAAGTTCCCGATATGATTCATACGTTTTTGCATCTCTTCGAATTGGGGATTCATGAGGGCTAAAACTCCTTTGCGACATAGTTACTAGTTCTTTACCCGTTTTGGGGTGATTTCAGTCAGAATGAATACCTAAAACAATGTGGTTAAAAAAGCGATGATAGGGGGATCGGAAGCATATAGATAAAAATGAATTCGAGAGGAGAATATATTATGAAACCAACGATTAAGTAAGATATTGAAGAAACACTAGTCCAAGTGATTCATAATGATGGAGAAGTTGTTGTTAAAAGAGGAGTTTGGATAGAAGGTGAAGGCCTTTGTGCGATTTATGATTTAGATGAAAATTGGTTTCCTTTTGTCTGTACAATAAGTGGGGATTTAGGTCACATGCTTGCGAGTCGGTGTGTGAATGTAATAGAGATTGAGTAGGACAATAAGGTTTATATTGGAACATAATTGATTCGTAGATCCGTGCGGTACGAATTGTTCCTGAATCAGAATAGAAAAATCGCCTTCAAGAGAAGTATTTTAAAGGAGTGAGGGAAATTGGAGTTCAAAAGTGAGTCCATTCAATTACTGGACGGTAGCGGAACGATTGTTGTTCAGAACGGAATATTGATAGAAAGCGATAGAGTGTGCGCAATTTACGATATGGAGGAAGAGGATTTTAAATTTATCTATACAACTCGCTTCGAATTAGACACTATTCTCTCCGCTCAAGATCTTCGCATGAAAGATTTGGAAGAAGATAAACGTTTCTGTTCTGAATGTGGGGTGGCGATGGATGAAGGATTTGTTTTTGAATCTGATGCAACATTATATTGCAGTGAAAAATGTCTTACGAAAGTAATTACCTGGGATGAATACATAGAGATTCATGATAATGGAAATGGCGATGCTTATTGGACGGATTGGTATGACAGTTGAGGATATATGGCACACAAAGGCACTTTGGAATTGAAATTCTTGGGTAAAAATAAATATATAAATGGAAACTATATGGTATGATTTGTTTATATTATCAGATAAATGTTTTGGGAATTTTGATTATGAAAATAAAAACTAGAATAGGTGAGTAAAATTAAAAAAACAGTACATGTAGTTGGAGCAATTATTGAAAATGATAACAAAGAGATTCTTTGTGCACTACGAGGACCAGAAATGACCTTACCGAATTACTGGGAATTTCCAGGCGGAAAGATTGAAAGAGGCGAAACAAAAGAAGAGGCATTGAAAAGGGAAATTCAAGAAGAGCTTGGGTGTGTAATTGAAGTATTTGATCACGTTGAAGATACAACATATGAATATGAAAAGGTTATCGTAAGGCTAGAAACGTTTAAGTCGAAAATCATTTCAGGAACTCCAATGCTTACGGAACATGCGGAAATAAAGTGGGTTTCAAGAGAAGAGTTACCGTCATTGAACTGGGCACCGGCCGATATTCCGGCAATTGAAAAGTTAACGAATCTAATCCCGAAGAAATAAAATAGCGAAGAGATGCGGTGATTATATGGAAAGTTTTTTAAGGAATTTAAATGACTCACTGCAAGAGGGCTTCATCGATAAAAATCAAAGCAAATCCGGTAGTTTTAAACCGGAACTATTAATCAATAATGTGAAGAAAAATATAAATGTTTTAAATACACTACAAGAAGAACTTGAAACTAGTGAAGACTTCATCTTTTCGGTAGCGTTCATTACTGAAAGTGGTTTAGCTACAATGAAATCGCTGTTTTTAGATCTTAAGGAAAAGGGCGTTAATGGACGAATATTAACCTCTACATATTTGTATTTTAATCAACCAAAAGTGTTTAAAGAACTTATGAAATTAACAAATGTGGAAGTACGCTTAACGCAGTTAAAAGGTTTTCATTCCAAAGGTTATATTTTTAAACATAAAACGCATTACTCTCTGATAGTAGGGAGTTCCAATCTAACTGCACATGCTTTGAAAGTGAATTATGAATGGAATGTGAAATTGACGTCCCATGAAAACGGTGATATTGTTCATCATTTTAAAAACCAGTTTGAGGATGTATGGGCAGATTCTGATCTATTAACGGGAAAATGGATTGAAAATTACGAAGTAGAATACATAAAAAATGCAGATCTTAAACTAGTTGAGCAAGTGATTGAGATGCCAGCAAATTATAAACCAAATGCAATCGAAGAATCTGTAAAAATTGTCCCGAATGCAATGCAAAAAGCAGCGTTATTACAAATACAGGCGGTCCGTGATGAAGGAAAAGATAAAGGGTTAGTTATTTCTGCAACAGGTACCGGAAAAACGTATTTGTCTGCATTTGATGTTCGAAGTTTTGCACCTAAGAGAATGTTATTTATTGTTCATCGGGAGCAAATATTAAACAAAGCAAAAAATGATTTTCAAAGAATTCTTGGAGGAATCAGTGAAGAGTTCGGATTGTATGTAGGTGCGAGCAAACAATTAGATAAGAAATACCTTTTTGCTAGTATTCAAACGTTGTCAAAACAAGAAAACTTAGATCAATTTGATCCTAAAGATTTTGATTATATTTTAATAGACGAAGTACATAAAGCTGGTGCTGCTTCTTATCAGCGAGTCATTAACCATTTTAAGCCACAATTTCTAATGGGAATGACTGCCACCCCGGAGCGGACGGACGACTTTAATATCTACGCACTGTTTGATTACAATATTGCTTACGAAATAAGGCTGCAGGAAGCACTTGAAGAGGATATGCTTTGTCCATTTCATTACTTTGGTGTGACGGACCTTGAGCTAGATGGGGAATCGGTGGATGATACAGCCGTTTTCACAAAGCTAGTTACTGACAATCGTGTAAATCACATTATAGAGAAAATTGGTTACTATGGTTTCTCAGGAAATGAAGTAAAGGGCTTAATGTTCTGTAGCCGAAAAGCTGAAGCTAGGGAATTGTCTATTGCGTTGAACAATAGAGGGTTCCGAACCGTAGCGCTAACAGGTGAAGATTCACCAGAGGATAGAGAACGCAGGATAAACCAATTAGAAAATGGGGTTCTTGATTATATTTTGACGGTGGACATTTTTAATGAGGGAATTGATATTCCTAGCATAAATCAAGTAGTAATGTTAAGACAAACTCAATCAAGCATTATTTTCATTCAACAGCTCGGACGTGGATTACGTAAGCATGAGTCAAAAAACTACGTGACGATTATCGACTTTATCGGTAACTATAAAAACAACTATCTAATTCCGGTTGCACTCTCAGGTGACAAGTCCCAAAACAAAGACAATGTTCGTCGGCGGACAAAGGACACAAGTTATATTAAAGGCGTATCGACAGTTAACTTTGAAGAGATCGCTAAGAAACGAATCTTCAGTTCGATCAATGAAAGCAATTTGACCGCCCTGAAAATTTTACGAGATGCCTATGTAGAATTGAAAAATAAAATCGGAAGAGTTCCCTACTTATACGATTTTGTAACGAATCTTTCCATTGATCCTGTAGTTATTGCAGAAAAACATACGAATTATTATCAGTTTTTATTGAAAATGAAGGAAGAAGTTCCTGCATTAACGAACTATGAAGATAGAGTGTTAACAATGCTCACGTTAGAAATATTAAATGGAAAACGTCTACATGAAGTTTTATTGCTAGAACAATTGTTGCACCAGGAAAAGGTTCGTCATGATGCCTATGTAAGTTTATTATCCGCAAATAATTGTCGGGCAGATGAAGCGACGATGGATTCAGTAAAGCGTATCTTAAATTTATCATTTTTCACAACAAGCGTTCAAAACAAATATGGCGGAAAGCCGTTAGTCACGGAAGATGAAGATCAAAATTATGCGCTAAATGGATCGATTCATGACGCGTTAACAAGTAATCCTTACTTTGAAAAGCTAGTTCTAGACATTATTCAAAGTGCAAAAGCAAAGTCGAAGCTGTATGAATGCAATCGGCAGCTCACACTTTATGAAAAGTACTCCAGAAAAGATGCTTGTAAGCTCCTAAATTGGAATGCAGATGAAAGTTCAACAATGTATGGATATAAACCAAAGCACAACACATGTCCCATTTTCATTACCTATCATAAGAATGATGAAGTCGAATCCAGTGTGAATTACGGCGACGAACTCTTAAATCCAGAATTACTTAAGTGGTACACAAGGAGTAATCGATCGTTAAAGTCGCAAGAAGTCCAGAAAATCATTCATTCAGATGACAATAATATTGATATTCATATCTTCGTGAAAAAGGATGACGACGAGGGAACAGATTTCTATTACCTGGGACAAGGTTTTCCTGATAAGTCCAGTGTTGCAGAGGGCAGGATGACTGATAAGAACGGCAAGGACCTTCCGGTTGTTCATATGAATATGGTGATGGAACAAGCTGTGGAGAGTAAGCTGTATCATTATTTAATAGAGGAATGAAAAGGAGGATTCTACTTGTGATAAGAGGGGATTTACCACCAGTAATGGGGGTTTTTATATATACCTTGTAAATGGTTATATTAAAAGTTATTTTGAATTTATATTCTTTTATAAAAACATGACTCTTATTATTTTCACTGAAACTTCCCAACATTTTAAGAACATGTAATAACTATCGTCTAGAAATTTTTTGTTGTATATTATACTGAAAAGGAAATTTATGGAGGTGCTATTTTGTTAAAAGAAACCATAATGGAAGATGAGAATGCTATTGATCCAAATAAGATAGAAATTGAAAAAAAAATAATTGAAAGAAAGAAACAAGAAATATTAACATTAAGTAAATTCTTATCAGAATCAATTTTAAAAGTAGATTATAAACCTAGCCCTAAATACTATGAAACAATAATACTAAATGAAACAGGAAGAAAGAAATCGCAAGAATTAAAAGAACAAAAATCTATAGAAGGTGAAAGTTATAATTCAGAAATAAATTTAAGCATGATGCTTGCTGCGGTAGAAAATATAAATATCGAAAATATAAATCTTAAAAACCTTAAAGAAATAATAAGTGAAGAAATTATTGATAAAAAGTTATTATTTCCTTATTTGTATGGAAGAGAGCTTTATAATGAATTTCATGAATCATTCAACAATAAGGATTTTTTAGATGAGGAAGAAACAACGAATTTATTAATAGATACTCCAATAGGCGTTTTTCAATTTGGAAATTTAATAGTTGGACCTTTTGGAATTTTGGAATCAATGGAAATGAGATCGATGCCTCCTTCAAAAATAAGAAAGTATCCACTATGGCATTGTGATGATGTGTCATGTGGACAAAGACATAAGACGGAATTAACAACCTCTAGAAATATCATTCAAGATTTACTTGAAGCTACGAGAAAAATAACAGGTATAGAAGAAAGAGAATCATTAAAAAAAGTTCCATTTAATACCTATGACTATAATAAAATTGATGAACTAGTATATTTAATAGGAACTTTTCCCGATGAAGAATTAAAATTACTATTAGCTGAATTAATTAATAGTGACAAAAAAATCAGGAAATTATTTCCGTCAAGCAATAAATTTAAAGGTTTTGGGAAAGGTGATGGTGAAAAAATTTCAAGTGAACTTACTCATAATCAGTGCCTTCAATTGATCTTATTATTTAAAGATGAAGAGATATTAAAAAAGTTAGAGAATCTGATATTTACTAGCAGAATTAATATTCCGGAAACAGAAATCAGAAAAGGGAAGATAATGCTTATTAGAAGAGGTGTATTTAATACAGAAACTCAATGTTCGAAATATGGATTTAGAAGTGTTATTAACATGGGTAAAGATATAAATAGTTCTTTGATTAGATTAAAGAATTTAATTAAAGAACTGTATTATACATCTTCTTCAGAGAAGGAAAAACTTAAATGGAAGTTAAGGAGTTTTGAAGGCAGTACTCTTGACGAAATATTAGGTAGATATCTTCTTACTGAGAATCCGAGAGAAATTATCACCAACTTAATTTTTGACAATCCTAATAACGTCCAAAAGACTTTCGAATATTTAGTGTGTAACGATTTCGGTAATTCATTAGATCCGCATAAAGAGGATTATTTTGTGAATATGATTTTATGGAAACTGGGGTTTGATATAACAGTTTTTCCTTCTTATCAAAGTTTATTTTGGAAAAGACATGACCAATTTTTAAAAATAATAAAAAATAATCAAGTGTTTACTGAAGATGAGAGAGAGGCAATTAGAAGCTCAGGAGTTAATTTTTTTGTTTCACTTGAAGAAATTTTAGATTACTCTCTTTCATTTATTACTTGGGCGCTATTATCGGATCATTACACGGCAAATAAGTTCACCTTTAATTTGGAAGACTCAAGAATATTTACTTCCCAAATAATTAATAATTATCATGATAATATTAATAATAAAGAACTTCTGAACTTTGATAAAGATGGTAAAAATACACTTTATCCACTTATAAAGGGATTTTCAGTAATAGCCCAAATTTGTGAGGAGCACTTAAAATCTAAAGATAATAATTTAAGGGAAGAAACAGAGTATCCTAGCTATTATAACAAGACGGATTTATATGACTTTCCATTTAGACACAAAGTTTTGTTGTTTGATTTAGAAGAGTCTGATGTTAAAAGGTTGATTGAATCCTTAAAAAGTATATCTACTATCCTTGAAATGAAAAATATTACTAATGTAAGAAACCGGATTAAACATAATCGACCTATTCATGAATTTCCAAGTATCAGTGAATTGAAAGAAACCTGTAATGCAATTAGCGATGTGGTATTAAAGATGGAGATAGAAGGTATATTACCCACTATTTATATTATGTCAGGTAATGAAAATGATGAGTTTGGACGGGGATTTGTTAAATATAAAGACTATAAAGGGGTAAGTATTCTTTTAAGTAATAGTTCGCAATTTAGTAGGTCTGGAATGCCTTTATATAAAAAAGTTCAACTAATTTTACCAAATGTCCATATCAATAACTCAGTTGATAAACTTAGATTTAATTATCTGGAAAAAACTAGTTATTCCAATTACTGGAGTGGGTATCCAAAGTATAGTAAGAGATGAAGAGGGAAATTTAGAGTAAATCAATTATTGAATGTAGGTTGTAATTTCATAGTATTTGCTAAATATGACAGAATAAAAAGTGTAGAGCTTTGCAAGAAAATACAGATCCCTGCAATGTTTTTTTGAAACAACCTCATTAGATTCAACACGGAGAACCTTACCATTAATAAGTGGGTATACATTATGATCGTTTGAGTGCCTGTGCTAGTTATAATTATGACATCTCACCGAGGCAGATAACCATTCCAAAGTAATTATGATTAGGATTACTATTTGCTTTATGCAATTATATTAACTGGAAAAATCGTAAGCAAGTACCCAAAGTTAAGCCCATTTTCATAACTACTCACTTTTAGACAAGCTGTATAAAAGAAGAAAGGTGATTGAATGGATAATAATTATGGATTAGGTAATTCACGGTATGAATAAATCCTTCACAGCACAGCTTGTTTATTTTGAGCCAAATGCACTTAATTATCCTCATAGCAAAGAACTGAAGCAAAAGTTCGAGAAGATTGGGATTGAAACGCGCATTACGACATCATTTAATGAGATACGGAATTTAATTTCAGGTAAGCTGTGCAAGATACTATTTAGTTAATACACTATATTTACAAGGTTATGAGATTAGGGCCATATATTCATTTATGTATCTATCATAGATTTATATTTACTGAGTGTAGTGAATCGTTTGCTGTTGTTACTTGCAGGAATCCCCTGTTGTAATGCACGACAGGGGCTTTCCGCAAGTAAGAGACCAGCATACAATTCCCAAAACGGTTATAAACAGCCATGCCAAAACAGACATATAATTATAAGAACAGGAAGTTCCCACAAGTATATTTGTGATAAGGGACTGCCTTTTTTGTATAAGAATTCATTCACGTAATTGCATGTCATATAGATAAAATTTGCTGGAAAGAAGGATATTCGTATGAAGAATAATAGCGAAATCATGAGGGTTATTCAGCAATTGGATCATCATATTACAAATGATTATGAAGCGCAGGGGCTAGAATTTAGGCAATGGAATTATAGTGCTGTGGAGTAAAATATCAATTAAATGATTAAATATGCGATTTGTATGGCAAATGGCGGCGGGGGTAGCGTTTTTTAAAATTTAGGGTACCTGGTTCTAATACGTACTAATACAGTTCCGAATTGTGGTAGTACCAGGCACATTTTTGAAAAAAAGCTGAAGATATACAAGGTGAATAAAACCTAGTATATCTTCAGCTTCTTTGATCAAATATAAAATTAGTAAAACTCTCCGTTTCATTAACAAAGCCTTTCTAATTAAAAATTAAAGGAAAAGTAAATGTAACGAAAGCTGCCCAAAGTACGTAGACGGGCAAATACTTAGTAACCGCATCTTGGATGGGTGAAGGCCCGGTTTTGTTTTGTAGAAAACGCATATAGGAGACCATGATCCAGATTAGATTTACCCAGATAAGTATATTTACGCCTAATACAGCAAGTCTGTTGGGTGTAATCCCATAAGAAGAAAGTCTGAACACTATGGCTGACAAAGCCACACTGTCAATGATAAGAGCAAGAATAATTAGGGCGAAATTTATATAATCAGAAATGTTCTTTTTCCTGTCTGTACCGCTTTCAGTAATGGAAAATATGGTAACAGCCAATACACTAAATAGTATTCCGTTGAAGACTATCAGGAAATTGCGATCCAAGAATGGATTTTTTCCGACCCAAATAACCGTTATAAGATAGACCAACAATGTGGCCAGGACAAGAGGACTAAAAATTTTAGCGATATATGGTGTAATATTCTTAGCAAGTTTAAGATTCATCGATACCAGGTATGTAGCCACAATAGCGAGAGCGGCAGCACCGAATAACACGACATTTCTAAAATAGAAGTCTTCTATATCCAAATCGACAAAGCTAAACAACTGCATGGTTAATGCTGCTAGCAACATTCCGCTAATGGCCATGCTGGCGTAGAGTATGCAAAATTCCAAATTAAATTTAAGATAGGCTAATCTTGTGCTGCCTATACCATATTCATTTCCTGTAAATGCAAGCCCAATCAATCCCCATAAGAATATGGGAAGGTGTAAATAAGCAAGGATAGTACTGTCATTATCATTTAATGGCAGCATATTAAGATGCAAACCGGAGATTAGGAATAACAATACAAGTGTGTAAAGAACCTTTTTATGGGGTTTATTTTTGTATGCAAAATAAACTGCAATAAAGGGAAGAATCCCAAAAGCAAGGTTAATTGGGGCAATTGCTTGCTGTTCGACAAAATGGAAAATGATCCTGGTGCTTATCCCGGCCAGAATGGCTAAAATGCCCATGAATAAGAAACCTTTCTGAAGCAAGGAAGCTATTTCTGTATGTGCTGTCTCCTTGAAATTCAATCTTTCATACCAAGCAGCAAGAACCGGCGAATCAGGATTTTGTTCCCATGCGTATGAGAATGACTTTTTAAAAGCTTTGGGGTCTTCTCTAAACATTCTCTCTAGCTCACGGGGGTTAGCAATATTTTTACTAATCGAATTGTCGATTTCCACGGTTATACCTCCTCTAATAATTGTCATACTAAGTCCTACTTTCCTCCACAATGCATATAACCAAACTTTATTATTTTTAAATGTCTTCGTCACTTTTGTTTCTGAGATATCTCCAGGCTGACATTCTAAAGCCTTACAAACCTTTCTAGATTTAATAATCGAATGGCTTTTGCCTTTAAAGGTTAGCCGTTGATTACACCGCACATCGTTAAATCATTTTTGGTTTCATAAAAGCAACTCACATATATATGATATGTTTCATTTTAATACATTATTTATTGTTTATCAATAAAAATTTATTAATTTTAGAGATATTATTGTTGTTAAAGTATGATTTAGACGAAAATATAAAACATTCCTCATACAAAAAGCTTTAATCTATTTAAATTAAAACTTATGCAACTAACCTGTCTGTTACTTCCATAATGGATAAGGGCTTAACTGGAATTAAACTTTTGAGGTATAAAGATGGATTCAAGATAAAATTGAGTCTATAAAGAAAGAAAAACAGAAAGTTAAAATAAACGTTAGGTGCATCACGGGGAACCCTATCATAAATAAGTGAGGTTTTTTGCTTCAATAATTAGTAATTAAAAATGCTGAAGATAGCTCTGAATTGGTTAGAAAGGGAGGTTAAATGAATCATTAACCCACGGGGGCTTCCTGCAAGTAACAGACCACCATACAATTCCAAAAATCAATATAAACAGCCATACCAAAACAGACATATAATTATAATAACAGGTAGTTCCCACAAGTAAATTTGTGATAAGGGACTGCCTTTTTTGTATAAGCATTCATTCACGTAATTGCATGGCATATAGATTAAATTTGCTGGAAAGGAGGATATTCTTATGAAGAAAAAAAGCGAAATCATGAGGATTATTCAGCAATTGGATCATCATATTGCAGATAATTTTGAAGCCCAGGACCTAGACTTTAAGCAATGGAATTATAGTGCTTTGGAGGAAAATATCAATAAAATGATTAAATATGCAGTTTGTATGGCAAATGGCGGCGGGGGCAGCGTTGTTTTCGGTGTGGCCGACAAAGTGCGGGGATTAGACAATGTTTTATTGGGGATTCCATTTGATGTAGATATAGAAGAATTACAAAAAAGAATATATGAAAATACAGAACCGCCTATAACTCCTTCATTTGATGAAATATTTTATAGAGAACATTCAATCCGACTCTTGGTCTTGAATGTTTTTCCGGAAACACCTCCCTATACAATAAAGGGAGGCACAGCAAGCATTAGGCAAGGAAAAGCGTGTCTGCCGTACAAGAACAATACGTAGGGATTGTCTTTTTCTGAGCTCCATATTTTTTATTTTTTAGCACTTATGAAAATAAAGTTGTATTATTATGCATTACTTGTTATAATTATAACAACATTAAGACATTGTAGGTATAGGAGAGATTGCTATGGAAAGAAAAAATATTATTATCATAGGTGCTGCAGGAAGAGACTTTCACAACTTTAATACTTATTATCGCGGGAATGAGGCATTTAATGTTGTTGCTTTTACAGCGGCACAAATTCCGGATATCGATGGACGAAAATATCCAAGCGAATTAGCAGGTGAACCTTACCCCGAAGGAATTTCGATTTATTCACAAGACCAATTACCAGAGCTGATTAAAGAGCTACAAGTGGATGAATGTATTTTTGCGTATAGTGACATTCGTTACGAAGATGTAATGAGCATAGCTGCGATTGTCAATGCAGCGGGTGCTAACTTCACATTGCTAGGTCCAAACAGCACGATGTTAAAAAGCAATAAGCCCGTCATTTCGGTTTGCGCAGTGCGAACTGGAACTGGAAAAAGCCAAACGTCGAGAAAAGTGATTGAAACGCTACTGGAGCATGACTTAAAAGTCATTGTAGTAAGACATCCGATGCCTTACGGCGATTTAAATGCACAACGTGTTCAGCGTTTTGCCACAGTTGAGGATTTAAAGAAACATAATTGTACAATCGAAGAAATGGAAGAATATGAACCACATGTAGCACGTGGAAATATTGTGTATGCTGGCGTTGATTATGCAGATATTTTGGCTGCAGCTGAAAATGATCCAGATGGCTGTGACGTTATTTTATGGGACGGGGGAAATAATGATTTCTCATTCTTCAAGCCTGATTTAGCTGTTACTGTCTTGGACCCACATCGCCCAGGTCATGAGTTGAAATACTATCCTGGCGAAGTATGCCTAAGAACAACCGATGTGGCCATCATTAACAAAGTGGATAGTGCACCAGAGGAAGCCGTTCAAATCGTCGAAAATAATATTAAATTCGCAAGTCCAACTAGCACAATCATTAAAGCTGAATCCAAGATTACAGTCGATTATCCGGAGAGAATTGTTGGAAAACGCGTGTTAGTCGTTGAAGATGGTCCGACGTTGACACACGGAGAGATGAAACTTGGCGCGGGTACAGTTGCGGCGGAACGTTTGGGGGCGGCGGAAATCATTGACCCACGTCCATTTGCAGTAGGTACACTAGCTGATACGTTCAACAAGTACCAACATATTGGAAACGTGATTCCAGCGATGGGATACGGCGAACAGCAATTGAAAGATCTTGAAGAAACGATTAATAATGCTGACTGTGATGCAGTGATTATTGGCACACCAATCGATTTAACACGCATCATTTCGATTAATAAACCGTGTACACGTGTACACTACGATTTAGACGAAATAAGCGGTCCGAACTTAAAAGGTATTTTGAAAGATTTTATCCAAGAACACAAACTGGTGTAATAAACATCCGGTGTCTCATAAACAATTAGAAAGACTAGCGAATCAGTTGCTAGTCTTTTTTAATGTGAGCATCCATTTTAGGTGGCGGTGTAAGATTTTATTCAATTAATACAATGAACCTCCCACGACTGAATTGACGGGTGTTCTTAGCTTAATCATAAACCGGTAATTAAATGAATTTTTTGTCGTTTTTCCTTGCACAGACGCCGATAACTTAGGTATCCTTCATTAAAGGAGTTGTCAGTTATGCTAATCTGTTGTACGAAGAAACTTTTAGTTGAACTCAAAGTCGAACCTGAAACAGTTGAGGAGGAAAATTCACTTTTCTCTTGGCATGCAAATATAATCGTGGTCAATCGTAGGAAAGTGGTTGTGTTAGTGAATGATCATAATCGTTATGCCGTTGTGTTGTACGGCCTGAAAGCTAAAGACTTTAAAAGGTTCACTGAGATTGCTTTGCAAGGAATTCGAGAATCCTTCCGGGGAGAAGGAATATCGGACAAGGTGATTGACCAGTATTTACTTCATACTGGTGAAGTTTCCATTAAGAAAACAAAGGATCGGACTTCTGTGGCAAGGATGAATAAGGCTTGTGATAATGTATACTTCCTTGATGATTTATGGGATGTAGATTCTATTTTTCAGCCGGACATGGGTATCAGAATCAGCGCTTTTCTAGTTGGAGATGGGAAAAAAAGCTATATTCAACCGAATGAAGAGATGTATAAGGATCTTACCCTTTTTGCAGGTCAATCCATTTTTGAAGAGAAAGCAGCAATTTTAAAAGTGACACTTAAGCTTGAAAACCGTCAAGTATGGCGGCGACTTGTGGTCCCTGTAAATAAAACATTTAACCAATTGCATCAAATTTTACAGACGGCCTTTGGATGGCAAGATTACCATCTTCATGATTTTCACGTTTATGGTAAGGCGGTCAATGCAGGGAATCACATCATTGAAGGACATAAAGAAATAAACCACAAACCAATTATTAATCTTGTTTGTGACCAAGAGGCTTTTTCTTATCCAGGGGAAGTAAGCATGAAGCATGAAAAAGGCGTTAAGCTATCGGAATATATCCCTGCATACGAAAAACTGACTTACAATTATGATTTTGGTGATGACTGGAACCATGATATCGAAGTTGAAAGTATGGTAGAGAACTATGATTTCAACTATCCTGTTTGTTTGGAAGGTGAAGGGAATACACCTCCAGAAGATGTAGGCGGTGAGTATGGTTATGAAGAATTCCTCAAGATTCTTGCTAACCCCGACCACCCAGAGTATGAGCATATGGTTGAGTGGGGACGGATGCAGCGTTATCAGGATTTTGCAATTGACTATATAAATATAGAGTTGAAGAGATTTTAAGGGGATAAATCTTCAGACGCACTAAGCGAATTTATAGTACTCGCGCAAGAAATTACAGTGAAGTTTCAACTATAGGAGGCGAGAACATGAAAAAGACATGGGAAGTAATGCACGCTGGCCATAGTATTCGTGTAGAAAACACTTGGTTTGGCGGTGAAAAGCTGTTTGTTGACGGGGTTTTACAAGACCAACAAATAGGAATTCGGTTCAGTTCAAGACTATTCGGAAAGGTAGAGATTAAAGCCGACAAATATGAATATATAAAGGTTTCAATTGGTTCAATCGTGAAAATGCATTGTCAGATCTTTGTAGGCGACCGCCTTATCTATTCTTCAATGTGAATGCACAAGTTGTCAGGTGGTTGTGCAGGGGAATTTAAGGTGCCTTTTAGACCATTAAAAATATAGATTCGCAAAAAAGAATTGGAATCGAGTACAAATTATACTGTATTCGATTCCTACTTCAAGGAGGACTTTATGGGCTTTAAGGACGAATTTAAACGTGAGATGCGTAACATAAAGAAAGACGTAGAAAAAGAAGTACATAAAACGTGGAAGATGGACTGTAGAGGGCATCGTATTGAAGTTATAAACCAGATGAAAGAAGAGTTACTTATCATTGATGGTGTAACAGTTGATAGGAACAAACGAAAATCTTTAATTTCCCATATTATCCCGTATTCCAAGTTATCAGGGATACTTGATCTGGCAGATGGCACAAAGCATGTCATTTCCGTTAAACTCGGTGGATATGTACGGCTTAATTGTATTGTGAAAATAGATAATGAAACGGTTTTAGACGACTCCCTGAAGTTAGACTTTCTTCCATGGGATAATAAAGAAAAAATTGTTCCCTTTATTCAACAACAAATTCAAACGCACAACAAAATAGTAGATGATCATTTACCAGATGAAGAATATTTGTATGATGAAAATCATCCACGATTGGCTGCAGGTATGTTCGATAATGTTGTAGATGACATACCTACACCATTTTACGTAAAGAAACTACTGAAGCTTTTTGAAGAGCAGCTAAATCACCCTTCTACCAAAACACGAAAAGGTACATACGAAAAAATTATTTTTGACAATATGGCTAACTACAGTGATGAATTCATTGAACGATTCCAGCAAGCTCAATTTGACGAATCCCGTGTACAACAAGAGGCATTATGGCTTCTAGAGCATGCAGCACATAGAGAGGTTGTAAAGTTTTCAATCACCGTACTTGGTTGTACGAATTGTGAAAAATATAAAGAGCTATTATTCACATTGGGCATGCATGAAGAGTTTACACCCTTTGTCCTATTTGCATTGAAAAATGGCACAATGCGGGCAAACAACCAGGTTTGGCAACTTGCCCAGTCCGTTTATGGTTGGGGGAAGATTACAGCTGTTGAACAATTGGAAGCAACGACGCCAGAAATAAAACAATGGTTACTGACAAAGGGCTGCAGAAATGTAATTATGGATGAGTATTTAGCCTATATTTGTGCCGTAAAAGGAGAACTTGATGTAGCTCTATACGAAGAAGCGATTTCGAAAGAGCTATATGATGGAGCAGGTCATATCATCCAAGCCCTTCTTAATGAGCGTGCTCCAGAAAGCATCGAAGACTATCCATATGCAAGCTTAGTTCTTTCGCGCTTCGTTTACCATGCGAGTACGCACTGTAAAACACTTGAGGATTTTTATCCGTTAATGAAAATAAGTGAATATTTAAATGCCGATGGTGAAGTTTGGGAAGAACGGTTTAACGATCAGTGGAAAAAACAAGAGTACGCTTCTATTCAGCAAGCGATTCAACCCTTTATAAATGAACCCAAATGGCCACAGCTTGTAATGGATGCACTACAGCAAGAAAACAATATGAAAGCACTTGAAATCGCTCTCTTTTATCAATTAGACGTTACGCAGAATTTGTTTGATATGCTAGAGAAATATCCCGAAAACAGTGAACTATATGTAGCGGTTATGGATACTAATAATCGTAAGTATATCGAAAACATTTGCACATTTGCGGAAACGCATTTATCGTTATCGAGTCTGTCAGATGAAGAACAACATTGTCTGCAATGCATTGTTCAAGGTTTGTATGGGCACGAAGGAGTGGGGTTATCATTGATTCAAGCTGCTCTTGCATCAGATAATGGGAGTTTGCAATACCATGCACTCAGTGTACTAGAAGGATGGTCTCCATCGATTTCGCAACAACCTGCTTTGCAGGAAATTATTAAAAATATTGCAATTACGACAAAAGATAAAGAAGACCGCCAGCTAGCAAAAAGATTATTGGGAAAATAGTAAAAGAATGTATTCAGTATTTGTATATTTATCTAAAAAGGATTAAATTAATTTGGTATTCCTCGATTATAGGACTTGACTCTACTATGGAATAGAGTCTAATTTCATCGGGTATATTGACAAAACCTCACTTAGCTCCATCACGGGGAACCGTACCAGATGTGAGCACAAAGTCATTTTTAAAAGGAGCGTCAAAGAATAACTCGATTTCCTTGACGCTTCTTTCAACTGATGAATTACCTTCATTCACTGTGATTTAAGGTACCTGGTTCTGATACAATTCCGAATTGTGTTAGCACAGGTACATTTCTTTAATTCCATTTTCATAATTTCTCACTTTTAAGACAAGCTATACAAAAAGGAGAAAGGTGATCATATGGATACTAATTATGGATTAGGTAATTCACGGTATGAATAAACCCTTTACACCACAGCTTGTTTATTTTGAGCCAAATGCACTTGATTATCCGCTTGGCAAAGAACTGAAGGAAAAGTTCGAGAACATGGGGATTGAAACACGTTTTACGACATCACATAATCAAATTCGGGATTTGCCGGGTGATACGGACGCTCAAAAATACCGTATCGCAAAGTCCACCTTGGTTGTAGGCATAAGAAAAACGTTGAAATTCGATACATCCAAGCCATCAGCTGAATACGCAATCCCACTTGCGACCGGTTGTATGGGGCATTGTCATTATTGTTATCTACAAACGACGATGGGCAGCAAACCCTATATTCGAACTTACGTTAACGTGGAGGAGATTTTAGAAGCGGCTGATCAATACATCGAAGAACGTGCACCCGAGATTACCCGGTTCGAAGCTGCGTGTACATCCGATATTGTGGGAATTGACCATTTAACGCACTCATTAAAAAGAGCAATTGAACATATTGGCCAAACAGAATTAGGAAGGCTGCGTTTTGTGACGAAATTCCATTTTGTCGACCATTTACTGGATGCCAAGCATAATGGCAATACGCGCTTCAGATTTAGCGTAAACGCTGATTACGTCATTAAGAATTTCGAGCCCGGCACTTCTCCTCTGGATAAAAGAATCGAGGCTGCAGGGAAAGTGGCAAGAGCCGGTTACCCACTAGGCTTCATCGTTGCGCCCATCTACCTTCACGAAGGTTGGGAGGAAGGCTATTACCACTTGTTTAAGCGGCTTGACGAGGAATTGCCGCAAGATGCAAGAGACGACATAACATTTGAATTCATTCAACACCGATTTACGAAGCCCGCGAAAAAAGTGATTGAAAAGAACTACCCAAAGACAAAACTGGAGTTAGATGAAGAAAAAAGACGCTACAAATGGGGCAAGTACGGAATCGGTAAGTATATTTACCAAAAAGACGAAGAGGACGAAATAAAAATGTATCTATACGGCTATATGGAAAAGTACTTTCCGAATGCAAAGTTGGAGTACTTTACTTGAGTCGTCAAAAAAAGCGTAAGGCCCTGGGGAACTGGGGCTTTACGCTTTTTCTTGCAAAGCGATCACTTACTCTTTATTTACTAACCAAGTTCTTAACTTTTTTGGATATTTCTTCATAAGAAGTATCCAACGACACCGCTAATTCCTTATACATCATATTTTCTATGTTTGCCAAAAGAACTCGATCATCTCCATCGAGTTTCTTTTCGTCTGCATCCGCCTCACGCTTTTTCTCCATTAACGTAACTGCCACTGAAGCAATTACAGTACGGTCTCCTGTGTTTACAAGACTTTTATATTTTTTCGTACGCTCTCTGCCGTTCTCTATCCACTCGATGCCTGGCTGTTGGAAGGAATGCAAAATCTCTTCCGCCTCTTCTTTATTTAAGACGTTCTGCATGACAATTTTTTCACTATCAATAGGGATATTTATGATTAATCTCGCATTATCAAGTGGATGCAATACATAATAGGTTCCCGTACTGTCACCATAGGTTTTTTCGCATATATCGTCAATTTGACATAATCCATGTGACGAATAAATAATTACATCTCCAATATTAAACATACCTGTTAGCCTCCAACTCTACAATCGTCAATTTAGTTTACAATTTTCATTTTACGCCAAATTCACTAAATTGTCAATTTGGTTGACAATGGAGTAGTGGTTTTATATAGTAGGTGCAAAGATATCTTTAGGGGTGAAATGGTTGGATTTGGAATTAAAAAACTTAGATTTAATAGATATATTAAGCGAACGACATCTTCAACTGAGAAAAATAACAGAAAAACGATGGAATGCCAGCAGTGATATTTATTTGTCGAATTCCGAGTGGTTCATCATGGCGAGAGTTTATAAAAAACAGTCTACGATTGCATATGTTTCCAAACATGTGGATATATCCAGGCAAGCCACCCATAAAGTCATTAAAAGCTTGGAAGCAAAAGGCTTAGTTGAAATTAACAACATGGAAAATAACAAAAAAAACAAACGCATACGATTAACTCAATTAGGCGAAGAGTGTTATGAAAAAAATGAGTCGTTGAAGGCAAATTTAGAAACAGAAATCGCAAATAAGTTAGATCCTGGACAGTTAAAAATTCTTAAAGACTTTCTGAAATTGGATTGGGGCTTATAGTTTAGGGTTTACTCAACTCATAGTTATCATACTAAAAAAGGAACAAATCCATTTGACAGGATTTGTTCCTTTTCATTGTTATAGTACGATTCCTGTAAAGTCTTCGAGGGCATCTTGCCAAATGGTTACGCCTTGGCTCATTGCGGAACCGCCGCCCAGAGCTGCAGCCACTCCGATGGCCTCCATCATTTCTTCCTCAGTAACACCCGCATCCAGGCAACCCTTTGTGTGGTAAAGGATGCAATATTCGTTATGAGCGTGCACGCTAATGGCGAGTGCGATTAGCTGTTTGTCTTTCTGCTTCAATTTGCCGTCTTCGAAACACGACTCAGTGAATGCATGAAAAGCCTTGGTCACATCCGGCAATTTTTCTGCGAAACTGCCCATGCCAACTTTGTATTCCTGTAATACGGCTTCTGAATACGTAATTTCCTCCATTTTGTACCCTCCTGTTCGAGGGTAGTATTAGCTAAGGCGGAGGAAGGTATGCATAGTTTTGAGGTTAAATTAATGCCTTATTTTTAAATTGAAATAGCCTGAGCCGCGCATACTTTAAGAATAATTCACAATACTAAGCGCGCTGTAACTAAATTTATTTGGAGGAAGGGAAGAGGTAGAAATGGCTAAGCGCTCTGAAACAAGTTGGAAAAAGGATAATCCAAACACATTTTTAAGCAACTCTGTTCAAAAGGCGGATCGTGCGGTGAAGCAAGCAATGACACATCCAGAAGAAATCGCAGTTGAGCATGCTTTCAATTCGCTATCACGTGCGGACAAGGCGTTCTTACATGCAGAACAGCAGGATGAGCCGGCAAATTCAGTCCAGCAAAACAAAGAACAGCTAGATTTGATGAAGCAGCAATTAAATGCAGTCAATGGGATTGTGAATGAGCAGTAAGATGAAGCGATTACCCCCGCAGGTTTCACAAAGCTTTTGGGTGTGATTCATTTCTCGTCTTACTTACCTAGTTTAATGTACCCCTTCAAATAGGAAGAAAAACAGCAAAGAAACACTACAGCGGCTTGTTGTAGTGTTTCTTTCGTATGAACGGATAGAACCGACGAGAAATTGGGAGTAGGCATGAGGAAATGGGGTAATTTAGATATATAGAGTAGCTACCGAAACGCTCAATTGGTTACGGAAATAGCTATCCTGTGAAAAACGTGAAGGAGGAATATATTTAAATGGATAAAATGCAACAGCCCATACCAACACACCCGCCCACACTCGGACAGTATCTTTTCGACAGCTTAAAAGCGGAAGGCATTACCGAAGTTTTCGGTGTTCCCGGTGATTACAATTTCAGCCTTCTGGATACATTGGAGCAATATGATGGAATCCGTTTCATCAATGGACGCAACGAGCTGGGGGCGGGATATGCAACTGATGGTTACGGACGACTTCGTGGCCTATCGGCGCTCATTACAACTTTTGGCGTTGGCGAGATGAGCGCCTGCAATTCTATTGCGGGTGCGAACAGTGAATATGTACCTCTCATACATATCGTCGGAGCGCCCAAATCAATGGATCAGCAGGCGCATAAACTAGCGCATCATTCCCTGCTGGACGGCGATTTTGACGTATTCCGGCAAGTGTATTCGCATCTGAGCGCCTACACAGCAATCGTGACGCCGGAAAATGCCGAACAGGAGATTACAGCAGCAATCCTTATAGCTAAACAAAAACGCAAGCCGGTTTATTTGATGGTAGCTATGGATTTGGTCACAAAGCCCATCGTCCAGCGCGTTGTTCCGGAAGTGAAAAAAATCACGACATACAAACCTGCGCTTGAGGCAGCGATTCAGCAAATAACGAAATTGTTGAATGGGACGAACAATGTAGTGCTTTTATCGGATATGCTGTCGCTCCGCTATGGACTCAGAGATTCCGTTCACCAGCTCGCGTCGAATTTAAACGTACCGGCTGCTTCGCTTATGATGGGCAAGAGTAGCTTCGATGAACGCCATCCGAATTACATCGGCGTATACGGCGGAGCATTAGGAAGTGAACAGGTCAGTACAATCGTAGAAAGCGCGGAGTGTGTGATTGCGGTTGGCATGATTTGGAACGACACGAATTCCGCTAAAGAAACGACAAAGCTTGATCGTCTTCGTCTCATCGACATTCAGCCCGAGTTTGTACGGGTCGGGGAATCCATGTACGAGCAGGTGATGGCGGCAGATCTCATTGCTGCCTTGAGCGCGTGTGGTTGGTCCCGAAGTGGCGCTTTACCTCAGGTTTCCTTCCCTTATGATGAACTATCTGGCGAGCCGGAGCAGCCAATCCGGGCGGAATCTTACTATCCACGCTTCCAGCGGATGTTGACGGACAAAGACATTGTTGTGGTTGAGACTGGAACCTTTTCATACGGCATGTCACAAGTGCGACTTCCAGCAGGGGTTGAATACATTAGCCAGCAAGGTTGGCAAAGTATCGGCTATGCAACGCCTGCCGCATTCGGGGCATGCATCGCGGAACCGGACAGACGTGTGCTGCTGTTTACGGGAGAAGGTTCGCTGCAGGTGACGGTTCAAGAAATCAGCACAATGCTGGATAATGGCTGCCGTCCGATTCTGTTCATCCTCAACAACAGCGGCTACACGATTGAGAAGTATTTGAATGTTTTAACGTCCAACCAGCAGTACAACGAGATTCCGGACTGGAATTATACGCAGCTAGCTGAAGCCTTTGGCGGTAAAGCGTTCACGGTTGCGGTGCGTACCAACAAAGAGCTGGATGAGGCGATTGCAGCAGCGGAGCAAGCACAAACGAGCCAACTGTGCATGATTGAAATGATTGTCACTGACCCTATGGATGCACCGGATTATTTGATCCGGCTCCGCAAGCATTTAGAAGAACAGGAACGTCTGAAAGAATAGCTGTATGCTGTTACTTTAAATAAGGATATTGCATTGAGCGCACTCCGCGGAGTGCGCTTTTATAATTTTTCGATTGCAAGATTGTTTGTTGTAGGTCGGTGGAATAAATGATTCGTATTTATCATAAAGTAATGTGACCAACGACTTGGGACAATAAGTAGGACATGCTTCATACCCCCGCTTCACAAAAATACTTTTCAATACTACAACTAACGCAATGATAATTTCCCTTTCTGTGTAGGTGTATGAATCCACAAGAGATTGATAAATGACTTGATGAATTTTTAAAAAAGGAGATTTATTGCTGTGAAAAAGTATTTTAGAAGGATAGGAAGTTGTACTGCTACCTTACTAATAATTGTTGGGTTTGCTTCTATCTATTCACTATGGCATTCCAGTAATACCCCCGGGAAACCTCCTACTATATTTGGATACATGAGCTCGACCGTTTTAACTGGAAGTATGGAACCAAGCCTTAAAGTCGGGGATTTATTAGTGATTAAAACCTTTAACTCAGAGGAAGCAAAAGTGAATGACATAATTACGTTTAAAAACAGCAATAATACGTTAATAACGCACAGAATTGTAGATGTCGTTGACAAAAAGAATGACATATTCTTTCAAACAAAAGGAGATGCAAATAATATTAGCGATCAAGACCTTGTTCCAAAGGAGTTGGTTATTGGGTCGCTACAATTTCATATACCCAAAGCCGGATACATAGTAAATTTTCTGAAAAGCTCCCTCGGCCTAGCAATAGTGGCTACTTTTCTATTTATAGCTGTAACAATAAGGTGCTTTAAAAAATTCACTAACTACTATCCAGAAAAGAAGGAAGGGGATGACTGTAATACCAGTAGTTTCTAAGAGTCCGAACCAGAAGTACCTGAAAATCCGGACCCTTAAGATTAAGAACTGGAAGGATAGGTGAATCAAGATAAAAAAGTTTTGACCTTAAGAAGAGGTACCTGTCTTATAGTCAAAGTTTTTGGGTCAATTATTCCTCAGATAGAATGACTTCTAGCGGTAGAAAAACCCCTCAAATGGCACGTCATAATCCATAAATGCCTCACTAAACAAAGCCTTGTCGATGAGTTCGCGCAAGACGCCTGAATAATAACCAGGTAGATTCCTAATGTTTTTAAGCTTTGTTGTTTGAATTGAAATACGTAGTGCCTGCATGGCCAATTGCTCGAAAAGTTCCCCTTTGTCTTCATGGATACTGAATTTCAGCATTTGCAGGGACTGTTTCCGGTAGACGCCGTAAAAATTGCGTGCTAATTTACTATCTCCGATTGTTGAAGAAAGAAGAGATTTCATCTTGCCGAAAAGTTTTGCAGGAACAATTTCCGGAGGAGACGTTCTTTTAAGATCTTTATTACTTAGCGCTTTAGAAAGAAAAGCTTCGGTTTGCGGTTTAGCAGGTTCAACCCTACTGCCAGAAGGCTTTTCGGTAATCTCCGGGGTGTTCAATTTCGACTGGTCATTAGTAGGTTTAATGACATAAATGTTGGCACCTAGACCGCTCATGACAGGGCGGATATAGTGAATGCGTTCGATGATTTCAAGCTTTTCTAATTTGCGAATGGCACGTCGGACAGTTGCGTTGGATTTCTTGATGGCCTTTTCGATTGTTTCGTGTTTTAAGTGTGCAGCGCCATATTTAACAGAGTAACGACGGATCATATCGAGAACAGCCCGCTCTGTTTGGTTCATTTCGTTCCAATTCGTGAGTACGTGTTGCCTAGTCGCCGCGTCTAAATCGTGTTTGTTTGTGAAGTATGCGTATTCAGAAAGGTAAGTTGTCATAAAGAATATCCCCTTTATTCTTTATATAGAAGAAAAGTGAGGGAAAGTGGACAAGAATGTAAAAAGAATTTTTTTTATTTTATTGGATGTAGGCAGGCATGTAGTTGGTCGAAGTAGTGAAATCTCTAAAGAATCTTTCGAGGCGTCCAACGAAGTCAGTGAAGCTAGCTCGTTGTGTTTTTACAACAAGTAGAGGCGCATTTTCACGAACAGTGCAGTTTAAGTCAATAAAATTATAACTGAAATAAATTCAGTATATAATTGCTTTTAAAGGAGGTAAGTATTATGACCAACAAACTAATTGTGAAGGCTGAAATTCATATAGAGGCAATTCCTTCAAAAGTATGGGAGGTTCTCATTAACCCGAAATTTGTAGCGCAGTGGGATGAACTACCAGAGAATTATCCTAGTGAAAATATGGGTGTGGATAGTAAAGTGGTTTGGGCGCATCCTAACGGTGGACAGACTGTTACAACGATTATTAAGGCAGTAGAAATGAAGGGATTAAAAATAGCCCTATACTCATCGAATTGGGAAGTAAAACCGAATGAAGGTGACGTAGCATATCTGTATCAGTTAGAAGACCTAAATGATAGTACTTTACTGGAAATTGAAATTGGCAATTTTTCACTTCTGAAAAATGGGCAAGACTATTATGATGCCTCGGTTGAATTTGCATCTGAATCAATAAAAGTAATAAAAGAATTAGCTGAAAATCTAGAGTGAAATATAAATAATAGCTACGCCTCTTTTTAAGCTAACGGAGTGCATTAGCAGAACTATCGAGAGGCAGCCTTTATTGTTATTCAACTAAATGACAGCATAACGGAATAGTAATGTTAAAATATTACATATAAAAATTTGGAATTGAAGATGGTGGTCGTGTGAAATTAAATAATGCAATAAATACTTTGAAGTTAAATCGTTTTATGAGAACTGAAAAGGAAATTTTATTATTTGAAGAAGCGTTAGAAGAAATATCTGAAACAAATGATTATCGTATAATTGGAAAATTGATTGATGTATTAGAAGATGACACCGAACACGAAGAAGTAATGTGGGGTTTAATACACACAATAGAATATTTAGGTGAACTTTCTCCAAAAGAAAGTTTGAAGTTACAGATTAATGCCATTCCTGCTAACGTTGAAAAATGCAGAGAATGGGTAGAAATTATGCATTTTAGGATACTAAACCATGATGAATATAGAAAGTTATTTGCAGAAGTATTGAAAGAGGTTAACGTGCAAGTCCAGGAGACGATAGTTAACTTATTAAATGAAATCAAGAATGAAGACCCTGTGAAATTCAAGGACAAAGTTGAAGAGGTAAAAACAATTTTGTATAGCTAACGGCCCTTTAGTGAAATAAGGAAAATAATATGTGTCAAAAAACGCTCAAATTTCTGAGCGTTTTTATTTGCCATTTATATTTTTATTTGCTGTTGAAACATAGATTAGTTTGATATTTAAGCTGTCAATAGCGTTTTACTCCCCATCAATCGAACCCGTTAAATCAACAGTTGGCTGCCTTTTATTTTGGAAATGTTATCATGCGTGGGTACATAAAAATTCCGTCAAATTAAAGATGGGTAATTTCGAAAATTTGTGGAATACTAACCGTTGTATCATTATGAAAACATAGTTTTTCTTGTTCTTCACACAATTCATTTACTTATGCCATTTCGTTTGATATCATCATTTAGTTGTCCGACGTCAGACGAATGTGTTGGGTAATAAATAGTGTGAATTATTGAGTTTGAAACAAAATTATAAATGGAGAAATTCCATTATAGAGGTGTAGCTGTTGAATTTATTGTGGGGACTTTTAGGGATAGTGGTCGTGTTAGGAATTGCATTTCTTTTTTCTAACGGAAAGAAATCGATTAATTACCGCACTATCGTCGTTGGTTTAATCATACAAGTGACGTTTGCATTCATCGTCTTGAAATGGGAAGCAGGTAGAGCGGGCTTGGTAGCGTTTTCCGACCTCGTGCAAAATGTCATTGACTATGCTGGCGAAGGGGTTGCATTTCTTTTCGGTCCGGCGGCGGATGTTAAAGAATTCGGTTTCGTTTTTGCGTTCCAAGTGTTGACAATCATCATTTTCTTTTCTTCCTTGATTTCAGTGTTGTATTATCTTGGAATTATGCAGATGGTTATCAAACTGATCGGAGGCGCATTATCGAAACTGCTTGGCACGAGTAAGGCGGAATCGGTGTCAGCGGCCGCGAATATATTCGTCGGTCAGACGGAAGCTCCGCTTGTCATTCGACCGTTTATCGCAAAAATGACGAAGTCAGAGCTTTTTGCAGTCATGACGGGCGGACTTGCGTCTATCGCCGGTTCTGTTATGGCGGGGTACGCACTTTTAGGCATACCTCTTGAGTATTTGATTGCGGCAAGTTTCATGGCTGCACCGGCAGGATTGATAATGGCGAAAATTTTTATACCGGAAACGGAAAGTTCGGAAGTTACAACCTTTGACATGGAAAAAGATCAGGAATCGGTGAACGTCATCGATGCAGCGGCACGTGGGGCAGGGGATGGATTAAAACTTGCCTTGAATGTCGGTGCGATGTTATTGGCGTTCATTGCGCTTATTGCTTTAATGAACGGAATGCTGGGCGGGCTGGGTAAAATAGTTGGTTTTGAGTCGTTGACGATTGAGGGGATTCTTGGTGTTTTGTTTGCACCGCTCGCGTTTGCAATCGGCGTTCCTTGGTCGGAAGCGGTTACTGCAGGGGGATTCATAGGCCAAAAACTTGTGTTGAATGAATTTGTTGCTTATGCGTCATTTGCACCTGAAATACCTTCACTCAGTCCTAAAACTGTCATTGTTGTAAGTTTTGCGCTGTGCGGCTTTGCGAATTTAAGTTCATTAGCAATTCTTATTGGCGGATTGGGTTCTATTGCACCGAGTCGCCGTCCTGACATTGCTAAACTTGGCGTGCGAGCAGTCGCAGCAGGCATGTTAGCTTCCTTATTAAGTGCTTCAATCGCTGGAATGTTCATTTGAAAATTATATTCTGAGTACCAAAAAGGACTGGATGGCCATTGTGCCATTCAGTCCTTTTATAAGCTTAGCGCTTAACATTTTTTCTGATCAACCCTCGGTGCCATCATCATCACTGCCATCCTCAATGTCTGCATCCGTATCCGTACCATCATCAGTATCTACGTCCACGTCTGTATCCGTTCCATCGTCAGTATCTGCGTCCGCATCTGTATCCGTTCCATCGTCAGTATCTACATCCACATCTGTATCGTCACTAGGATTGACATCTTCTACAGGATCATCAACATCCACATTGACATCATCGTCTTCACCGTCTCCGCAAGCTGCAAGCATCCCGACCGATAGGATTGTTGCTGCACCAAGTTTCAACCATTTCTTTTCTCCTGTTAGTTTCAAAGCCATTATAATCTCCTCCAAGTTTTTTGTCTATTTGTATAAGTGAAGCATGTCTTTGATATACCCCGATTTTAATCTCTTAATCATGTAGTCCGTTTTTTGAGTAAATAATTAGATGCCAAAAGAATACCGATTCAGTTGAATTATCATGATTTGCGGGGCGCCCCTGGAGTTGACTGAGTATAGTTTGTAAAATAAGAAGACGTCATCGTTTTAATGAAAGTTATCATCCAATATAAAGAAGGTATAGGTATAGACTCGTTTTTTATCATTTGGAAATGATAATGATTATGCTATATTACTTGAAAAATTCTTAAAAAAGTGAAGGAGGATATAATTGTCTACTAAAGAAGCGATGCAACAATATTTTAGATTAAGAAGAGACTTAGCGGATGGGGGTTTAGATTTTCTATTTAAAACTCCAGTAATTGATGAAACCAATAATTCAATAATCTTTGAAGGTGAAATTGATGAAGATGAATATGTTTCATGGAAACCTGTAGAAAAAAAAGATTTACATGATTTCAAGCAATTAAAAGAGGAATTTGGAATTGAGTTTCATGAGACGATAATTGAGTATTTTAATTCATATTGGTTCGCAGAATTAGACGGTTTTATCAACAATCATTATATAAAATTAGAGCCTGTCTTACCAAGTATTGAATTAAGTTCATTTCAAGAGGTATTAAAAGGGTATAAGAAAAATCATGGGAACAGATTAGAAAACATACCTATAGGACTTGAGGGTAATGGATTGTTAGTGGTAGTTAAGAATAAATGTGGAAAAGTTTATTTAGAAGATTTTCAGAGAGGTACTTTCGATATTATTACTGAAAATATTCAGGAATTGATTTTAAATCTCAAATTTAAAAGGTGAAACTTAAAGTCTTAACTATTGCTTGCAAAATCAGCAATTCAGTAATTATATTTAGCGTCATATGACTGTCATTTATTTAGTTAATAAAGATTAACAATCGTGTTTGTAGGGGTTAATATGAATTTAAGGTACCTAGTTCTGATACAATTACAAATTGTGTTAGTACCAGGTCCCTTTTTAATAGAGAATGACTTGGAAACAAGGTTTAGGCTCAACTAAAGTACATAATGAATTGTTAGCAATAATAGATACTTCTAACGACTATAATACATTTGTAAGACGACTTAATAATTAGGCTAATTATAGGCTAGAGGGTGGGGTTTCATCTTTACCGGAAGGTCTTAGATTAAAGTAGGAGGATACTATAATGGAAAAACGAGGATGGGTTTCTTTTTGGTTAGGTAATATTAAAGAAGAGGACTCTATAGGAGAGTATGTAGATTTAACGTATGATGAGGATGGCGAGTCTGTACCTTCCAAATTTTTTATCGATTTTAATATTGATATGGATGAAACAGATGAGGATACTATAGAAAAAGCGGTCAATAAGAATAGTAGTAGTGATATTTCCACATTATTAGCTGGGTGTTCGTATGAAGAAATTATCATCCCACAAATTAAGAAAAGTATAGACTTAAAGAAATCATATAATGCAGTAATTCTGATATATAACTTTGAGTATAACAATGAAATTACTTCAACTAATACTTTTGACTTTATTACTACTACAAATTATGAGTAAGAAAACACTTATAAGTATGGAGAATAGACTTAATTGATGGGTAACATAGAAATTACTTTTCTGGAAGAACTGCTTTATTATACGGATAAAAATTATATAATCAGTCAATTAGGTAATGTAGACAATCCACTAATACTCCATTTTTTTGCAGCAAATTATAACTGGAATAGTGGGTTTGTTGTTCCAAAAGCACTCATTGAAAATGATTAATGTGATTTAGGAACAGGATTACTAATGTTTCATTACGCAGATGGATTTCGAATGTTAGAAAACCCAGAGAAAGATTCAAATTCAGCATTAGAAGAGTGGAAGGGTTTTTTATTAAATATTTATAATAAACTAATAAATCTAAATTTTAAGACAGAAAGGACAAGGGGGGGATGCGATCCGTGCATTTTATGCGGAGTGCCACCTGCCGTTGTTACAGTTTTTCATGAAATTCAAAAGCTATAATGTAAATGTCCTCACCCGATAGAGAATGATCTGAAGACGATGGAAACATGGATTTCTGATATCGAAGGATTGTTCACAGACGGCTGGGGTGGACGGCGTAAATGCCGGACAAGGATCCGGTGATGAACTTGGCAATCTAGTAGGGGCGAATACGTCTGAAGACGAGAGAATGAAAGCACTCTATGCCGCAATGGAAAAAGAACAACATGTAAGTAATCCTGTGAATGACTACGCAATCGATCCTCATACGGGCGAATACATCATGATGAACCAAGGAGTCGTTCGTGTTTCAAAGGATTACGGACCAAAAGAACTTCAGCAGTAGGGGCAAATCCAAAATCATTATCATAATAAAAAGGGGGAGAACCATGAACATTATTAAGATATTTCTGGAATATTAATGCTATCCAATGTGGATATATAATGAACAAGGTGAATTAGTTGATAATGATTTAGTTGGAGAACTTGAGGATGAAGACGAAATTGATAATATGCTTTTAGAGATACAGAATATATACGATAGTCTATTTGAAGACAATGCTATCAACTTTGAGTTCAAAGGATTTTCAAATGAAAATGAAAAGATCGTATTTTTTAAGAAGGTAGAAAACGCTATAACCTTAATTAAAGAAAAATTAGGATATAAGTATTTAATTGAGAACAAGGTGGAAATTTAATGAAATTAAAGAATAACCTTGATTGGCTAATATGCCTTTTAAGGTTTTTTGTATAATGGTAATTTACGTTTGTGGTGATAAGAATAAGCAATAAATAAAGAATTTATGAAAAGGACGATAATCAGGTGGAAAATACACTCAAACAGATTTAGCGCAACGGACACTGGGATGGATGGCGTAAATGGCGGACAAGGATCCGGTGATGAACCTGGCAATCTAGTAGGGGCAAATACTTCTGAAGATGAGCAGTTGAAGGCACTCTATGCCGCAATGGAAAAAGAACAACATGTAGGTAATCCAGTGAATGACTACGCAATCGATCCACATACGGGCGAATACATCATGATGAACCAGGGAGTCGTCCGTGTTTCAAAGGATTACGGACCAAAAGAACTGAGCCTCATTGATAAAGCCGGGTTGGGCGTAGCTAACTTTTTATTCCTGGATGACTTAAATACAATCACGAATCGCGATGCCTCCTTCGCGGCCAAGGGATTGGCAGTAGCCTCGTTTACCCCTTTTGGGAAGGCGATAAAAGCGGGTAACGCGGGTATTAAACTTGTTAGGAAAAATCCAGTTGTGAAGTGGATAAGTCCTAAGAAAGTTGAAAATGTTACTGGTAAGGGTACGGGTAAATATCAAGTTGGAGCATATAAAGATTTTAAAGGAGTAGAAGGGCTTGATGCGCATCATGCAGGACAGAAGGCAGCAACGAAGAAATTAGTAGATAATTATGATTTAAATACTGCACCTGCAATTAATGTTCCAAAGGTGGGGCACACCATTAAAGGACCTAATGGAATAGTCTCAAGAAGTACAAAAGGAATAGATAATCCTAGACAGTTATTGGCAAGAGATATTAGGGAACTTAGAAGAGTCTATGATGACATACCGAATTCTGCTTTAAAAGAACTTATTGAATTAAACAAAAAAATGTACCCAGAAATGAGGAAATAAAATGAATGATATTTTTGTTAAATCACTTTATGATTCTATTGTTAAAGAGAACCTTCTAGTATACAAAGACTTGTATGAAACAACGAATGTTACTTCTAAAACAGATGATTATTGGAAAAAAGCTGTTGGTTTCTACGATAGTTTAACAGACGAAAATAAAGATACATGTATGAACATAATTGAACAAACTATGATTGATACTATTTCAAACATGCTAGGAGTAATTGATGGAAGTTCGACTTTAAAAGATTGTTCTTTAGAGCCTAAATTACTGCTTGATTCTATTGATACGGAAGGAGAACTGCAAGATTCCTTTTTAGAATTCATAGAAGAAAGAGAGAGTAACAGTTAATTGGATTTTTTAGTACAGAGGTCTTATAAAGAGCACATTTAAAATATATAAATAGTTTAAATGAATTCGATTACCTTGATTGGTTAAATGCCTTTCAAGGTTTCTTTTTTGTGTGGGTCTACCTAGTGCCGAATAAACCGCTTCTTATTTATAGAATAGATTTAAATAGGTCATACGTTTTAAAGGTGTTGTACGTACTATATAATTTGTTGAAACATCATATAGGGCTTACAAGGTGGAGAATGGTGGGAGCTTTAGAAATGATCCTGTATTAAAAAAGCAATACGATAACTTTAGGGGTAAATAATGGAGATGGAGATGGAGATGGAGATGGAGAGCTAAGCAAATCGAGAAAAGCGACTTGTAAAAGGAGGAACCATATATGGATAAAGAGGAATTAACAAATTTTATAAATGATCATATGGAATCAGATGACTTTACTGGTCGAGTAGATGAAAGTCAAATCAATCTTGTCCAAAATAAGCTAGGGGTGGAATTACCAGAAAGTTTTAAGTGGTTTTTAACTACATATGGTTCTGGTGGATTATTTGGAGTTGATATTTCAGGAGTGACTAGGTCAAATAGAGCTCTTGTTGTTGTTAACACAAAGAGATATAGAGATTTAGGATTGGAAAAGGATTTAGTAGTTATCGAAAATGCTGGAGAATATGTTTATTGCCTATATACAAGCAAAATGGAGAATAATGAGTGCCCAGTAATAGCTTGGAATAGACCTGGGGGACTTGATGACTACAACACAGCAAAGAACTTTTATGAGTTTTTATCACAAAGGTTGTTGGATGCACAAGAAGCATGGGAAGAAGATATTTAAGATAGATAAATATAAAGAAATTATAACTGAAACAAAGAAACTCAAAAACTTTTGATGGTTTTACTACAAGGATTTGTATAATGATATTTTGTTTATGAAAAATGTACGATAATTAGTCGAGATGACATTTTAAACATACGAAGTATTAATACTGGTAACAAGACAAAAACTTACGAATTTAATTAGGCTAGTTGGCTTAAAAATAGAATTAGTAATGAATTACATTATATAGCTAACTACAAAGCGCGCTGTATATAGACCTTAGAAGGAGACATGATTATGTTAAAAGTAACAGAGTATAAAGAAAGTAAGTCTGTGAATATTGAATATGATGTTTATACACCGATTAATATAGAATTCGGTACTTGGAATATATCAAAGGAACCAACGATATATTGGCGAACTGGGGATTTCAAGAAATCTTTAATTGAAATAGGAGTAGGGAAGTATAAAGGGAATATTCGTTCTATTACACTAACTTTAAGTGAAAACGTATACAAGATAGAAAATTCGAACTTGGATATGACAAATATAACTTTGATTAAAGGTATACCTAATTTCCAAGTTGAAGAATATGACGATGAGACGTATATAGATGAAAATAGTAAATTGAATGTATATATAGGGATTGATAAGGTATTAATTTCATTTTCGGAAAATGATACTGTGTCAATTATACAAAATGATAATGTGGGATTTGCTTTAGACATAAATAAAATGGTTTGTGGCGTTATAGTCAGTGGTATGTTAGAACATGAAAAGAATATATTAGAAGAAGCATTGAAATATAAAAAATAATTGAACCTTGATTGGCTAAATGCCTTTCAAGGTTTTTTGTATAATGGTAATTTGTGTTTGTGGTGATAAGAATAAGCAATAAAATAAAGAATTATTGAAGGTGTTTTCCTAGATTTATAGAAAGTGTAGGTATGGTTTAGTACAAAGGCAGTGTGGAAATTCAGCGATTACTTTTGGGGAAGCCGATTTGGACAGAGGCGACGCCTGAGCAGAAAGTTCTTCTAATTATAACGGAAAAAAGTTCGCTATATGTTGAGGGGATGATTATAATGTAGGCGCTTTCGCTGGGGGGCATCCACAGAGCACCAAAGCGTTTATAGTGGGAATTCCGCCCTTATTCAAGCCGGCACTTTATCATTCCTCGCTTATGGCGGAAGGCCCCCCAAAAAGCGCAGCAGCGGATTCAATAGGGTTCTTTTAACATACATCTTTTAGTGATACGATATATAGAATATAAAACATTGAGGTGAGGGGGATTTCATGTTTCTAGACAAATTGAAGGATCAGTTAAATGAAGGTCAGCCCTTGTTTATAGGGGAGCAAACGGCTTTTCGTTCAGCGATTTTACTACCACTCGTTAAAGTGGAGGAAGAATGGCATATTCTTTTCGAAGTACGTTCATTCACCATGAGAAAACAGCCAGGTGATATTAGTTTTCCCGGCGGTCGAATCGACTCCACAGACCCATCCCCAATGGCAGCCGCTTTACGAGAAACGCATGAAGAATTAGGTGTCGACCCAGAAACAGTTACGATTGTAGGGACATTAAGCCCGTTCATTGCCTCGTCTTCATTTGTTATCTATCCCTTTGTAGCAATCATTGATTACAATCAAATTATCCATTCGTATAACAAAGATGAAGTTGAAGAAGTATTTACAATTCCCATTAAATGGCTATTGAACTATGAGCCTTATATGCATTTAATATCTGTGGATCCAGTGCCTTTACCAAACTTCCCGTTTGAAAAAATAATGAATGGTACTCAGTATCAATGGAGAGCTCGTTCAGTGGAAGAATGGTTTTTCGATTATGAAAAGTATACAATTTGGGGTTTAACCGCTAGGATATTAAAACACTTTATAGAAATAATAAAATGAGCATATGCATTGAAAATCACAAAGAAAAACAAGACCTCTGATTTGAGATCTTGTCTTAGTCAATCGATTGAATGAGCTATTCCTCATTGATCGTTTTATGAAATTTTTGCCAATGCCGTTTCTACAGCTTGTTTTAAATCAGCCGGTTCTAATTCGTACGTAAAACCTAATAACCTTTCACCATTGAAGAATAAAGTGGGTACAATTTTCACTTCACGTTCAATCGCTTCAGCCGTAATCGCCAAGCTAACATCAACGTTTTCAAGGCGTTCCTCTTCTTGCAAGTTGTATTTATCGACAAGCAATCGTTTTAATTCCTTATTTGATAGTTCGTGCCATTCTGGTTGTGTTTCAAGGAGTTTACCAATGACATCTAATGTTTCTGTTGGATTCGCGTTGTCGAATGTCCAGTGAATCAATGCGCCGTGGAGAAGTTCTTCGCGTGGTTTATCGTATAATTTCACAATCACTTCAATTTGACCATTTTCGATATATGTTGGCAATACTTCTTTTGCTAAATGATAAATTCTTTTAGTGCCTGGGCACGCCAAATTAATAAAAGCCTCTAGTTTCAAAGGTGCATCTGCACTGCCGAATTTCAAATGATCATTTTTAATCGTTGTCATATTCAATCTCCCTTTCAAACTTTCTGCTATAAATATATACTATATCTATAGGGATTGTAAACATTATGGTATTGAATAGTTAGTTAAGCTGTTGAATCCAATTGAAATGAAACACTAAAAATATACCTTAAGTGGACTTGTTATCGAGATGGCTTACTTGATTTGCTTTACCCGTTTAGTTCCATTTCTACAAGAAAGACTTTTGATCCGCATGTCTTTCAAAATAGACTGCTTTCCTGTCTTTAACGTAAATATTGCTATAATAAGGGCGTGTGAAAAGCTGAGCGGCGCATTACGCATTTCTAGTGATCTAGCTCCAGGCGCCAACTCCTCGGGTCATAAGTCAGTTCGACTATGCGGCAAAGAACGCCGCTCCGCCGACCTGTCTTATGCCTGTCGGAGCTGAGCAGCGCCTTACGCTTTTCTAATACTAGCTAGGGAGTTGGAATTTGAGATGAATAAGAAAGATATTGCAGCGATTCGTAAACAATTTAAGTTGGACACTGATTTACTGAAAATTACTGATATTTATAAAGTGTATATTAAGCAGGAGAGTACTGACATCTTTCATGAGGAGAGCCAGCCGTTTCCCTTGTTAGATCGGGAGGAACAAGAATTATTCCTCACCAACTTTAAAAAGGTTTTAGGTGGAAAGTTGGATGTGAAACTGTTTGAAGTCAGTTTTACGCGTCCCGCGGAAGAGCAAACGGCCCATACGCAGCAGCTTTTATATGAAGGTCTTCGTACAGACGACGTTGAAGAATGGAAAGCGGGTATGCATAGTATCACGCAGAAGATGGTTCAGGACGTCCAATATGAAAAGGACTTGGTCGTAACGTTCATTCGCGGAAATTATTATAAACCGACGAAACGAAATTCAGATGAATCCGAAATAGACAATCGGGATGAGGTGTTTACGAACCCTTTCATCCTTTGTAGCATGAATCAGACCGAACTGCCGAAACGTTCACTTGTGTTTGACTTTATCGAGAGGGAGTTTAAGTCGAGTACGATAGCCGATCCCATCATTAATCTTGCGTCTCCAATTGGTGGATTTTGGTTTCCTAGCTTTACGGATGGCGCGGCAGATGTCAATCACGTCCTTTACGCTGCAGGCAAAGCGAATAAGCCGGACATTAATTTCATCGAGAATGTACTGGACGGTGAAGATATCATGACCGCCGCGGATGACAAAGCCGTCTTCGAAGAGATTGTAAAAGAAGTGATTGGTGATGAAGTGAATACGCGGACCCTCGCCAACGTATATGAAGAAATCAATCGCATGATGGATGAGGGAGACGAGGAAGAGGAAGACGAAAGCATCCCTACCTTGGATACGAAAGAGATGGAACGTGTGTTGAAGGCATGCGGCGTGAAGAATGTGAATACGGAAAGAGTGGAAATGGCTTTTCAAAAGGTGATTGATGACGAAACGTATGAAATGAAAGCAAGCCATGTCGTTCCAAGTTACACATCCAAGTCCATCAAAATCAGCACGAAAGTAGCGGATATCGCAATCAGCCCGCAAGACTTAAGATATGTCAGACAGGTTAATTACAATGGAAAACGCTGCCTTTTGATAGAAGTGGAAGAAGACACGATGATTGAAGGATTTAAGCTGATTCAAGAAGAGCTGTTGGATTAAGCAAGAAATCTAAGGCGATCCTATGCATTAGGTTCGCATAAATGTAGCTGATAGTAAGGACATAGCTGAAAGGGGGAGCAAAATTGGGATACGTTTTAGATCACGTTGGAATTGCTGTTCGAAGCATTGATGATGCTCTTCCCTTTTACATTAATGTATTAAAAGGATTAGTGGAAGACCGTTATACAAGCGATGCACCTGGTGTTGAAGTGCATGTTGCTGTAGTCAGAACGGAAGATAAAGTAATTGAATTACTGGCACCAACCAACAAGAACTCTCCAATGGCTCGGTTTATCAAGCAACGTGGAAAAGGCGTGCATCATATTGCATACCGAGTTGACGATTTGGACATAGCAATACGCGAGGCAAGTGAAAGTGGCGTTCGTTTTCTAGAGGACACACTACGCACGAACGCACGTGGAAGAAGGCTCATATACATTAATCCCGCCTCAACGGATGGCACTTTAATTGAACTATGTAGTTATTCAGAGAAAACTTAATTAGAATTAAATTAAAATGAAAGCATATCAATTTTATATAAAATTGATATGCTTTTTTGGAAAAAGTATCTCTACTTCAAGTCACGTTTCATTCCAATATTATAAAGTTGTAGTGTATTTGTGGTGAAGTTACGGGAAAGGTAGCTGACCGAATGAAACAGAGCATTAATAAGTACTCACATTGTTAGAGGGTCGTACTCAGGGAGTTTTGAGTACTTCTATTATGGAAACGACTGGAAATCTTGTCTTCAACAATGCCCGTTGCTATAATAAGATAGGTACTAACATGAAGGAGGGATTGTTAAATGATTTTAAAGAATGCAAAGCTCTATGGTCAAAAAGGTAGATGGGATATTGAAGTGGGAGACGGTATCATACAATCCATTAAACCAGCTACCGGTACAAGCGAGTCTAGTGATCTCAATAACATCAATCTAAATGGAAAAATAGTACTACCCCCTTACGTGGAGCCGCATATTCACTTGGACTACGTGCTTACTGCCGGAACCCCAAGGTGGAATCAATCGGGATCTGTATTCGAAGGGATCGAAATTTGGTCTGAAAGAAAGAAAATCGCCAATGAAACGAAAAACGATATTAAAGAACGTGCCTTGAAGGCGATAAAAATGCAGTTGAAACATGGTATACAGCATGTTCGGACACATGTGGATGTTAGTGATCCGACATTAAAAGGATTGGAAGCATTACTGGAAGTGAAAGAGGAAATTAAGCCGTGGTTGGACTTGCAACTCGTAGCATTTCCGCAAGAAGGCCTTTATACACAACCAAATGGGGAAGAACTGTTGGTTAAAGCACTTGAAATGGGAGCCGATGTCGTTGGTGGGATTCCCCACTATGAATTGACCCGTGAAGATGGGGTCCGTTCCGTGTTAAAGGCGCTTGAGCTAGCAAACAAATATGATAAATTGGTTGATATCCATTGCGATGAAATCGATGATGACCAATCAAGGTATTTGGAGGTACTCGCTGGGGAGTCGCTGAAATTAGGCATGGGTGACCGGGTGACAGCAAGCCACACGACCGCGATGGCTTCGTACAGTAATGCATACACGTACAAGCTATTCCAAACGCTGAAAAAAGCCGGCATTCATTTTGTTGCGTTGCCGAAAGCCAATTTACATTTACAAGGTAGATTTGACAGTCATCCAGTCCGTCGTGGCCTGACAAGGGTAAAAGAGATGGTAGATGAAGGGATCAATGTCAGCTTTGGACTCGATTCTATTATGGACCCTTGGTATCCGCTCGGCGATGGCAATTTGATGAATGTCGTCGATGTTGGTTTGCACGCCTGCCACATGACCGATCATAATTATATCGTAAAAGCCCTAGATTTAATCACAGTAAATGGAGCCAAAGCGCTCGGCATGAAGGACGAGTATGGCGTGAAAGAAGGAAACAAGGCGAATCTAATTGTGATTGACGCTGATTCCGAATATGAAGCGATTCGTACGCAAGCACCAGTGCTCTATTCGATGCGGAATGGGGAAATGATTGTCGAAACGAAACCCGCCGAGACAACAATGAACATATCCATTTTTTAAAATATTGTTTTGTATCTATATATGTTGAAATAAAGAATCCTACCTAGAACGCTTAATGATAGGGGACGCCTTCCGCAATAAGCCAGGCGAAAACTCACTGTCTGTCTTATTGCTTCGGCTACCTCGTTAGTCGCCTTCACCGAACTACATAATTATTATATTAGGAGGGCGCCATATGGAAGTTTTCGCAGAATACTTAGCGGGTATTGATGACCCACAACATCAAGCCCGAACGAAAGAAGTTTTAGAATGGGTAACTGAAAAATATCCGAGTTTAATGCCGAAAATCGCGTGGAATCAGCCTATGTTTACCGATCACGACACATATATTATTGGTTTTAGCACAGCTAAAAAACATTTGGCTGTTGCCCCTGAAAATGCAGGGATTATTCATCTCGCTGATGAAATTGTGCAGGCTGGCTATGGTCACACCCAGCAGTTGGTACGTATCCCGTGGGATGGTCCGATTGATTTTTCATTACTTGAAAAAATGATCGACTTTAATGTATTGGATAAGGCAGACTGTTCAACTTTTTGGCGTAAATAAAAAATAGATAACCTATTTAAATTACTACTATTTCTACTTTCACTAAAAGGTGTGTTAGTGAAGAACTGGCTGCCTTCATGGTAGCCTTTTCTTATTGAGCAATGAAATTAAATACTTCTTAGAAATTGATGTTTTGTCAGCCTTTTGTCTATGGCATATACAAGGTTCGCCCTTAATCCTATGAAATTATCCGAGTTTTATGTTGTACTCTCTTACGATACCAATAGTTTAGAAATGAGGGTTAAAATGTTAAAAGGATGGACAATATTTGAAAAGACATGGCTAAGCTTCTTTATGGTAATTAACGTTTATCTGTTTTTCGCATTTGAAGACACGATGTTGGGATTGGTATCTTCTACATTCGGAGTGTTGTGCGTTGTGCTTGCTGGAAAAGGGAAGATATCCACTTATTACGCAGGTATCATTCAAGCGGCCACATATGCTTATATTGCATGGACGTACGGACTGTTTGGGGAAGCGATGTTAAATGGATTATTCTACTTACCGATTCAATTCATAGGTATCTACTTATGGAGCAGAGCAAAAACAAAAGATAGTATTCGTGGAGAAGATGTTGTAGTTAAGAGGTTAAATAACAAGCAAATTCTTCAATTAACTGGGATTTCAATTATCGCTTCAATTGGATACGCTTATTTGCTAGATTACATGGGTGGACAACAAGTCAGACTAGACTCTGTGGCTGTAGTGCTTTCAATCGTTGCACAATTTTTGATGATTAAGCGATATGTCGAACAGTGGATTCTGTGGATTACTATTAACGTACTTACGATTACACTTTGGGTTATTGTGTTGCTACAACAAGGTGGAAATGATTGGGCTCTGGTACTAATGTGGTCGGCATTTTTGTTCAATTCAGTAGTTTCCTATATCAATTGGAGTAAGATTTACACAGGCCAGAAGCGGGTGACAACTTATGTCTAAGACAGTAGGTTTTATAGGCGGGAAGTTTCTAATTCCACATCAAGGACACGTCTATGCCGTGATTACAGCGTCAACGAGGGTAGACGAGCTACATGTAATTGTCACATATGATACCGAATATGAACGAAACACACTATTTACGAATGCTGTCATTGAACATATCCCATACACAATCAGACTCAGATGGTGGCGGCAAATCACAAAAGACATGCCACATGTACACGTTCACGCCATTGAGCAGAAAGAAACTGGACAGTATGCTGACTGGGAAGATGGAGCGACGAAAATAAAGTTCGCAATCACAAAGGAAATCACCCATGTATTCAGCTCTGAGCCCAAATACGATGTCTACTTTAAAGAGCTGTATCCTAAGGCCGAGCACATTGTCATCGATGCAGAACGTTCAACGTACAACATCTCGGCAACTAAGCTACGTACGGAAGGCGCCATGAAACATTGGAATATGATTCCGGATAGCATCAAACCTCACTTTGTTAAGAAAGTAGTTGTCGTTGGCACAGAGTCATCAGGAAAGTCATCCCTCGTTCGCAATTTAGCTAAGTTATACAACTCCAATTATGTAGAAGAGTACGGTAGGGTGTTTTATGAGCAACTTGGAGATAGTGTTGTTGATGTGTCGCTTCCAACAGATTATGCAGAAATTGCAATGCAACATAAGCTTAATGAAAAGAAGCAAGCAGAGACTGCCAACAGGGTGCTGTTCATCGATACAGAAGCAAATGTGACTCAATACTACTCCGATCTATATGCGGGTCATTTCGACGGTATAGTGGACTCAATAGCCGCAAGACAGGATTATGATTTATGGCTATTTTTAGAACCAGATGTTGAATGGATAAATGATGGCACAAGAACATTTGGCGAACGCGAAGTTAGAATGAAGAATAATGAGTCGCTGAAGAAGATGTTAAATGAGCGTGGAGTTGAGTATATATCTGTTAGTGGAAGTTATTTAGATAGATTAGAGGAATCCATGAGACATATCAATGAGTTAATCGAATAAGTGATAGTAAATGGGATAATAGTGATGGAATTTCTGGCTAACGAGTAGGGGAAAACTCTAAAAAGAAGGAAGTGCTAAACGATGAATTTAGAAATGGTTATGCAGGAGCTTGAAGCCCTTGGTAAGGAACGAATGAAAAAAATGTACATATCGAATGGTGCGCAAGAGCCGCTTTTTGGCGCGGGTACAGGCGCTATGAAACCAATCGTAAAGAAAATAAAAATTAATCAACCTTTAGCTGAAGAGCTTTATGCGACAAGGAACTATGATGCAATGTACTTTGCAGGCATTATTGCAGACCCAAAAGCCATGACTGAGTCGGATTATGATCGTTGGATGGATGGGGCGTATTTTTATATGCTGTCCGATTATGTAGTGGCTGTAACTTTGTCAGAGTCAGATATTGCACAAGAAGTTGCTGATAAATGGATTGCAAGCGGTGAAGAGTTGAGAATGTCAGCGGGCTATAGTTGTTACTGTTGGCTTTTAGGGAATCGAAAGGACGTTGAATTTTCAGCAGCCAAAATTTCCGATATGCTTGATATAGTGAAAAATACGATTCACGATGCGCCAGAACGAACGAAATCCGCTATGAATAATTTTGTATACACTGTAGGTGTTTCCTATTTGCCGCTCCATGAAAAGGCAGTTAAGATCGCAAATGAAATAGGTATCGTAGAAGTCAAACGAGACAACAAAAAAAGCAGTCTTCTCAATGCTTCCGAAAGTATTCAAAAAATAGTCGATAAAGAAAAGATTGGTTTTAAACGCAAGTATGTAAGATGTTAAAAGTAGCCTCGCATCGAGAAACGTTTTTCAATTATCCAGAGCTTTGATCCAACGTAAGCGTCAAATAACGGCCACGCGTATGGCAGGTGGCCGTTATTTGACGCTTACGTCTATTCTATAGGGTGCATTTTATGATGTAGAGTTCTTCCTTTTTCAGTCTTGTATTCGAACTAGCTGTGCTTTTTCCACGTCATAACTTAATCCCTTGGCACTTGGATCATTGTCATATTCTAATATAGCCAATGTTTTTTCCGTTCCTTTTAGAGAATCCCAATCATCATCACTTACTATTAAAAATAGATCCGTATATACTCTTCCTTACCCAATGACCAAATTACCTTCATAGTTAATGTTTATATTTACATCCTCTATTTCTAATTCGTGTGATTTTCCTTAGTGAAAAGCAATGGATGAAATTGTTTTCGTTTTAGCTTTTTCTTGATTTGTTATTTCTGATATTAATTTTTTCTCTACAAGTGATTGAGCGGTTTCTTCTGTCAGGATCATGATTTTCTTATCATCATTTGTTAATATTTTAATTTTGTGCAATTCTTCTTCTACTAACTTATCCTTCTTTTTCTCCACAGCATTTAGAATTTCCTCTTCTTCCCCATACAGGATTACTCCATTTGCTTTTGCAAACATATTGCATCCTGTTAATGCTGTTACCGCCATAAGTGTTGTGAAAATAACCAGTATTGTATTTTCATTTTGTTTATCCCCTATTCTATTTTATAACCATCTGTACTATTGATTTTATTATAGGAGGCGCGCAAGTTTCTAGCCATCGCTTTAGATGACGTTCACATTACAATATTGCAACCTTGCATGTTACTGGAAAAAACTTTCACTAATAAGTTAATTTGGGGAAATTCGTTTTAACTGTATTAAAGTAGGAAGGAAGAACTTTACAGTGGACGGTAGCGTCATTGTATTAAGTTAAGCAGGGGGTGAGATTATGGGCTTTTGGTATTTCTTACTATTACTTGTAGGATTATTTCTGGTAGTTAAGGGGCTACTTGGGAATAAAAAATACAGCCTGGTTTTAGTAGGACTATTATGTATTTCGTTCTCATTATTTATGTTTTCTCCAGGAAGTGCTGAAATCATTTCAGAGTTATTCAATTTAAGCTAGCATGTAGAATAGATATTAAATTGATCACTGATAGCTACTTTTCAATAGTAGATAGTTTACTCGGATAAATTATCGGAAGATTCGCTAACCAATGCATTACTGGAACAACATTCATGAATTTCTTTTTGTGGAAAGACTAAAAGGGGATAGAGGTGACTTTGTGAACAAATTTTTCAAAGTGACTCTTATTGTTTTCGGAGTGATTCTATTAGGAATAGCTATACTTGTATTTTCTTTTCTTCAGAGTATGAAGCCAGATAAAGAAAAAGAAGAAAAGGTGAAAATTCAGGCAGAGGAATATTTAGAAGATAAATTTAATAATAACTTCGAGATAGATGACATTTTGTATGATAATATGGGTAACTTTAATTTTGATTACGGTGCCAAGGTGCGGGATAAGAGAAATAATGTAACATTTTTTGTTTACTATAGCGAAGCTAAGGAAAAAATGGTGGACACTTACGCCGCTGATAAATGGGCAGATGATTTAGAACATGAAATAGGTCCTTACATTAAAGAAAAACTCGGAGAAATCACTGATTTTCACGTCTATTATGATGACGAAGTAGGAGAAGAATTGGGTATTGATTCTGCTAATCCGGGGAGTTATAAAGATTTTAACGTTGCACCTACGATTCGTATTAATATCCCCCGAAAAAAGAGTAACGAGGATGAAAAACTCTTTAATGAGTTCATATCTTTTCTGGAAAGCGAAGACAAACTGCAACAGGGTACTGTTATTATCGGTTACGTCGCTGAAAATGGTGTGATATTGGAAGATGATGAATGGAGTAAAGAATTTCAATAACATAGATGAGTGGGATTACTCAACTCAGGGATGCGTTTCTACAATAAGTGGAGACGCTTTTTCACTAACAAGGAAGCAAATTCTTATTGAATAATACAGAATTCAAATATAAAGGAGGTTAAATAATGGGACTTATATTGGAAAAGGCAACTGAAAACGATGCACAAGCTATTTTTGATATTCAGGTAAAAGCCTTTATGCCTTTGTTACATAAATATGAGGATTACGAAACAAACCCAGCGAATGAAACTATCGAAAGAGTACTATCGAGAATAAATCAATATAATGGTGGTTTCTATAAGATATTTGCAGACGATACCCTTGTGGGAGCTATCTGTGTTTTTTGGAGAGAAGACGTTCAATTTTGGATTAGTCCGATGTTTATTTTGCCTACTTATCAAGGAAAAGGGATAGCTCAAAAGGTTTTAAATTTAATTGAAGATATGTTCCCCCAAGCAACTACTTGGGAATTAGCTACAATAATAGAGGAAGAACAAAATTGTTATTTATACGAAAAAATGGGTTATAGCAAAACAGGAGTCAGCAAGAAATTAAACGATAACGCAACTCTTATATTTTATAAAAAGGACTGTTAAAACACAAAATACCTTGTTAAGCCAACGGGCAGGTTACATACGAAATATGGGGGTGTTTACATTGAAGAATGGACGTAATGGCGGAATTATTTACTGGAAGCTGAATTATAGAAAAAAATTCATGAGGACTTTATGGCTGGTACCATTCAGTGTCGTGGTAATTATAATACTGTTCACTTATTCGGAATTACCCGTTCTATATAAAATAATATCAACCTCTGTATTAATAGTTGCTTTGCTTTTTCAATTAGTCTATACGTATTCTAAGTGGAAGAGAGAAAAACAATTAGACAAATGAATCATTACATTTTTTAAGCTGATGGTAGCGTTTCTAATAAGTAGAAACCCACTTTTACTAACAGGCAGGTTTATTTGAAGAAAAACGATTGTAAGGAGGGGGAAAGTGAAGAAGAAACTTTGGATTTCTGTTCTAATCTTAGGAGTAGCTATAGCCGTTTTCTATTCTATTGTGAAATTTAATCCGCCTTTAGAAATTGGTACTATTGCTTCGTCTGGAGATCGTAAATCAGTCGTTGTTGGAATTGGTAATAAGGGTTTTCGTGAAATTAAAGTATTAGACACTTCAGTGAACAACAATGAAGCACCATTAAAAACAAAAGTACAGGTTACTAACGCTTTACAAGGTTTCATCATATCGGATGATTATAATAATGAGGAATCAAAAGAGTATGGATTCAAAAGTTTAGAGGATGTATCTATTAAAGTGGGCACATCTCCATCTTCTAACTTTAAAAAATTAGATGCTGGCACAGCTTCTAAAAAGGATGAAATTTATGGGATTAGTGTTATTCATCATGAAGCTATAAATAAGGTTCATTTGAGGTATAGATATCTTGGGATTTCATTTAATGAAACTGTGTTCATCAATTAACGATGCAGGAAATTTGAGGAAGGACGTTTAATCAGTGTTCAACAATCGATCAGATTACTTAAAAAGAAGCATTTGCTTTTATAGCAAATGCTTCTTTAAGTCAGTATATTAAATTTGAAAACTTAACAGTTACATAACCTGTTTTTAACTAGTTTCTAGTGGTAATGATGGATCCTTTGCCCATTCAGTCAGTGAACCATCATAAACAGCTACATTCTTTTGTCCGAGTTTATTTAGTATTAATCCAGTCCATGTAGCGGCAATTGCACTGCCACAATATGTGATGACTTTTTTGTTGGGGTCCAGAGCTCCAACTTTCTCAAATATTTCACGTAGTTTTTCATCATCATATAGTTCTTTAGTTTTCGGGTCGGATAGTGAACCAAAGAATACATTAACACTTCCAGGAATGTGACCAGGTCTTCCGTAGGTGTTCACTTCACCGCTAAAATTCGCTTCCGATAAACTATCAAGAATAATAACGTTCTCATCATTTATTGCTTCTAGAACTTCTTCTTTTGTTACAAATAATTCAGATTTTCTTTCACCTGTAAAGCTTCCTTTCGGATAAGAACCGGGCTCGGTAGTTACAGGTCGGCCTTCCTCAATCCATTTTGGAAAACCTCCATCAAGCACTGCTACATTGTCAAAACCTTCGTATGATAATTGCCAAGCAAGACGTGATGCCCAATCTGATGCGATAACATCAGGAATATTGATGATTGCACCTTGATCATAAACAACTACATATGTGCCTTCTCCTACGCCAAGCTCACTAACCTTTTCGACAAATGTATCACGAGGAGGTAGGGTAAAAGAAAATTCAGAGTCCGGATCTGATAAGTCATTGTAAAGATCGGCAAAAACAGCTCCTGGTATATGTCCCTTTTCATAAGCTTCTTTTCCAGACCACACATCATAATAACCATCTTTTTCAGGGTTTTTTAAGAATGTAGTGGCATCGAGTAATCTTAAATTTGGATCATCCAATCTTTCGGCTAACCAATCTGTAGTTACAATTAAAGGTACATTACTCATTATCATCTTCTCCTTTGTCTATCTAATTTTGAAAACATATAGGAATAGTATGTTTTATCGTTTGTAATAATATTAACATTCATCTTGACTCCTTTCAACTATACGGGTTTGAATTAATAATTTTAGATATTAGCTAGCTTAAATAGAGATTAGTAAAATAGTTTCACGGATTTATCCCATGACATTTGTGAAGTATTGTACTTAAAGTAACAGGTGCAATTGCTCAATAAGAGCAAACGCTTCTTATGTTCAAGCGTCAGTTGAATAAAGTTGTAATAATGACATCATTGTATACTTTTTTTCATACTATACCTTGGGGTGAAAAAATGGCGAGAGTAAAATACCGCGATTCAGACATTGACTTAATAGCAAGGATGATGAGAGCAGAAGCCGAGGCTGAAGGTAATCAAGGAATGTTATATGTTGGAAATGTAATCGTTAATCGTCTTGTGGCAGAATGTCCAGACTTTGTAGATTTAAGATCAATTGAAGACGTCATTTTTCAAATACAAGGAGGAAACTATTCTTTTGAAGCTGTTCAAAAAGGGAATTTGTTTTATGAACGAGCGAGACCTAATGAAAAGAGATTAGCAAAACAGACTTTGCTTTACTGGAGAGACCATCCAGCGAAATATGCCCTTTGGTATTTTAATCCGTCTGGTCCATGTCCTCCAACATGGTATGATCAACCTTTTACTGGTCAGTTTAAACAACATTGTTTTTATGAACCACTAGCTGGAACATGTGATAGTGTTTATAACGGTTAGGTTGTTTAGGAGCGATTGCTAATTCCCGAGGGTTAAGCTTTTGGTGTTAGAAATACAACGTTTTTAGTCATAGATACTTGTAACTAGCTAACAAAACACGTTCCATTCAGTTATTGAATGAGACGTGTTATTTTCATTGTCTATTACGATAGAGGAAAGAAAGAGGTAATACGGGAGATATCAGAATCGTGTTAGTTGCTTTCGCTGATAACGATTTAAATTGATAGATTATTTAATTAATAATGCATATGTTATCTTGCAAATAGTGGGATTTAGTTTAAGATAGAATTAACAAGGTTTATTTTGAGTATAAATAAAGGAGGGATAAATGTGATTGAAATTTTAAATGATGTTGCAAAAACAGAAATGAAAAGCAAAATGAATCAGCTATTTGAGGACCCAGAAGATGTTCACCTTCATGTTCTGTATAAGTACAATGGAATTGAAAATTATATTATACAGGTCTTGAATTATGTACAAGATGGCATTGCAGCAGGAGATTACGTGATTCTTATTGAGAATTCTCGTATATACCCTATTCTTCAAAAAGAACTGAGCGCTCGTTTAACAAAAGATCAAATGAAGTTCATACACTATGTAAATAGCCTGGAATTCTATTGGTCAAGTGGCAGTTATCATCCTCCTTCAATCGCTGAGTACTTTAGTAATACAATTCAGCCCTATTTGGAAAATAGTATTTCTTTCCGAGCATGGGCGCATGTCGAGTGGGCCACTATGGAAGAGCCGCTACATCTTATAGAAGATTTAGAGGAAATAGTAGACAAAGCTGTAAATCAGCTGTCGTTTCCATTAATTTGTGCGTACGAGAGAGATAAAATGCCAGACTACCTCAAAACAATTTTGATGGAGACACACCCTTACGTTCTACTAGAAGACGATTTCATTGTCTCGGACCAATATCAGTCACATGATGAAGTAAAATAAAACACGCTTTGGAAAATTTCCAAAGCGTGTTTTATTTTACCGAAGAATTGGTTTTTTATTGAATTAATAGGTGCATTTAATCCAACAAGGGTTTACGCTCAATTTTTTAAAGTGTTTGTAGTGACGGCTTGTTACTTCAATTGTAAATAATATTAAATTTTATAATATATTTGAGGTGACGAAAGTGTCTTTTAAGATTTTTATCCAATTTGGTTTGGCTTCAATACTTTTAATAGTTTCTACTGGGGCTACTTGGTATGAAGGTAGCACAATATTAGAGAAACCGTGGGAATGGAAACATACTGCAATCTTTTCTCGGGTGGCAAATGGAAAAGTAGAAACCCTAAATGATATTTTACCAATTGACCATTTTGTATATGCAGCAAAATTTGCACCTACGTTCCCTTTACTTATGTTACTAAGTGCAACGTACCTCATAATCCTTATAGGATATATTCTACTCAAACGTAAGGGTAGGATATTTTCGTACTTCTTATCTGGTATTGGCGCTTTGTTTTTGGTATTAAGTGGTTTCGTATCAAAATCTCCTACTGCTGGGTTGAAAATTTTTTTCGTTGGTTTTCTACTAATAGGAATATTAGCGTTAGCCATGGTATTGCTTAGATTCCTTAATAATAAGACTAAACTTACTTCATCTTGAACTAACATGAGCATTAATTTAAGAATCGACAGCCTTTACAGGGCGGCCGATTCTTATTGAGTATTGGAGTAAAAAATTCCCTAAAACGTAAATATATGCTAGTTTTATATAATGAATGATATAATTCGAAATAAGTAATGGAGAATGAGGGGGGTATTATGAATAATCAGATGCGCAAGGCGAATCAGGCTAAAATTAGCCAACGAAAACATATCCCATTCCGGATGAACTTCCTGTTCTTTTCAATTTTTATCCTATTTTCATTGCTCATTTTCCGCCTTGGTTATTTACAAATCGTCAAAGGTGAGGAATATTCCCTTGAGTTGGAAAAAACAGAAGAAATACCTGTCAACACAAGCGTGCCAAGGGGAAGAATTTTTGACCGCATGGGGCATATTCTGGTTGATAACGATCCCAAAAATGCCATTACATATACGAAAATGACGTCTACGAGTTCAGCAGATATGCTAAAAGTCGCTGAGAAACTTGCGGTCTTGATTGACCAAGAGACGAAAAGGATTACTACTGGGGATAGGAGAGACTTCTGGATTTTAAAGAATTCTGAGGCAGCGTCGAAAAAGGTTTCTATAAAGGAATTAGAGAAACTTGAAAAGGAAAGTACGCTTTCAAGGATCGAATTGCAGCGTGAGATTAATAGGCTAACACGTGAACGTATTACGGAAGAGGAAATTGATTCATTCACGGAAGAGGAGCTAGAAGTACTTGCGATTTACAGAGAAATGATGTCGGGCTATGCGTACTCCCCACAAATAGTGAAAAGTGGAAATGTGACGGACGAGGAATTCGCAACTGTATCTGAACGTCTAGGAGAGTTGCCAGGCGTAGATACAACGACAGATTGGGAACGTATGAGGAGATCAGACAATACGATTCTAGGGACAACTACGAGTCCCATTGAAGGTATTCCTAAATCTCGAGAGAATTATTTATTGGCACGGGACTATTCAAGAAATGACCGTGTTGGAAAAAGTTATATTGAGCAGTATTATGAAGACTTGTTAAAGGGACAAAAAACAATTGTTAAGAATATTAAAGATCGTAGCGGGCGTATCGTCGAAACGAAAACAATCAGAGAAGGCGAACCAGGCAAGGATCTTATTCTGACGATTGATAGCGAACTGCAACAGACACTTGAAAAAATTGTTTCGGATAAATTGTTGGAATTGAAAAGAGGCCCAAATACCGGAGAATTGAACAGGGCTTTCCTAGTCATGATGAATCCGAATAATGGTGAAGTTCTTTCTCTTGTAGGTAAGCAGGTTGTTACGAATCCAGAAACAGGAAAGCTCGAAATATGGGACTACGCATTTGGGACGTTCACTGCACTTCACGAAGCGGGATCAACAGTTAAGATGGCAACGATTCTTACGGGGTATCAGGAAAATTTGGTACGTATCGGTGAAACGAAGATAGATGAACCAATTAATATCGGTGGTGGTATTACAAAAAGATCACTGTTTAATCAAAACGGTAGAGTTTATGTAAATGATATTGAAGCAATCGGCAGGTCTTCGAACGTTTATATGTTCCGTACTGCATTGTCCATGGTGAATTCCCGAAATAGTTCTAAGGACTCGGGAAGTAATAGAAGAAATGCATATGATACATTCCGACAATCTTTTGCGTCTTTCGGACTTGGAACAAAAACCGGCATTGACTTACCGGGCGAGTCAGGCGGCCTGATTGGTGATAGTAATGAATTAGGTATTTTAATGGATTTAACCATTGGACAGTTCGACACTTATACAACACTTCAACTGGCTCAATTCGTCTCAACAATTGCAAATGGCGGTTATCGTATTGCTCCGAAAGTGTTAAAAGAAATGCGCGAACCATCTGAGGATGGTGAAATTCTAGGTCCGCTCATTCAAGAAACAGAGGTTAATATCTTAAATAGGATTCAGAATACGGATGCGGAAATTGATCAAATGAAGCGTGGAATGCATTACGTGTATTATGCACCTAAAGGGACGGCTGCTAAAATTTTTGAAGGAAAAGCCTATGATGGAGCTGGGAAGACGGGGACGGCGCAGGCATTTAGCTCTGGAAAGGCGACAATCAACTTATCGCATGTCGGTTTTGCACCTTACGAAAATCCGGAAATTGCTTATGCAGTCCTTATCCCGAATATTACTACAAGGCCAGGAGATCACACGAATGGCTCTCAAAATAAGATTGTCCAGCAAGCTGTAGACGAATACTTTAAATTGAAAGTAAAAAGGGCTAAAGAAGAAAATTCTACAACAGCCGAGCAACCAATAATAAAGGTTCCTAAAATAGAATCTGAAAAATAATAGTAGGGAAACCAAAATAATGGTTTCCCTACTATTTCAATAGATAAATAAGCGTAAAAAAAGTGGTCGCTATTTTACGCTTACTCTGCAGTAATTAAAGGTAGATATTCATAAGGGGGAATTTTTTATGGAGATAAAATTACTGACTTTACAAACAAATAAAATAGAAATGATGAAAGAATTTTATACGCAACATTTGGGTTTTTCAATTTGTGGGGAGAATCCAAATGGATTTCAAATTCAAATAGGAACAAGTATTTTAGAATTTACTAATGAAAAAGTAGCAGGCGACCCCTATTATCATTTTGCATTTAATATACCCGCCAATCAATTTCAGGAAGCAAAGGAATGGTTGAAAGGAAAAACTACGCTTTTATTAGAAGAGGGAGAAGACGAGATAGATTTTGTATTTTGGTCTGCATCCGCTTGCTATTTTGAAGATCCAGCAGGAAATATAGTTGAACTTATTGCTCGGCATACTGTGAATCCAAATAGCGAAACGCCATTTTCAGTAAATAATATTTTGAATATCAGTGAAATTGGTTTAATTGTAAAAGATGCACCAAAGGTTGGAGAGGAATTGAAAAAAGTTAATATTTTTGAAAGAGATAGTGACCCTATTACAAATACTCTTTTAAATTTCATGCAAGAATATAATAATGGTGTTTTTCTTCTTCTAACTAGTATAGGTAGAAGATGGCTGTTCTCGGAAAAGAAATCAGTGATTTTCCCAATGACAATAACACTTGATAAACCATTAGTAATGGGTGTAGATGAAGAACATGAATTTTTCATTAGAAAAAATCATCATGAAGTCAATGTTTAACGAATTGTATTGCTCATTGGTAGGATTGTTTTAAGAAAATCTGTAACTGTCAGCAATGTCAGAATGGGGATTTGTATGGAGGGTATTATACATGGATGTATATATTGAAAAATTAAAAGTTACAGATGCCGAAGGTTTATATAAGTTTGAACTTGAAAATAGAACATTTTTCGAAGAAATGGTACCTTCTCGTGGAGATGACTACTATAACATTGGGATTTTTAAAAAAAGACACGAAGCTTTACTTGAAGAACAAGTTCAAGGAGGTTCGTATTTCTATTTAATTAAAGATAACGATAACGATAGTTCTATACTAGGAAGAATAAATTTAGTAGATATTGATAAATCTCAAAAAATCGGTCATCTCGGTTATAGGGTGGGGCAAGCGCATACTGGAAAAAGTATTGCCACTAGAGCATTGAAGTTATTATTAGAAATAGTAGATGACAAAGAAATAAAGCGAGTTAAAGCGAAAACAACAACTAACAATATAGCGTCTCAAAAAGTTCTAAACACCAATGGGTTCGAGAGGATCGCTACTGAGGGTGAAGAATTCGAAATGAATGGACAGAAGATAAACTTTGTTCATTATACTTGGACGATTGGAGTTTCGCCTCATTTGAACTAACTGTTGCGATTGCTCAATAATAAAAGCGGACCTTCTCTCATTGAATTCGAGAGCAAGCTCGGCTATTATCTATTTCATGAAATCCTACTCATGGCTAGTAAGCGTCAGCGTAGGCACATTTCAGCCAATTCGCTCAACTTACCTTCGCAGGAAATGATGAAATATGTCGCTTTTTCTGTATTTAATTTCTTTTAGGAAAACTTCTCCCTTTTTTATCTGTCGAAACTAGTCTATAATTAGGAAGGAATAGTATGTTTAATCATCGATGCATAATTAATATAGAGTGTGATACAGATTAATAGATACAAAAAAGGTGTGTGACGGGATTGTCCACGCTCTTTTTTGCAAATTCAAAATAAGGATGGATAAAATGAGTAGCCAAGAAACGAAAACAGACGTTATCTTAATTGGTGCTGGCATTATGAGTGCGACGTTAGGATCACTCTTGAAAGAGTTGGTACCGGACTGGAAAATCACCGTCTTTGAGAAACTTTCAAACGCCGGGGAGGAAAGCTCGAACGAATGGAATAATGCGGGGACGGGCCATGCTGCACTGTGCGAGCTGAACTACACAAGCGAAAAGCCCGACGGATCGATTGATATTAGTAAAGCGATAAAAATTAATGAAGAGTTTCAAATCTCCAAACAATTTTGGTCGTATTTGGTTGAGAAAAAACGAATCAGTAATCCAGAGGACTTTATCATGCCGTTGCCTCATATGAGTTTCGTACACGGTGAGAAAAATGTAAAGTTTCTAAAGAAACGTTTTGAAGCGATGTCAAACAATCCATTATTTCAAGAGATGGAATTTTCGGATGATCCTAAGAAACTAATGGAATGGCTTCCGCTTATTATGAAAGACCGGACAACCAATGAGCCGATTGCGGTTTCGAAAATTGACGCTGGAACGGATGTCAATTTTGGTGCGTTAACCAATAGCATGTTTGACCACTTAACGAGTCAAAACGTCGACATGCGCTACAGACAAAGCGTAGAGGATCTTAATCAGTTGAGCGATGGTTCATGGGAATTGAAAGTACGAAACGTTGATAATGGAAAAGTGGAACGCCATACTGCCAAATTCGTCTTTATTGGCGGCGGCGGAGGCAGCCTGCATTTACTACAAAAATCCGGAATTCCTGAAGGAAAAGGGATTGGGGGCTTCCCAGTAAGCGGCATGTTTATGGTTTGTAAAAATCCAGAAGTTTTGGCACAGCATCATGCGAAAGTATACGGGAAAGCTCCGGCGGGTGCACCACCAATGTCTGTTCCGCATCTTGACACACGATTCATCGACGATAAAAAATCGTTGCTGTTTGGACCGTTCGCGGGCTTCTCTCCGAAGTTTTTAAAAACCGGATCCATGATGGATTTATTAACTTCCGTAAAACCGAATAATGTCCTAACGATGTTATCGGCTGGCGTAAAAGAGATGTCTTTGACGAAATACTTGATTGAGCAAGTGATGTTATCGAAAGAAAAGCGCATGGAAGCTTTGCGAGAGTTTGTCCCGAACGCAAAAAGTGAGGATTGGGATTTAGTAGTAGCTGGCCAACGTGTACAAGTGATAAAGGATACGGAAAAGGGCGGCAAAGGTACGCTTCAATTTGGTACGGAACTGGTGAGTGCGGCAGATGGATCGATTGCTGCATTGCTCGGCGCTTCCCCGGGTGCGTCAACCGCCGTTCAGGTCATGCTTGACATCCTGGAGAAATGTTTCCCTGAACATATTGAAGAATGGCAACCGAAGATCAAGGAAATGATTCCTTCTTATGGCATGTCCCTAATGGAAAATCCAGAGCTTCTGCGCGAAATTCATGCTTCAACAGCGGAGTCGCTTGGTCTAAGTGAAAACGAGCCCGTTTATAGTTAAAATTGGTACCTCAGTTTAAAAAGACGCATTTCCGTATATACAACGGAAATGCGTCTTTTTAGTTATTCAATATGAAAATTGTTGAACCAAATAAACAGTGCCTGTCACACATATGGTGAACAGGCACTGTTTTTATCGTTTTCTTTTGTTTTTCTTACCATCTAAATTTAGAAATTCGCTCTCGCTTGCAAACTCTACATCGTTTTTCGGCTTGGTATCGTATTTAGCGGCATTTCGTTGTTTCCCTTTATCCTTATTCTTGTTTTTGTTTTCCTCTGACATAACATGAACCTCCTTTTGTAGAAAGATTTCATCCTTTCTATTGTGTCCAAGGAGAAGCAATTTATGTCTGGGTGATGAAAATGAGTGCGCTCTTAGTCTTGCAAATAAATGCAATGTTCCTATTGAGTCAATTTCATAATAGAGGAAATTAGAATAAAATCCGTAGAAGGTTGATTGTAACGAGAGGCGGACGCTTTCCGCGGGCACGGCTTCAATCTCCTCGTCACTGCGTTCCTGCGGGGCTTTTAGCCAAGGAAGAGTGTACTTTCTCTTCCTAGCTTTTCCCGCTGGAGTCGCCGCCTTCCGTTACAATCAACGGAACTCATCAATGCAAACGAATTATTAATTCATTTAAAAACAGAAACTTTTTTCAGCAAAACACATACTGGAATGGCTACAATAATCCCTACAATATTTTGAACCAGGTTTCCGGGAATTGAAGCAAGTGGTATCACCCAGTTGCCGAAAAGAATCCGTTCACAAACGTAATAAACGCCCAACATAAAGGGAATTGAAGCGATTGTGGCTAGTAGATTGAAAGGAATACTTTTTCCTCTGCGGCTCAACGACCAAGCAATTGTCCCAACAATATATCCTTGCAACCCACGAGCCACAATGGTAAATGGTGCCCACAATGTCCAACCAGACACTAAGTCAAATAACCCCATACCGATAGCGCCAGCGAGTGCCGCTTTTTTAGGGCCAAAAAGAATTGCTACAATAAAGAGCATGGCTGTTCCAAGATGAACCAACCCGCCATTTGCCGCGATAGGTAGTCTGATATTTAAAGTAAGGGTTGCAACGAATACAAGTGCAATTAACATTGCTGTTATTACCATATCAAAAGTGCGTGATTTTGAATAACTTGTTGTAGTCGTTAGTGGTGTTCTCATAGTCATAAAGCATCCCTTTCTTAGTGAAATCATTTTTGTATTCATAACTTTAGCAAATATCTGGACTATTGAAAAGTATCAATTTAGTGTAAAGCGTAGGGGTCAGTTTCGTGGGTAGATTGAAAAATATGATTTTTGAATTAGAGTGGGATGCCGTTTAATTTTAAATACTGTAGTTCGAAACGCTTTGGGAATTTGTGTAATCTTAGTAATTTCGTCCATTTCCCTCTGTTTTTCTACTATAATAGTCATAGGCCCTATGCATGCGCGGGGGCAGAATAGAAAAGGAGACTGAGTAAAATTCGAATTAATTGGAAAAAACTACTTTTTCTTATTGCGACTGTCTTCTTGCTGTTCCAACTCATTGGTAGCTTTTTTTTCTATGAGTTAGCAGTCAAGCGGGGACCGAAAGAGTTCTTGCAGAAGAATTCAGATTTAGAAGTGTCGGATAAGACAATGGACCTTTTTTTGAATGGCGATTGGATAGACTGGACGTCTGCTCAAAAATTTGAACGCCTTACGTTACCATCACGCGACGGACTAGAACTGTCAGGCTACTATTTGCCCGCATCCCAGCCAACAGATAAATTGGTTATTTTAACACATGGCTATTTAGGTAACGCGAAGCAAATGGGGCTATTTGGGCAGTATTATCATAAAGATTTGGGCTACAATCTTTTTATGCCTGATGCACGAGGGCATGGAAAGAGTGAGGGTGATTATTACGGATTCGGCTGGCCGGATCGGCTCGATTTAATTGATTGGACAGAAACATTGGTGGAAAAGCTTGGATCTGGCACTGAAGTGGCCTACCATGGTCTATCGATGGGCGCAGCAACGGTCTTGATGGCTAGTGGAGAAGAAGGGCTTCCCCGACAAGTCAAGGCCATTATAGCGGACAGTCCATATGCATCTGTCTATCAATTATTCGCGTACCAAATGAACCGAATGTTTCACCTGCCGGCTCTCCCATTGTTAGACAGCACCAGTGCTTTAACAAAAATCAGGGCTGGTTATTCATTCAGGGAGGCAAGTGCGTTGAAAGAAGTGGAGAAAACGGATGTCCCAATTCTGTATATCCACGGGAAAGGTGATACGTTCGTTCCTACAGAAATGACAGAGGATTTGTATCAGAATACGTCAAGTGATGCAGAACTTTTTCTTGTCCCAGAAGCGAACCATGGTGAATCCTTTGCGCTCGACGAAGACAACTACAAAGAGAAAGTAGATCAGTTTTTGGAGCGTACGATTCACTAGTTTCTTGAACAAACGATAAAACAGGCATTAGGAGAGATTTCCTAATGCCTGTTTATGTGGTTGCGTATTTTCTTTAAGCTTTACAGATTTTCATATGAAGCCATCTTATCCATATTACTCGCAACCAAAGCAATAAGTGTGCTGGCTTCTTCTTTTGTAAAGACAAAGCTGCTTTCTTCTTTGTGAAGCTCGTTTCCTTCTGACCAGAAGCGCTTGACCCTTCGGAGAACGCCATTGCCAGTAGCATTGACTACGCCGAATTGATGCGTTACTTCTATTTCATCTTCAATTTGGAAAGCGGTGACTTCAGGTGTTTCCCATTCGACGCTCAGTTCCTCAAACTCTGTATCCGTAATTTCACCCACGTAGTATTCTCCGCCATCTACTGCGTCTAAAACAAACTCTTCGTCGAGATCATCTAGATCATCATCGGTCATGAAATCATGGAAGATATCATGAACAGCGTCAATTATATCCTCAATGTCAGTAAGAATAATTCTCGTTGGCTGCTCGAATTCAAAGTCAAAAGTTTCCACGTAAAACTCTGCATTATGTGGGTCAAAATGAAGGGTACAGAAGTATTCATTTTCGCCGTCCTCCGTTTCGACAAAAAATTCGATACGTGGATGTTTGGCGCTTTGGTCAATCGCCATATGACCGACTTGATCATATTTTTCGCAAATTGAATTTAAGTGATCATGAAGCTCACTGGTTACTCTGTTAAACCATTCCATCGACATGCTTAAGTCGCCCCTTTACTTTTTTCTTCATTCAATCGTATCTTTTCCTAATTCGTGTATTTTATCAAAAAAAGTTTTGGCCATCGTAGAAGTTATTTTTCATGAGTAGTTTTCGCTGCAAAGGGAAAGGTATTATATATGTTAACAAGCAAGGGAATAGGACACAGTATTATGAAGTTGCCTCGATTTGATGGATACTGATATAAAGATAGACTTAAAAAAAGGAGCAATTATACATGAGTATAGAAACAGGATGGAACTTAGATAACAGTTATGCCCGTTTGCCGAATGCGTTGTTCACTAGCATCAATCCAACTCCAGTACGCGCACCGAAGATGATCAAACTTAATGATTCATTAGCACAAGCAATGGGTTTAAACGTTCAGGCGTTGAAAAGTGAAGGGGGTGTAGCGGTGCTTGCTGGAAATGAGATTCCCGAAGGTGCATCTCCTCTTGCTCAAGCGTATGCGGGGCATCAATTTGGACATTTTAACATGCTAGGGGACGGTCGGGCTATACTGTTGGGCGAGCAAATTCTTTCTCAAGGTGAAAGGGTTGATGTTCAGCTTAAGGGCTCAGGTAGAACGCCGTACTCACGTGGAGGCGATGGACGGGCAGGAGTTGGACCGATGCTGCGCGAATACATCATTAGCGAAGCCATGTATGCGCTGGGTATTCCTACGACTCGTAGTCTGGCGGTGGTGACGTCTGCTGAATCAATCATCCGTGAAACCGAGCTGCCTGGTGCAGTTCTGACCCGAGTGGCCGCCAGTCACCTGCGTGTCGGTACCTTCCAATACGTTGCAAAATGGGGAACGATTGATGAATTACGGATTCTGGCTGACTATACACTCAAGCGTCATTACGCGGACATTGGAGCGGATGAGGACCGATACCTTTCATTGTTTCAGGAAGTCATGAAGCGGCAAGCAGAGCTCATTGCTAAATGGCAACTGGTCGGCTTTATCCACGGGGTAATGAACACGGATAATATGACCATTAGCGGAGAAACCATCGATTATGGGCCTTGCGCTTTCATGGATATCTATGACCCCGCTACGGTGTTCAGTTCCATTGATAGGCAAGGTCGCTATGCTTACAGTAATCAGCCATTAATTGCTGGATGGAATCTTGCACGATTTGCTGAAACCCTCTTGCCGCTATTGCATGACAACCAGGAGCGGGCTGTTGAACTTGCCCAAGATGAGATTTCAAGTTTTACTGAGTTGTATCACGCTCATTGGCTCGCGGGTATGAGAGCGAAACTGGGGCTATTTGACGAAGAAACGCAGGATGAAGAACTGATTAATGACTTACTCAGTATGATGGAAAAGCATCAGGCGGATTATACGAATACCTTCCGCGCATTTACTTTAGATAAGCCGGAAGATACAGTCTTGTTTGGAACCCCGGACTTTGCTCAATGGTTTGAGCGCTGGCAGGCGAGGATAAGCGGACAGCAACAATCGAAAGTCGATTCGAAACAGCTGATGAAGAACAGTAATCCTGCATTAATTCCACGGAACCACCGAGTCGAAGCAGCACTGAAGGCCGCAGTGGAACGAGAAGACTATAGCGTGATGGAAAAGCTTTTGAATGTGCTTTCAAACCCTTACGAGTACTCCGATGAACAAGCTGAATTCTCTACATTGCCGGATACGACGGCACCTTATCAAACCTATTGCGGTACTTGATAGAAAAGCGTTGGAGGAATGTAATTTTCAGTGCTTTGCTCAATGCCCCGAAAGGAAATAAAAAACAAGCAATGCCAAAGAAAAATGGCATTGCTTGTTTTTGAGATAAGGTTATTTTGTAAAGTTATCGAAATAACCTTGGATGAAGACAATCGGTGTCCCTTTATCGCCGCTGCCTGATGTTAAATCAGACAGAGAGCCGATAAGGTCAGTCAGTCTTCTAGGCGTTGTGCCTTGTGATTCCATCGACCCCACAAGATCCTCGTCTTTGTTATCGATGAAGTCAGAGATTGCTTGTTTAAGGTCATCTCCTCTTAAGTGGGCAAAGTTATTATCTGCAAGGTATTTTAATTTTATTTCATTTGGCGTGCCCTTCAGGCCTGCTGTGTAAGCGGGTGATACAACTGGATCTGCAAGTTCCCATATCATACCAATTGGGTCTTTGAATGCGCCATCGCCGTAAACCATGACTTCTACATTTTTACCAGTCTTTTCTTTGAGTGTTTTCTGTATGTTATCAACGACAGGCTGGCAATTACGTGGGAATAGTTTTATGCCGTCTTCAGTAGATTTATTGGACCCTAACAGGCCATATTTTTCATTATAGCCACTGCCGTCGATGGACTCGGATAATATGTTATCCAGGCTATAAATTTTTTCTACACCATTGGCTTGTAGTATCTTTTTCGTTCTGAATCTCGTGTGGATATCACACGTAAGAACACTTTTTGTATACGACAGAATGGTTTTAGGGTTATTTGAGAATATAACTTCACATTCCACGCCGTATTCGGCAATTAACGATTTATAGTAATCAATATAATCGACACCCGTAAAAGCATGGTTAATATATCCGAAATGATCGCGGAATTGTTTTTCTGTTAAGACATCTGTCCAAGGATTAACTCCTTTTTCATCTAATAAGTCTATGTCTACTAAGTGATTACCAACTTCATCAGATGGATAGCTGAGCATTAAAACAATTTTTTTAGCGCCTTTTGCAATACCGCTAAGACAGACTGCAAAACGATTTCGGCTTAAGATAGGAAACACTACGCCAATTGTATCATCACCAAATTTTGAGCTAATATCTTTAGCGATGTGATCAATCGTCGCGTAATTCCCTTGAGCACGTGCAACGATAGACTCTGTTATCGTGACGATGTCTTTATCATTTATGGCAAAGCCTTCAACTTCTGAAGCTTTTAGCACGCTATCTACAACGATTTCTTCTATATTGTCCCCTCGATTAACAATCGGGCAACGAAGACCTCTAACAACTGTTCCCACTACTCTTCCCAATAGTATCGCTCCTCGTGTCGCTTTAGTGTATTTTGAAATTCTTATCTACTTGTACTATACAACGTTTTAATGGTATAAGTAAAATGAATATATGTAATGATAGGTATAAGAGGTGCTTATATGGTTAGTAAGTTGGATTTATATAAAGTATTTTGTATGGTCGGCAAAAGTGAAAGTTTTTCTAAAGCAGCAAAAGGTCTATATATGACGCAGCCCGCTGTCAGTCAAGCGATCATGCAGTTGGAGAGAGAATTGGACACGCGCCTTTTCAATAGATCGCCTAAAGGGGTCTCTTTAACAGATGAGGGTAGCCTTCTTTTTGAATATGTAAATTCGGCGATTCATTTAATTGAAACTGGTGAAGAAAAAATGTTGGAATTTAAAAACCTAACGACGGGGGAATTAAAGATTGGTGTTGGTGATACGATTTCAAGGTATTTTTTACTGCCTTATTTAGAGTATTTCCATAAAAGGTATTCAAATATCAAGTTAAAAATTGTAAATGGCACAACATTTGAACTTTGTTCGATCTTGAAATCAGGTGGGGTAGATATTGCGATTTGTAACCTACCCATTATAGACCCTTCGCTAGAACTAAGACCCTGGTTTGAAATTCAAGATACGTTTGTTTACGGGGAGAGGTTCCAGAAAATATTATCCAATCCCGTCAGCCTGGAAGAAGTGGCAAAACTGCCATTAATATTACTTGAACGAAAATCAAATTCCCGGAAGTATGTTGAGGATTATATGATATCGAAAGGGATAAAAGTATCCCCGGAAATTGAGTTAGGCTCTCATGATTTGTTATTGGAGTTTGCTAAAATAAATCTAGGGATCGCTTGTGTGACCAAAGAGTTTTCCGAAGAGTATTTAGCGAAAGGTTTGGTACAAGAAGTGCAACTCATTGAAAAAATACCTAAGAGAAGTATCGGTGTATGCTATTTGAAAAGTGTGCCGCTATCATCAGCCTCAACAAAGTTTGTTGAGATATTGGAAAAGAAACAGGTGTAACCTGGTTTACTCAATTATTCTTTCAAGGCTCAAGTCAGAGCCTCTAAACCACTACGAAAAAGACTAAGCAATGAGCCTAGTCCTCCCGCCACACTCATTGAATCTAGCTTAGTTGAGGAGTACAGTTACCAAAATGCCCAGCATTATGCCAACGATGATAGTGCCTGCAAAAATCATCCCCCGTTTCAAAGCTTCATCCTCTCTTTTACCTAATAGTTAAGTTTATTAGGCAAGCTCTGAATTTATACTTTAACCTTTTGATGTTTATGGCTGACAAAGATTTCTGCGCCTTTTCGTGGACGAACAGATTTATACCAGTGCCTGAATAGGATAAAAATGAGTAGCAGATCGACCGCGTCACCACCGTAATACATCAGTAGGGCACCATTCCTAGCTTGTTCTCCTGGAACGCCTTCCGGTGGGTATGCGTAGATGAATTTGGACAGGATGCCATGACCAGCGAGGGCTAGGACAAAGACGACTGTTCTATATCGGAAACTTGAACGGTGAGAAACTGGATCTATGTATAATAAAGAAACTGTAAATAAATATCCGGCAATGAATACGTGAATGTGCACAACGACGTGGAGAAAAAGGTTTGCATGCATAACAGTGTATAAATTGGTTGTATAAAGGAACCATAACCCACCAATATTCAAGATGGAGGCGGTGATGGGGTGGGTGAAGAAACGGATCGGATGACGTTGTAACAGCCGGTTCAGTTTTCTTGCGGAATGGACATTGAGTGTGCGTAGCAGCAATGTCATGGGTGCAGCGAGTGCGATGAGCAGCGGAGCGAGCATGCCGAGAAGTAAGTGACCCACCATATGTGTCGTGAAATCGGAGTGGGATTGACGAGAGAGTGGACCGACCACTGCGGCTGCAGCGAATAGTACACCTGTCACAAAAGAAATCGTGCGTAACCAAGGCCATTTACGAAGGCGTATCCGTCGGTTGGTTGCCAAAACAGCCCCTATGTAAAATCCAATAGCAAGCAATGCCGGAATTCCAAAAAACAAATCGGTAAAGAGAAAGAAAGCGTGATTGCTCGGTTCATGATGCATGGGAAATCACTCCTATTGCTTTACGCTGATCGCGTTTAGCTTGGATGATTAGGACGATGCCGATGATAAACATCATAGCTGCGGAAATATTCCATACAAGGTCATACGGTAAAATAGTTACATTGTATCGGATTTGGTGGATGCGCATGATTTTATGCTGGATTGTTCCATCATATAGTTGGAAAACCCCCGCGCCAAGAAGTTTTCCTCCCCACCACATCTTATGCCACAGTGCATGACGCCTTCTCAGGTCGGCCACCAGGAATAGCCCCCCAACGGTCGCGAACCAGCTAAATGCATGAAATAGCCCATCTGAAACAAGACCGACCGCGACAGTCGATTTGTCGTAAAATTTATGCCAATGGAGTAGTTGGTGGAACAAAGTTTCGTCAAGAAAAGCAACAAATCCTAATCCAAACAAGATACCCGACCAGAGATTTCGGCGTGCAAACGTTTCTCTGTTCGTCAAATACTCTTGATTGTTCTGTGTATTTTTCATAATCTCTACCTCCATCTGTACAAGTCCGTGTTCCCCCAAGTATGACCGCAAAGGGACAATGGTAAACGGGGAAGATGGTTGTGAATCGGAGTATACACTTTGCTACTCCTTTTTCGCGCCTGCGCTCGGAAGCTCATTACCGACAGAGTTGTAGTTTTGGAAATGTAAAGACTGAGATTATAATGTAATCACTATTTGATTCTAGTTTTATTCAAGATAGACGCACTACGGGCTGCAGATTTAATCCTTGATAACGAAATGCGCTTTCCTCCTACACAGACTATCCACAAAGCCTCGAAGTGGTATTAGCAGGATTCTTGGTTCTTTCCGTGTATTGCGCCTGTTGATAAGTGTATTCAATCGTTTTATCCACAATAATGAAATGCACTTTCAACCATCCACAATGTGCATAAGTGATATTGACAGGATTTCTGATTCTGCCCATGCAATTGTTTAAATGGATATGTGCTAGGGAATAGATACTAGATAACGGGACAAAGAAAGTGTTAGTAACTTGGTGTTATTCCTTGCTTCTGATGAGAGTGCGTATATCACAGGTATGGGAAGTCTGATAAAGAAATTGAACGATTAACGAGCCAAATTCGAGAGGGGAATTCATAATGAGTAATCGATTCGATGGTAAAGTAATTTTAATTACAGGTGCAGGTTCAGGTTTAGGTCGTGTATCTGCCTTACAAGTGGTAAAAGAGGGAGCTAATGTTTCATTAGTTGACTTAAATAGCGAAGGGTTAGAGGAAACAAAAAAACTAGCGCTAGAAGTATCTTCAAAAGCAGAAGTGCTTTTAATCACTGCAAACGTCGCAGATGAAGATTCCGTTAAGAATTATGTAGATGAAACAGTTAAGAAGTTTGGTCGAATTGATGGTTTCTTCAATAATGCAGGGATTGAAGGCAAACAAAACCTGACAGAAGATTACGGTAGCGATGAGTTCCAGAAAGTCATTAGTGTTAACTTAAATGGTGTATTTTTCGGGATGAAATATGTGCTAGCCGTTATGAAAAAACAAGGATCTGGTTCTATTGTAAACACAGCGTCTGTTGGTGGGATTCGTGGTGTTGGTAATCAATCAGGATACTCAGCAAGTAAGCATGGCGTTGTAGGATTAACAAGAAACTCTGGTATTGAATACGGACAGTTCGGCATTAGCATAAATGCGATTGCACCTGGTGCGATTATGACGCCAATGGTTGAAGCGTCATTGAAACAATTAGGCGGCGACAATTGGGAAGAAGCAGGTAAAGAGTTTGTCAGTGTAAACCCTATGAAACGTTTCGGGAAACCTGCAGAAGTAGGGTATTTAGTTGCCTTCTTACTTTCGGACCAAGCTACATTTATTAACGCAACTGTAATTCCTATCGACGGTGGTCAATCTTATAAATACTAATTGAATTCAAAGAGAGTGCCTTGTTATGTTTGAAAGGCTATGAATTCAGTCGCAATACATCCGAATCAAAAATGAAGTTAGGGGGATATCCGATTAGTGGATATCCCTTTTTGTTATATGAAATCTGTCATTCAAAACAACGGCTGCCAAAAGGGACGCTGTTTTGAATGCCACAAAAAAAGATTCGAAATTTCGAGACTACTATATAGGCTTCTTTAGGTAAAGCTTTTCGCTAACAAGTGAGAAAAGATGGTGTTCATTTGGTATAATTTGTGTAACAGTAAAATGAACAAGTTATGAAGAACCAGCCAAATCGAAAGGGGGAGTGAAGCATGAAACGGTTTCCGGAAGGCATTCAATTCTGCTATGAGTGGCGTTCCTATCAGAGACGCATATTGAACGAACTGGAAAGTCATCTAGTGAATAGGAATCTGCATCTTGTGGCGCCGCCGGGATCTGGAAAAACGGTCCTCGGTCTTGAGGTTATGCTTCGGCTGGATCGCCCGACCTTGATTGTTGCGCCGACCTTGGCCATTCGGGCGCAGTGGATGGAGCGATTCACAGAGCTTTTCCTTGGAGACGAACCGCCTGATTGGATGTCTACTAATTTAAAGGAACCTGCATTTGTTACGGTGACGACCTATCAATCGTTACATAGCCTAATCTCTGGACGTGAAGAAATAATAGATAATGGTGAAGAACAGACTGACGATGAACTACTAGAAGACCCCATGACCGGAAGTGGTGAGGAGCTAATCCGTAAACTGGATCAGATTGGCTTTGGCACACTTATATTGGATGAAGCCCACCATCTTCGCACATCATGGTGGAGGACCATGATGGACGTGAAGAAGAGGCTTGGTGAACCTGTTGTCGTCGCGCTAACTGCCACACCACCTTACGATGTGGGGGCTTCAGAGTGGCAGCGTTATGTCGCATTGTGCGGACCGATTGATCTGGAAATTTCGGTACCTGAGCTTGTAAAAGCGTCAGAACTTTGTCCACACCAGGATTTCATTCATTATTCAATTCCTCAAATGGATGAAATGAAGCGTATTCTTACGTTTCGTGACGATGTGGATAAGTTCATCGAGCAATTAATCGAGGATAAAGAATTTGTGATGTATCTCGAACAACATCCGTGGATATCAGAACCTGAAGCGCATGTAGAGCAGATTTTGTCCAGTCCAGGTGTTTTCTCCAGTATGCTTTTGTTCTTAAAAAATAACAATTCACAAGCGTATGCCCATGCCCTCCCTATCATCGGGATGAAAGATGAGCAAATGCAGGAGTTGTCACTTCCTTGGCTTGAAGAGTTGCTCACGGGCTTGCTATTTCATATGGATGATAAAAACGTCATTTTAAAAGACATACGAAAACGTCTAACGCGTATCGGAGCGGTGGAACGTCGGAAAGTCGTACTCCTTTCAAACGCGTCCATAAAGAGAGGGCTAATACATAGTGCATCAAAATTGAAGAGTATAGAAGAAATTGTGAAGGCAGAGAAAGCGCTTCTCGGCGAACAGCTCCGCATGGTTATTTTGACAGATTACATTCGAATTGCGGATATGCCATTAAAAAAAGGGGATGAGCTTCCATTTGCTCGCCTTGGTGTCGTACCGATTTTTGAAGTGCTGCGTAGAAACCTCGGTCCACTCATTAAGCCGGGTATCCTGACTGGCTCGATTGTCGTATTGCCGGCGAGTGCAAGGTCCATATTTGAGGAGGAGGCAAATAACCGTGGGGTGACTGTCGTTGCATTACCACTTGAAGTTGATGCGTCCTTTATCCGAATCGAGGTGGGCTCGGCTGATCGACAACAAATGGTCGCGATAATGACTGAAGTTCTCAAAAGGGGCGGCGTGGATGTGCTAACCGGGACGGCCGCTCTCCTCGGAGAAGGATGGGACGCGCCTTGCATAAATTCACTTATTTTAGCCTCTAATGTAGGTTCTTTCATGCTGTCCAATCAAATGCGCGGACGTGCAATTCGAACAGATCGAAATGATCCCGCTAAAACGTCTTCCATCTGGCATCTGGTCTGTGTAGATAGGAGTGATACAGGCGGAGGAGCAGATTATGATAATCTAACTCGGAGATTTCAATCCTTAATTGGCATAGGAGCAAAGCGCGATATTATCGAAACGGGCATTGCTCGACTGGAGATTGGGGCTCCTCCAGGTACAATGGAAAGCGTTAACATATTAAATCGTGAAATGACTCAACGCGCGGGCAAACGAGGCACTTTTTTCGTCCGTTGGCAAAGAGCCATCGATGGAGGCCGTGAAATGACCGAGGAAATCGTGGCAGATAAACAATCCTTACCGCGTCCATATTATCTGGATAACACGTTGAGAGGTCTTTTGTGGATCACGGGCTTTATCGCTTTAGAAGCAGTAGTTGATTTCAGCAATCTTTTCCGAAATCTTGGTGCCTTTTCGTTCGGTGAAGGAATGGCGATTGCGACAGTACTCGGCCTCCTTTTCGCAGCACCTTCTTTCTATAAAACGGTGAAGTTGTATAGCAAGCACCCTTCCGTTGAAGCGAGCATGAAAGAGATTGCGGAAACTGTCTATGCATCCATGCTTCATGCAGGTGCTGTTAAAACACCTCTCCATAAGAATATGATTAGAGTGACGCGAGACGGCGCAGGAACATACACATGCTGGCTTGAAGAAGGGACGACACATGAGAAGACGATCTTCATGACTGCATTGAAGGAGTTTCTTGAACCCATTGAGAATCCACGATACATTCTAATACGTAAGGCAGGAAAGCTTTGGAAGAGGTCTGATTATCATGCTATCCCACAAATAATCGGACAAAAGAAAGAATATGTTAGCTATTTCTTGGAAGAATGGGAACGACGGGTTGGAGAGTCTGACTTCATCTACACCAGAACTGTCGAGGGTCGTCTCAAACTGCTGGAAGCGAGGTTGAAGGCGTTATCCAGTTCGTTCATACCGAAAGTAGAACGGACCAGTGGATGGCGGTAAGAAGACATAAAGTCGATTTAAGGAGAAGCGCCAAATGGTAGTGTAGTAAGAAGAATGTAAAATGGAGGCTGTTCATGAGAATAATAACGATTGAAGAGATAGTTAATACATTTTCATTAGAAGTGTTGAGCGGACAGGACCAATTGCATCGTATTATTAAAAAGTCTAAAGTACGTCGGCCGGGATTAGAATTTATGGATAAATTTGATTTCATCGCAACTGGTTATGTACAAATTTTAGGGAAAAATGAGATAAATTATCTGCATACGCTAACCATTGAGGAATGTAAGCTCAGGATTGGGAATATTGTTCAATACGCGCCTCCTTGCATTATTATCACGTCAAAGCAGGAAGAGCCATTAGGTCTGATTCAGTACTGTACGGAAGAAAAGATCCCTGTGTTGCGCACACGTGATTCCACGGGGGAGCTGAGCGCGAAGATGGATGGATATGTTGTGAAAGCAATGGCTCCGGAGATAGCGATTCATGGCGTTTGTGTCAATGTATCAGGGATAGGTGTTCTGCTACGTGGCAATTCGGGTGTAGGGAAGAGTGAAACAGCGCATACGCTAATAGGTCGGGGACATCGGTTGGTAGCGGACGATATTGTCGTGCTGAAAAAGCTGAGTCCACAAACTTTGCTTGGTACACATGATGACAATAACAAAGAATTCCTTGCATTGCGTAGTATTGGTTTGTTAAATGTTGTGCGCTTATATGGAAGAGCAGCTTTTCAAGAAGAGACACGAATTTCACTAGATATTGAATTGATCAAATGGAAGGGGAGTGACTTGAATAACGAATTGGAATTGGAAGAGAAGTTCGTAGAATACATGGACGTTCAAATCCCTCACATTCAAATCCAACTTCAGCCAGGTCGAGATATCTCGGGTCTAATTGAAGCGGCAGCGAATAACTGGTATTTAAAACAGCAAGGTTATAGCGCGGCGGAGGAGTTCATGAAACGGATTGAATCGGATATCGAAAAATGACAGGTACTTGTGTAAAAACAATCGTGAATGTTTGAACAATCACGATTGTTTTTTTGTGCCTATTTGCATTTCACTTAGGTGTATTGATAATGCGGATCGATAGAGGATGTCAGTAGTGCTTATGCATGGTTTTAGAGAGTTTGTAGAGATTTATATTACTTTTAGTGGAGAGGCATACTAGAAGGAGTCCTGGGAGGTCGTTTTTGTTGATAAAGAGACTGATTAACCCCAATATTGATAAGGAATCGATGCGAAATTCCCATATGTGCGTACTATAGCAGTTTAACTTCATTCAATAGAACTCATTCATGACTGTCATTTGTGTGATTAATTTGAATAATATATACGATTTAACTGGAGTTTTAGACATAATCACGCCGAGGAGTGATTGATTTTAGAACCGAGTGGCAGGGAGGGGAGTGTGAAGTGGCATACTCTGAAAAAGCTATAAGCCTTGTGTACATTAATAATTATGTTGTACACGATTTCGTATACATAGGTAAACAATGTTGTAAACACGTACACAAAGATGTACACATGCTTTAGGTGCAGGTGTTTACACAAAAGAATACAAGTATACTTAAATGTTTACAAGTTTACGGAAGTGATTACAATATTACAATTGTATGTTAAATGGTAACGTAGGATTGACCTGTCTCTGAAATTCAGATACTATTTTAGTAGTAAGATATGTTTTATAGAAGGGATGATTTAATTGACAGAATCTCGCATTGCGGCAATTGACGTAGGAAATGATTCATTAAAAGCAATTTTTGGTAAAGTAGAAGTAGAACTCAATATACCTAATGTAATTGCACAGGATATTGCAGATCGTCCAATCATCGGAATTGAAGAACTCGACAACCAAGAGCCTGCTGATGGCATTCATATTCGTTTGCACTCGCCAACATTACATGATAACAATGCAATTTATCGGGTTGGGAATTTAGCGACGAAAAGTGGTAACTCTACAGAGCTAGACCCGGGGAGTAACAAATCAGAAGAAGATCAAACCTTAGTCATGATGTTCGCGGCACTTGCATTAGATGCAGCGCGTGACGAAAATAAAGCCATTTTCAAACGTAATAACAATGTTATTGAAGCTACGTATACACTGGGTACAGGTCTTCCGCTTAGGGAAGTGAAAGAAGGGAAAGATGTTGGCTATCGTTCTCAACTGCTTGGGTCTGTTCACCAGGTGGAGTTTTTAGTTACACCTAAATACCAAGGCCTAAAGGTTAATATTAAGTTTGATGAAGTGAAAGTCTATCCAGAAGGTTTTGCGGCGTTTATCAACCTTGTAATGGATAATGATTTAAATGTCATTAATAAAGAACTAATTGATAAGCAACTTCTAATTCAAGATATCGGGGGCCTCTCAACAGATGTGGCAGTCATTAAAAACCGTAAAGTAGATGATGATAAAGCACAAGGATTCAACCTAGGCGTATCAGAGTCACTAGATGCAATCCGGGAAGAAATCTATGCTAGACATGGCGTAGAGTTGGATAGCCGATTAGATGTAGTGGACATTATTACGAAGAAAAATGACCGCAATCACATTATGGTAAAAGGAAGCCGGACAAGTGTGCATGACATTGTTGACCGTATTCTTATGGATTTAGCGAAAAAACAATACCGTCATTTGCGTAATGTATGGGCAAGAAACTCGCAATCAGAGATTTGTTATTTTATCGGCGGAGGTTCTATTGTACTTAAAGACTATCTAAAAACATTGAATAATAGTTTGGATGGCTTTAACATCGATTTCTTTGAAGATGAAAAAGAAAGCGTTTGGATGATGGCTAATGCCTATTACAAGCTAATTTCAGACTTCGCTAGAAAGAATCAAAAAGTTCAACCACAACAAACGCAACAACAACAACAACAACAACAACAACAACAACAACAACGGAAAGCCGAAGAAAAGTTCGTTAAAACAAAATAGGGTGAGAGTGCATGAGTGAAACAGGATTAAAAAGGGGTCAGCCCATTACATTTCGTATCCCGTCCGATACATCTGACCACACATTAAAGCAATTGCAAAAGTTGAAAGAAGTTGAACGAAGAAACTTTTCCAGCAAAATTGCTGAATTTGTGATAGATGGTGTGAATGATTCTCTTGTAAAGCACAGGGAAACCATCGTCATTCCGCTGCCAAAAGGATTAACTAAAGCGCAACGGGATTGGCTCAAACATGAACATTCTGAAGCGTTGCTTGGAAGTATTGTTTATCAGCTGTTGTCCGATCCAAACCGTACAGCTGCCCTCTTTGCTTCGCTTAACAGTAATGCATTAGAGGTGGATGATGCTTTATATCTCCAAGAAGAAACGGTCATTGAAGAGAAGTTCTTCATAAATAATGATGCGGATGACGATTTGGACAACTTCGACTGGGAATCGTTAAAACAAACGCAAAGCACGCCTGTCGAAGAGGAAGAAGAGCTAGATCCTCTTGCCGACTTCCTTGCTCAAATGAATAAGTAACAAGTCTTTAAAGGTCGCCTGATCTCCTTATGTGGAGAGTAGGCGGCCTGTTTTGTATCTACATAGATGGATTAGAGATCCCGTTAATACCGCTTCGTCGCTTTGTGGATGCCTCCCGCGATAAGCCGGAAAGGAGAGCACTTTCAGTCTTATCGCTCCGGCTACCACGAAGACGCGCCTTCGCTGGATAGTCCATGTAAGAAAGTGCATTTCGTTATTAGGGATGAGAATTGCAACCTGTAGTGGCGTAAACCGAGTGAATGCATTTAACAACAGTATCAATAAATGGAATGAATCAGAGATCCTGCTAATACCACTTCGTTGCTTTGTAGATGCCTCTCGCGATAAGCCGGAAAGAAGACTTGGGGGGGATTGAACTGCATCCCTCTATCAGTCTTATCGCTTCGGCTACCACGAAGTCGCACCTTCGTTGTAGGATCTATATAAGAAGGCACATTTCGAAGTTGGGGAGGAGATTTGCAATCTGAAGTGTTTCTTTCTTCAATGAAATTAGTATCTAATAGTACTCACATTATATCTCAGTCCATACATCTAAAAATCACTCACTCAATAATAAACACCCCAGCGCAGGCGCGGCAAAGGGGTAGCTTAAGCCGTGAGACTGGATGCGAAGCGTTAATCCAGGCTCATGGCCAGAGGCATCCCCAAAGCGCTAAGCGGTCTACGACCCATACTTCGAATCACAACTCTCTCAATATCAATTTTTATTACTTTTCCCGGGAAATTTTGAATGCGAATAATAGAAGAAATACAGTAAAAGCATATCCTGCGAGGATGTAATGCTGGAATTAGGGTAAACTATGCTACTAAACAAAAAACAAATGGAGTAGATGGAGTTTGACAAAAACGCTAACAAATGAAATGAGGTGTATTAACATAGACCAAATGAATTGTGACTTTACCCCACTGAAAGAACAATTAATAAAGGGGCTAGAGAATGTTTTGGTTCAAGTTAATCATGGAATAAAAACATTGAAAAGTGATGACTATTGTCTATTAGGAAAACTTGCTGATATTAAAGGGGAGTTTGAAAAAGCGGAAGCTGTTGCTGCATCTTTTTATCTAAATTGTTATTTGTCACCATATACTGACAAGTACTTAGCGATATCAACTAGCATTCAACGCCTTTCAAACCAAAGGCATGGTGCATTGATTGTGATTGTGCGCGAGAATCAATTGGATTCTTTTATCCGCTCTGGTACGCCCATCGGGGCGAAATTGACGCACTCCCTATTGGAATCTCTCTTTTATCCAGGTAATCCCCTTCATGATGGTGCTGTATTGGTTCGTAACAATCAAATTTTTTCTGCTGCAAATGTTTTGCCTTTATCAAACATAGTTGTCGGTGAAAAAAAGCTAGGTACACGTCATCGGGCTGCGATTGGTTTATCCGAAGTAAGCGATGCTTTAGTGCTGGTAGTTTCCGAAGAGACAGGGAAAGTTTCTTTTGCTATAAATGGAGAAATTCACCCTATTATTACTTCAAGCGCACTATTCGTATAATTTCGGGGAAATGAATTTAGTGAGTTAAAATAAAAAAAGGTGTGAAAGGATGAGTAGTCATCCTTTCACACCTTTTGACTATTAAGATCGTAAAGTTTTTAAAGCGCCGCTCCAAGCAAGAACTTGGTCAATCATTGTGTTTGCGTTACCAGCATGGTAGTCAGCAGGTTTGAACACGCTCATGTCTTCGAAATCTGACATTAGTGAGAATGTAACTGCCGTACGTACGTCAGCAACTTGTAGCTCACCTAAGATTAGACGAAGGTTTTCGTGTGCACGCGTACCACCTAAGCTACCATATCCAACAAACCCAGCTGCTTTGTTGTTCAATTCTGGGTTCAAGTAGTCAAGTGCATTTTTAAGTGCTCCACCGATTGCGTGATTGTATTCAGGAGTTACGAAAATATAGCCGTCGAAAGAAGCCATTTTTTCTGACCATGCTTTAATTTGAGTTTCAGCATCAGGTTGTGCGTTTGCTGAGCCCAAAAGTGGAAGGTTATAATTTGCAAGATCCACAATTTCATATTCTGCATCATTGCGTTTTTGTGCAAATTCGTTCATCCATTTTGCAACAGCATCGCCATTACGACCTACACGTACACTACCTTGTACAATACCGATTTTTAGTTTTGCGTTTGTCATTGTTATTTCCTCCTCATTATTCTTGCCAAATAGTTTATTAAAAAAACCCATTACTTACACCGCCATTACTATTCTTTGTTGGAAAATGTGAATGAAACACGAATATCTTCAACTAGGTTACATTCAGAAGATCAACCAATCTGAATTTACTGTGCTACCATTCCGTTCTTAATTTGGTGCGTACTTCGCCATGACGGGACTTATGTAATTCTCTGAGAAGTGAAAATTTCAATTTAAATATAGTATCTCCAACTTAATTTAAATTGAAAGTCCTTCTATGATGTAAATGAATTGTATAGTCACCTAAAGCTAGAATCCAAAATAATTAATTGGAAAGTGGTTCCAATAAAGTTATATAAGAGGTGCTATCTTGAATTCAAGGTAAGTTAAACTTAAGCCCTTTAATCTTATTTGTCTACATTTCTGCTTTGCTAGATAAATGAGTCGTTTTGTGATTGTGTGATACCTAGAATGTTTCCTTTTCAGACTACGAGGGAAAATAGATTAGTATGTAAGGAGGAATCAGTAATGGGGAAAACGATATATGTTGTGCGCCATTGCTCGGCCGAAGGGCAGGAACCGGAGGCGGATTTGACTGCAGAAGGCATATTACAGGCGGGGCAGCTTGCGGATTTCTTCGATGAAATTGAAGTGGATCGGATTATTACGAGCCCATTTAAGCGTGCGCGTGAAACAGCCAAGCCTCTAATGGAAAAGAAAGGTTTGTACGTAGAGGTGGATAGCAGACTGAAGGAGAGGGTGTTGAGTTCGACTGCGTTTAGGGATTGGTTGATAAAACTCGAGGATACCTTTTTGGACCTTCATCTAAAATATGATAATGGGGAATCTTCAAGAGAGGCCATGTCGCGGATATGCGATGTAATTGATGAACTAGGTGAGGATTCAAAAACGGTGCTCGTAACGCACGGGAATTTGATGGCATTGTTGTTAAGATGCCATGATGAACACTTTGGTTTTGAAAAGTGGCAAGCACTAACCAATCCAGATGTCTACGTCGTTCACATTAATGACGAAGCCACAACCTTGGAACGACTTTGGAGTAACAAAAGCGGAGGTCGCCTGCAAGACGCGACGAGCACATGACAAGACTGCGAAGCGGCGCACTATGCCGCACAGCGGGCTTGACATGTGACCTCGAGCGTCTGGCGACCGGAGACTGGAGTAACAAAAGCGGAGGTCGCCTGCAAGACGCGACAAGCACATGACAAGACTGCGAAGCGGCGCACTATGCCGCACAGTGGGCTTGACATGTGACCTCGAGCGTCTGGCGACCGGAGACTGGATGAAACAAAAGCGGAGGTCGCCTGCAAGACGCGACAAGCACACGACAAGCCTGAGAAGCGGTGCATTATGTCCTGTCCAGCAATGAAAAAAACAGGCCGATGGAGTCTTGGCCTGTTTGGTAGTTTGTTATGTTAACCCACTGTAAGACTAGTAACAATGACTAGTGCGATAATAACGAGTGCCCCCAAAAAACTGAACCACATGGATCGGTCGGGATTATTCGGTCTGCTGTCTGCTTTATGCATACAAATGCGCCTTCTTTCGATATTGTATTTTTAATTATACGCCTCCTGGTCTATTAAAGAAGTAAACACGCTCCGAAATAATATACTTATCAGTCTTCTTAGGTCAGGTATGGTACACTAAATACAAAGCTAAATAGTTCAACAACCACTGGGGGAGCCTTTTTTAAGGCTGAGACGTGCATGGATGCGCGGACCCTTGGAACCTGATCCGGATTATACCGGCGTAGGAAAGTGGGTACGCCTTTTAGCACCATTTAAATGGCCAGCCGCTTCCTAACGTCATCGGAAAGCGGCTTTTTAATATATATAAAAGGATGGCGAATTGAATGGTACAAGTGGCATTGACAATTGCGGGATCGGATAGTGGTGGCGGTGCGGGTATTCAAGCGGACTTGAAGACGTTTCAGGAATTGGGTGTTTTCGGTACGTCAGCACTGACAGCAGTTACCGCGCAAAACACTTTTGGCGTTTCGGCGATTCAACCAATTGAATTGAACATCATTGAAGCGCAAATAAAGGCGGTAATGGAAGACTTCGAAGTCACAGCCATTAAGACGGGAATGTTATTTTCTTCAGAAATAATTCATACAGTGGCAGATGCTCTTCGTTTGAATAGAATTCCGCTGGTTATCGACCCAGTGATGATTGCAAAAGGCGGTGCTTCATTATTAAAAGATGAAGCGGTTATTGCGTTAAAAACCGTTCTGGTACCGCTTGCGGCCATTGTAACGCCAAATATCCCGGAAGCGGAAGTAATTGCGGGAATGGAGATAAAGTCTGATGCGGATATGGATGAAGCGGCGAAACGTATATTGGCTTTGGGTGCTCGTGCAGTCCTCATTAAAGGGGGGCACCGTCAAGAAGCGTTATTCGCTGAAGATTTGTTTATGGGAGCGGATGGAGAACGATTTTCAGTTCGCTCGCCTTGGGTAGATACGAAAGATACGCACGGAACGGGGTGCACCTATTCTGCCGCACTGACAGCTTTTCTCGCAAATGGGGAACCCGCTGCGAAGGCGGTGGTTTCTGCAAAATGTTTCATCCACGCGGCTATTGAAGATGGACTAGGAATTGGTGGAGGTCACGGCCCTACGAATCACTGGGCGTATGGGCGACGTGAAAAAAAGGTACTTGAAGGGGTTGTAGTGAATGGATAAGCGGACTGTAAATCTCTATTTCATCATGGGAACTATGAATTTGGCAGGACTCGACCCACTGTTCGTATTGGAAGAGGCGCTAAAAGGTGGTATCACATGTTTTCAGTTACGTGAAAAGGGGCATGGTGCTTTACGGGGTGAAAAACTGAAGTCTTTTGCTATCTCGTGTAAGCAATTGTGCGGACAATATAATGTGCCGTTCATCGTCAATGATGATTTGGATCTGGCAATTGAGATAGAGGCGGATGGTGTCCATCTTGGACAGGAAGACGGAGATATTATTGCGGTGCGCAAGAGGGTCGGCGAAGGCATGCTCATCGGTGTTTCTACCCATAATGTGGAGGAGGCGCTAGCCGCATCTGATGCGGGGGCAAATTACATTGGCCTTGGTCCTGTTTATGAAACGACGTCGAAAAGTGATGCGCAACCTACCATTGGGGTTGAAATGGTAAGTGAAGTAGCAGCTCTTTTGCCCGGGTTACCTATCGTTGGTATTGGCGGTATTACAGAACGTAAGGCGGGTGCAGTTATTAAGGCAGGAGCGTCCGGTGTAGCGGTGATTTCTGCAATTTCGGGAGAAGAAAATCCTGCGGAAGCGGCAAGTCGAATGAAAGGGGCAGTGCTTCTTTCATTAACTGGCATCGAAATGTGATGTTTAACTAGGCGTAAAATACACCACACTTCTGAATAGGACGGAGGCGTGTTTATGAAAAAGAAAGCATTTGAGATACAATCCGTGTTGCATAAGCCAGATTTGATTTATTTCACATGGAATGATGTAGGTGGGACCTATAATGTCTATAAAGACGGATGCCATTTATATGAAGGAACCGTGCCTGAATTCAGCGACGGTGATTTCAAACATGGCAAACTATATAATTATTCCATTGAACGTGTCGAAGATGGAAATGTTGTCGACGTTATTGTATTGCAAACGCCTGCTTTTGCTGAAGAGAAGGAACTAGAAAATCCACTCCAATTCCTTATTATGACAACCATCGTTGCAAAAACACAAATTGCGCTGTCTTGGGAAAGAATTAAAGATGTAGACGAATATGACGTTTACCGAAATGGAACATACATGGCGACGGTAAATGGAAATCGCTACATCGAACGGGACTTTTCGTTGGATGAAGTTTATGTATATTCCATCGAGTCCAAGCGACCACTCGTGAAATCGGAAGAACGGTTTAATGTCTTTCAGTCCGTTGTTTCCTCTACTTTCGGGTTAGTGAATCCGAAGTCGTCGAAGGAAGAAGCGGCGGTTGAAAGGTTTTCGGTAGTAAAAGTAATAGGCGAGGCGAACAAGCTGCTACTCCCCGTCCAAGATCGAGTGCAGTTACCAAACGCGGATAAGTGGCATTTTAGATATACGACTTTTCTGGAAGACGAATGGGTGATGAATCCAAACCTGTTATCACGGAATAGGTATTTCAAGGGGGATGACAGAGGGTTTGACCCAAATGGGGAAAGCTATCGTACCCGTGTGGACATCGACCTCGAGTACAATCTCAAGGACTCTCCGCTAACGTTCACGAGGGATGTGGGTCCTTCGGTTGCTTATTCTGTTTTGAAGCGCTTTCGAGAACAGGAAACAGCGTCAAGCGAAGGGATTTCATTGGAGCGTACAGACCACAAGAAAGGCGAGTCCGGATTCCATCTTACCCATGCTGTAGGCAATCCTTTAACGACAGCTCCTGATATCGATTATGAAGTACGTGCCGTTATGCGGCGGGATGGTATGTATGACTTGTGTGGCTATCACGATCAGGCACCCAATCATGAAATCTATATGATTCGCGGTGAAGGAGAAACGTGGGAACCGATTCATCAGGCTGAGAGTAAAGGTCTTGCTTGGATGTCGGGTGTAACAGCATGGCAATACTGGCGAATATCTAATTTTGAATAGTAAACACTGAACTCTTTTCACTTGTGAAGACAGGAAGAGTTCAGTGTTTATTTTTAATTTTGTACAGAAAGGGAAGGTACAAGCAAGTGCTACGTTTATGATTAAGCCAAGAACACCCGTGACTTCAGTCGTGGGATGAATTGGCTTTCTTTTTTGTTCTAAAGTGACATCACTAGACGAATGCGTGTTCTATTTGGTAGAATATTCTTAAGAAGGGCAGGTGACGAACTATGGAGCCGAATAAAGAATATCGAACTTATCAAATCAATATTAAAAATGGCCATAAAATGTATTCTTATTTCGATGAACTTTGTGTAAATAGTAATAACCTATATAACACGACAAACTTCTTTATCAGGCAAGTTTATACAACTTTAAAGAATGAAGGTGTATTGCAACCTTTACAACAAGAAGTAATAAAAATAATTCTTGATAACATCAATAAAATGAATGCCAATCAACAAAAAGCTTATCTAAAAAAAGTAGAAAAAGAACAAATGAAACCAAGAGACGAACAAAAAGAGATAAAGGTAAATCTATTTGAGTTACCTTCAAAAGAAAAATCCTTCTTAGGTTACAATTTTCTTGATTGTCTATTTAAAACAATTAAACAAAAAGACTATTATTCATTGCCAGGTCAGATAAATCAACAAGTTCTTAGAAATGTTGTACAAAATTGGGCTAGTTTTTTCGTAAGTTTGAAAGACTTCAAAAAGAATCCAGGAAAATATACAGGAAGACCTTCTATTCCTGGTTACCTACCTAAAGGAAGCAGGAAAGAATCAACTCTTTCGAATCAGATTTGCAAAATTAAAGACGGTAAATTCCTGAGCTTTCCAAAAACCAAAAGAAAAATAAATATCGGTAAGTTAGCAAATTTCAACGGTAAGTTTCAACAAGTGAGAATCATACCCAAGCACCATTGTTTTACTGTTGAATTAGTGTTTTTAATCGAGACGAAAAAACAATTATCCGCCAAAATGGAACGATGCATGAGTATCGACTTAGGTCTTGATAACATTGCAGCGCTAGTGTTTAATTCAGAGCACGTCCCAGTCCTTTTTAAAGGCGGTAAAGTAAAATCCATCAATCAGTGGTACAACAAAATGCGTGCTTATTACTACGCTGCTCTTCGTAACGGACAAAAACCAAAAGAAGGAAACTTCCATTCCAAAAAATTAGTGAAATTAGATTCCGCAAGACACAGACAAATCAAAGACTTTTTCCATAAAGTTAGTTTCAAAATCGTGAAAATAGCCGTGGAAAGAAACATTGATGCAATTGTTATTGGCAAGAATGTGGGTTGGAAACAAAAAATAGAAATAGGGAAAAGAAATAATCAAAACTTTGTCCAAGTGCCACACTCATTGCTAATAGAATTAATTATTTACAAAGCGAATGCCGAGGGTATTTCAGTAATTGTAACTGAAGAAAGCTACACATCACAGGCAAGTTTTGTAGATGAAGACATTATTCCGACCTACAAATCAGGGAATAATACATATCACATTTTCAGTGGAAAACGATTAAAACGCGGTATTTACCGTACGAAAAGTGAAACATTAATAAATGCAGATGTGAATGGTGCAGCGAACATCTTAAGAAAAGTAGTGCCGAAAGCATTCGCCAACGGTATAGCGGCTGTGTGTTCCCAGCCTCAAGTGGTCAATGTGCGATAGCACCAACCCTGAAACCCGTGACTTCAGTCGTGGGAGGTTCATGCACTTTGAAATCTGGCTGACAGTTGGTATCATATACTTCATCATCATCTATCTGTTGTCGCTGCTTGCCAGCTTCTTCGAAAGGAGGTTTGTACTTAGATGACTATTATCCAAGTAACAAACTTAAAGAAATCATTCGGTGACCTTGAAGTACTGAAAGATATCAATGTTGAGATAAAGGAACGTGAAGTGGTCTGTGTTATCGGTCCTTCTGGTTCCGGAAAAAGTACATTTTTACGCTGTTTGAATCGTCTGGAAGACATCACTGCGGGTCGTGTTGTCATTGATGGATTAGATATCACAGATTCGAAGCAAGATATCAATAAAATTCGTGAAAACGTCGGTATGGTATTCCAGCAATTTAACTTGTTCCCTCATATGACAACGCTTCAAAATATCATGCTTGCCCCCATGAAACTGGGTAAAGGTGATAAGAAATCGATTGAAAAGAAAGCATTAGAGTTATTGGCGAAAGTTGGTCTGTCCGATAAGGCGCAGACGTATCCAGGCGAGCTTTCAGGTGGTCAAAAGCAACGTGTGGCAATTGCTAGGGCGCTTGCAATGGATCCCAAAATCATGCTGTTCGATGAACCAACGTCTGCGCTCGATCCTGAAGTGGTTGGCGACGTACTCGCAGTTATGAGACAACTTGCTTTGGAAGGTATGACGATGATTGTTGTAACGCATGAGATGGGCTTTGCGCGTGAAGTAGGAGATCGTGTCATTTTCATGGACGGCGGTTATATCGTAGAAGAAAATATACCTGAAGAAATTTTCGGAAACCCTCAAGAAGTAAGGACGCAAGCATTTTTGAGTAAGGTACTGTAAGAATTCAGCTGAATAGAAAACAAGTGGACGGGAAAGCTTAATAGGCTTTCCTGTTTTTTTATTCTTGAAAATCAGCGGTGTACATGGTGGAAGGAGTGGTGGATTTTGAAGCATATCTATAAACCTGGGGAAGATTCATCTAAACCAGTCCTGCTTTTGTTGCACGGCACGGGAGGTACGGAACAGAATTTACTCGGACTTGCAGAGTCGATCGACCCGAATGCAGGGGTACTTGGCGTTCGAGGGAATGTCCTTGAAAACGGCATGCCCCGTTTCTTCCGTAGGTTAGCAGAAGGTGTATTTGATGAGCAAGATTTAATCTACCGTACGAATGAATTGCATGATTTTATTGACAAAGCTGCAAAGGAAAATGGTTTTGATAGGTTAAATGTCATCGCGGTTGGTTATTCGAATGGAGCAAACATCGCAGCAAGCCTGCTGTTCCATTATGCCGATTCTTTGAGAGGTGCAATTCTTCACCACCCGATGGTTCCGAGACGGGGCATTAATTTGCCTGACTTAACTGGCATTCCGGTATTCATCACCGCTGGAAAAAACGATCCGATTTGTCCTGCAAAGGAATCAGAAGAACTGGATGAACTGTTGGCGGGAGCGGGTGCAGCGACGGAAGTCCATTGGGAGATGAACGACCATTCGCTGACGCACACAGAAGTGGATGCAGCGGTGGAATGGTATAAAAGAGCTTTTATGCAAATGAAATGAGGCTTTTGAAATGGGTTTTTTAGACAGGTTATTCGAAAAAGCCAATTACAACAACGACAGAGGAGACGGTAACTATGACGAAAACGGCAATCGTATATTATAGCATGGGTGGTACGAACTACCAATTGGCGCAATGGGCAGCAGAAGCAGCAAAAGAAGCAGGATCTGAAGTGAAAGTGATAAAAGCTCCGGAGACAGCGCCACAAGCCGTAATCGATTCAAATCCTGGGTGGAAAGCGCATGTTGAAGCGACAAAAGATGTTCCAGTTGCTACGCCAGAAGACCTTGCCTGGGCGGATGCAATTATTTTTAGCGTACCGACACGTTTCGGTAACATGCCGGGTCAAATGAAGAATTTCTTCGATACAACAGGCGGTTTGTGGGCACAAGGCAAGCTTGCCAATAAAGCGGTAAGCGCAATGTCTTCTGCACAAAACCCGCACGGTGGTCAGGAGGCGACAATTCTGTCACTATACACGACGATGTACCACTGGGGAGCAATTGTTGCGGCGCCTGGTTACACGGATGCAGTTGCCTACGGAGCTGGCGGAAACCCATATGGAACAAGCGTAACCGTCGACCAAGACGGAAAAATGGTGGATGGCGAAGCGGCGATCAAAGCGGCAGTTGCTCATCAAGCGAGACGAACGGTGCAAGTTGGAGAAGCAATGAAAAGCATGAACGCATAATACAAAAAGCCGACCTTCGATGAACTACACTCCAAATATTAGGCGGTGTAGTTCATTAATAGGTCGGCTTTTTTGTGTTTGAAATTTTTTTGTTTTCATCTGGAGGGGTGACCGACCAAATATCAAGAAGCCAAATATCCGGTCGGTATATTCTCGTATCCTAATGTTAAATTCATAAGTAAGTCGTTCGCAAATGACAGGCTAGGTGAATCTTCAAAGAGTCCTCATTGTTGTTTAAGTCCAGTTGCAGTAAATGTTCGATTTTTCGTATGCGTTGGTACAGTGTGTTGATGTGAATATGTAGTTTCTCGGCCGTTTTTGTAGCAGACCGGTTTGATTCGAAATAGGAAAGTAAGGTTTCCTCCAACTCAGTTTTGTGTTCGTTAGCGTTCGTTAGGGGAAGAAAGACTTCATTGACAAATTGTCGGATTTCCTCAGGCGATTGGTTTAAAAAAAGCTTGTTCAATCCGATGTCTTCATAACGAATTATATCCAGGTGGTTACGTGAGGCCAGGTAGAACAGTGTTTTATTGGCTTCTTCGTACATTTTTTTTGTGGCGTGCAAGCCATTATAAATTGCACTGGTGCCTGCACGGAAGGAAGGTTTACCCCTTGTGTCCCACTCTTGTTTGATAGCTTGGAATTTCTGGTGGAAATTAGAGAAATAATCCGGATTGGTTAAGGAAGCAAAGAAGATGACTCGATTTTGTAATCCGTAAATCATTGTTCCTGTCATGGGCAATTCGCTCTTTAATTTTAGAATTAAGTGGTGGATCTTGATTTCTAGTAGCTGTAAATCCGAGTAATTTGGTATTTCAAAAATTGTCATGAACCAATGGGAAGTAGCGTTTAGGTTGAAGTTCTGTGCGAGCGCGTCAAGGTGTTCAGCGTTTTGAGCGTTAAGCAGTGCCAGGAATTGTTCGTGTGTCTTTTTATAAAAGTATTCAGTGGCAGTTTGATTTTTGATTAACTCTAAAGCTAAAATGGAACTTCCCTGTTCGAGCACAATCCGATCCGGTTCGGATATATTCTCGTCAACGTCAATTATGAAACAACCAAGAAAGATGGAGCCATTATGAATAGGGTGCAAATAATGGGTTGTTGCAAAAGGGGAATCCTCCTTTAAGTGAATTGGTTTCCTTCTGTTTGAAAAGATCTTTTTAAGTTCGAAAGGATCGTAATTGGGTGTTTCATTAGGATTGAACAAATAGAATTTGTCTTCGATAACGTTGAAAAAGTTGACGGGTGAATCAATCAATTGGTTGAATTTGTGTATGATTGCCTCCAGGCCATTATTCTCTAATGAAATAATCGTTAACGCCTCATGTACTTCGTGTCTTTTTTGAAGTTGGTTGTTATGCTCCTCAAGCTGTGCACTCAGATGTGTAATTGTATCAATCTGCTGAGTCGCTTCTGAAAAATACTGTGCATTTTGAATAGCGATAGCAGCTTGTTCGGCAAACACTTGCAATAAAAGAAGGTCATGTTCATCCAACACTTTTTTTAGATGCCGTTGGTGGGTAATCATGATTCCAATCCTTTTATTTTCGATAGAAATGGGAACGCAAATAAGGGCTTCAGGAAAGCTTGCAGATGATGTGATATGATCATAGTTTTTTTGGGAAACACCATGATGATTCATTGCCTCGAATATTTCTTCCTTAGAATTGAATATCCGACCTATTCCATCCTCAAATACTTTCCCTGTAATGGATTCTCCAATTTTTACTTTGAAATTGTAAATATTATCGCTAAATCCAATTAGCGCTTTTGGGATTAACCGCTCTGATTCTTCGTCATACAGCATTAAATAACCCGCACCTGTAGCTGGAATCACCTTAAGCGCATTCCGCATAATTTTTTGCAAAACTTCATCAAGGTCTAAGCTTGAAGTAATAGAACGGATGCTATCGACCAAAATTGTAAGTTCAACGTCCCCAAGCTTCCCATGTAATATAGGATTATCCATGTTGCTTTTAGTCATATGAGACTCCCCCAAATCATCAAAGTGTAGATATATCCATTAATATAAATAAAATTATGTATAAACCTCTATTGTTATCAATCTACTCTCAGTGTATAGTAGGGAACATAAAATTAAAAGATTAAAGATTCTAAAAAATGAAAGCGCTTTATAAAGGTATCTTTTATATTGCTTTGAAAACCTGGGGTAGTGACTAGAAAAAATGAGGAGGAAAACAGATGGAACAAGTAATGAAAATGGCAAACAGTTTCCCGATTTGGCTGATTGCATCGCTCGTTATTGGGATTGTTATCTTTCAAGCAATTGTCTTTATCAGGCTCGCTTCAAAAACAGCGCCTGCTGTTGGGTTGACAAACCAAGAGGTGAAATCAGTAGTGCGGACGGGAGCAATTAGTTCGTTGGGACCGTCCTTTGCAATAGTTATTGTAGCAATTTCCTTGATTACCTTTCTTGGAAATCCGGTGACGCTCATGCGAATTGGAATCGTCGGGTCGGCACCGATTGAAACGGTCGGAGCGAGCCTGGGAGCGCAGGCTGCCGGTTCGGAACTGGGTTCGTCGACTTTTACTGAAAAAGCGTTTACAACCGCAGTCTGGGTCATGTGCCTCGGTGGTATGGGCTGGCTATTAGTTGCAGCACTATTCACGAAATCACTGGGAAAATTTCAAGAGAAAATCGCTGGAAATGGAAAAAACATTCAAATGTTAAGTATTGTTTCGACTGCGGCGATGATTGGGGCTTTCGGTTATTTTGGGGCAGGTCAAATGGTGAAAGGACTTAATGAGACAGTGGTATTTCTCATTGCGTTTCTTATCATGCCGATTATCATATGGGCTTCTAATAGGTTTAAATTGAGCTGGTTAAGAGAATGGTCACTCGGATTAGTTATTGTCGTCGGTATATCGGTGGGGCTTTTATTAATGTAACGAGGAAGGCGGGAGAACGAGCATGGCAATTGTGAACGAAGCAAAAACGGAAGTGATGTTACAAGAGGCTATACAGACGAATAAAACAGGTGGGGCAATCGATTTTGCAACATTTCATGCTAAGTCGCATTTTTGGGGACGTTTGACGATTTGGAGCGTTATTGCATTAACGCTCGCTTTGCCTTTATATCTATCATTCGGTCTTAATTTTCATCCGGGATGGTCCCCGATTTTGTCAGGGTTCCTTGCCTATGCATCCATTGTTGCGGTTTTGTGGTTTGTTGAACCCATTAGTTATTATCCGGTTTTAGGCGTTTCAGGCACCTATCTCGCATTTCTGACAGGTAACATAGGGAATATGTGCTTGCCGAGCGCGTCGATCGCTCAAAGTGTAGTCGGTGCGGAACCTGGCACGAAAAAAGGGGAAGTGACAGCGACGCTCGCTATAGCGGCTGCTTCTATCGTTAATACGGTTGTTCTCGTGTTCGCCATCCTATTCGGTTCATATCTAATTGCATTGTTACCGGAATCATTAACCGCCAGTTTCCAGTTTGTCTTGCCGGCCATATTCGGTGGAGTTATTGCTCAATTTGCCATTAAGAAACCGCTATGGGGCATCGTTGGGTTGGCTTTTGGACTTCTGGTTAATTTGGGTCCGGTGCCGGCTTCATTGAAAACGTTCCTTTGCATTTTGGGGACAGTTGTCGGTTGCATACTACTTGAAAAGTTAAAAAGTAAGAAAGCAGTAAAATAAATGAGGATGAACAACTAACATTGGTATGAGACAATGCATGTATTGGTTTTATTGAAAAACAAGGAGGAATGACACAAATGAGTCAAAGCGTGCAAGAAGGAATTCAAACAAAACGTCAATTATTGGATCTGCTTGATAGTCGTAAAGACGAGATGGTAGCGATTCGCCGCCATTTACATGAGAATCCTGAACTGTCTTTCAAAGAAGAAAAAACTGCGCAATATATCGCTGATTTTTATAAAGGAAAAAATGTAGAGGTTCAGACGAATGTTGGCAATGGATATGGGATTATCGTAACCATTAAAGGAGACAAGCCTGGTAAGACAATCGGGCTCCGTGCCGATTTTGACGCACTGCCCATTCATGAAGAGGCTGACGTGCCGTTCAAATCGAAAAATGAGGGTGTCATGCACGCGTGTGGTCACGACGGACATACGGCCTATATGTTAATTCTTGCAGACTGCCTTATTCAAATGAAATCATCCATTGCCGGTACGATTAAAATTATTCACCAACATGCGGAAGAAACACCGCCGGGCGGAGCGAAGAGTATCGTCGAATCAGGTGTGCTTGACGATTTGGATTTGGTTTTCGGTACGCACCTATTTCCAACCCATTCATCGGGAACGGTCGGTTATCGAAGTGGCTATTCAATGGCGGGAAGAACGTATTTCAAGCTAGTGATTCAAGGAAGTGGGGGGCATGGTTCTTCTCCGCATCACGCGAATGATCCTATCGTTGCGGGTGCCCATTTCGTAACAGCTATCCAGACCATTGTCAGCAGGCGTTTGAATCCATTTGAAATGGGTGTTGTTACAATCGGTTCGTTTGACGGGAAAGGTTCATTCAATGTCATCAAGGACAGTATCGAACTTGAAGGCGATGTGCGTTATATGAACGGAGAAACGCAGGAGTTGATTTCCAGGGAAATTCATCGCATTGTAAGCGGCATTGAGGTGGAGTTCGACGTGAAGTGTGACTTGACGTATACGGCTGATTATCCCGCACTCTACAATGATCCGACGGTAACCGCGGAGGTTGTTTCTATTCTTGAGAATTCAAATGACCCGGATATCAAGGAAGTAGTGGAGTTCCCAGTGTTCTCGGGATCGGAAGACTTTTCGTATTACTTGGAAAAAGTACCTGGCGTTTTCTTTAATATCGGTTGTAAGCCAAAAGGGGTAGATAGAGCATTCATGAATCATCATCCGAAGTTTGAAATTGATGAAGATGCCCTTATTGTTTCCGCGAAATCGGTTGCCGAAGTTGTTTGCAGCTATTGCAATATCGATTAATCATATAAAAGCCGACCTGCGATGAGTTGCTCTTCCAATTGTTAGATGATGTCTAACAATTGGGGGGCAGTTCATTAATGGGTCGGCTTTTTGGTGCGTTCAATTTAAAAGCAAGCGCCCTCTCCATTTGAATACCAAAAAAACACTAACGTGTTATACAAAGTAGTGGACATATAAAAATGTGCATGCTAAGGTGTTATACAAGGTAGTGAAAAGGAGAGGAGATAGATGGCTTCATCGAGTCAAATGTTAAAAGGTATATTGGAGGGCTGTCTTCTCGCAATTATAAGCAAAGGGGAGACGTACGGATACGAGATGATTGAAGAGTTGCAGAAGTATGGGTTGACGATGGTGAGTGAAGGGAGTATTTATCCGGTCCTTATGAGAATGCAGAAAGATGGGCTTGTATCGACAGTTATGCGTCCCTCTCCAAACGGACCTAAACGTAAATATTACTCACTAACGGAAGCGGGTAGCGCCGATATTGATGATTTCAAAGAACGATGGCATGAGCTTTCAATGGGCGTGAATTTATTAATGGAGGAGGGGGAGCAACATGAAGTTATCAAAGAGAAGTGATGAGTTTGTAAAGAATGTTCGATTATATTTAATAACATCCGGTAAAAATGAGGCTGAGATTGAAGAGGTAGCAGGGGAACTCGAAGATCATCTAGCTGAGCTCGAACGTCGCGGAAAGGATGTGGACAGCATTACAGCTGGATCACCGGCTGTGTATATGAAGTCGCTTGAAAGAGAAATGACGAATGATTATGCATCTTGGCTGAAGTTCATTCCAATTTTAATTATTTTGATTATCGCCTATTCTGTAATGGGCTCAGCACTAAATAACAGATTTGAGCTGGATATTATTCAGTTGATTGGCATACCGATTGTTGTTATCCTCTCACTTATTGTCTACTGGGTACTGTTCAGAAATGTAGCGAAAAAAGAACTGAACGGTAAGAGAAATATAGTTCCCGTGCTCGTAGCAGTAATCGTTGTAAATTCTCTATTCATCGCTGTTGCATTGATAAGTGCGATTCTTTTTGAACCATTATACATTGCTACAATAGGTATGAATAAGTTTTTCGTCGCAGTGTGTCTACTCGTCTTTATTGTCGGGGCGGTCTTTCTGAAATCATGGATTGTCATCATCATTCCGATACTTCTTTTCGGTCCGGAATTTGTCCTCAACTTTACATCTTTAAGTGAGGGGTGGAAGCTTGGAGGTGGATCCCTAATTTCGATGATCCTTATCCTGGTCTTTATCGGGTTACATGCACTGAAGCTTAAACAGAAGGAATCTGCTAATGGGTGAAGAAGATTAAAGTTAATACAAAAAAAGCCAGACCTCACTACAGGTTGGCTTTTTTCATGCGTTTGCCGCTTTCCGTGGCCAGATGAAATACGTAATAGAAATTACAAAGTCAATGCCTAGTACAAGCCCCCATGTATTTAATGTTGCGGACAGTATTTCGGTTCTCGCCGGGTCGCTGATAAAATAAATCATGGCAATCAGGAAAGCACCGCCAATGATATACGCAAGCAGATGCTGCATTGAACCCTTCATCGAGTGACGAGCATGTTCATAGCCGATTTTACGCGGCGGTTTTGCACCTGTTTTTTGAACATAATAACGAAAGCGTTCATCAGCCCAGCGAATCATGCTTTTACCGAACGCAATGGATGAACCGAGGTATATGGCCGCTATGGCGTGCACTTGCGTCGCAGTTGCTCCATTATAAAGATCAGTTGCCGTGACTATTAGTAGAATCAAGTCGATTACAGGCGTTAGGGCGAGCAAGAAAAAACCTAGCTTTTCACGTTTGAAAATATAGCGCGTGATGAGTCCGAGAGCAATGACGACCCAAAAACCAATTTCACATGCCACAATTGTCCAGGCAATGAAGTTCATAGCAACACCTCTTTTAATCTAGTTGGAATAATTAGTTTAATCATATCACATTGACTCTATGGTTAACTGAAGCTATTTTATTACAGGTATGCAAAAAAGAACGGAAAAGCCGATTAGACTTTGCCGTTCTCCCATCATTTATTCGAGTAAGCCTAGGCATACTGTGCGTACGGTTCAGCGCTAGTAGCGAGTGCGTCTTCTTCGATGTCGAAGTTACCGTGGTGATGTGACCATTCCGTATTTATTAAGACATCTCGATAATGGTATAGAAGTTAGTTCAATCCAAAGCGATCCAAAAATAACTGTACTCGTAGTACCCGGTATTTGATTAATTTATTTACTGGTTAAATTTTAGTTAATCAACAGGCGGGGTATTGTTTATTCTTTTGATAACGAATTTTCGATTTTGTACGCTGATCTTGCTTTATCCAACCACTCAACATACTTAGCTTGTAATTCCTGGTCGGATAAAAGTAATTTTATTGTCTCTTTGTGATCAGCCAAGACTGGTTCAGCTTCGCCTTCTACTTGGAAAGACGCTTTATTCTCTTCGAAGTAGGCCTTAATTTTCTCGTCTGTTATATCTTTACCTGGTTCTAGCACTTTTTGGATGGACAAAAATTCTGTAATGTCTTCTTTGAATTGTTTTTCAGTCACGCCGATTTGCTTCAGTGCGGCAGTGAATGCCTCTTGCCCGCCGCCACTTTCAATGTATTTCGCAAGTTCTGCATCTACTTCTTTATCAGTAACTTTTACTTTCTTCTTCTCCAGCTCAAGTGCAATCACTTTCTTGTCAATCATAGAATCGAGTGCTTCTTTTCCGGAAGATTGAACGAGTACGTCATACAATTCATCTTTCGTTATTTTTTCATCACCGACCGTTGCTACCGTTTCATCTGTGGCTTTTGTTGCTTTAGCTTCTTGCGAACAGCCCGTTGCCACAAGCATAATTGCGAGCAGGGCAACTGCCATTAAGAATAAGTTCCTTTTTTTAGTCAAAATTAATTCCTCCAGTAGTTGATGTAAATTCATCCTACAGGATAGATATGAACAAACTATTAACAAGTCTGAAATGGGAAATAAAACAAGTATTTACTTTTCGTTTAGGTGTGGAAATGACATAGTAAACTTTGTACCTTGTCCTTTTTCGCTGGTCACCTTAATTGTTCCATTGTGCATCCTAACTAAACTCTTCACAATCGACAAACCGAGGCCGAATTCACCATATGGATTGGTTGTCCGTGACACAATCGCTTTATAAAACCTGCCCCAAATTTTCTCGATATCTTCGGGGTCGATGCCGATACCGGTATCTTCAATTTCAATGACAGTATTTTCCTCGCTTGTGTAGCCTCGAAGGTAGATAGCGCCACTTTCGGTGAACTGGATACTGTTTTTCGTAATATTGATCAATATCTGTGTGAGTCTATCGTAATCCGCATGCACGAACACGTCGGGTTCAACAGTAACGATAATTTTATTATTCCTTTCTGCTGCAACACCTTCGAGCTGATCCTGAATGATTTCCAGCAATTCAATAAGCTGGATGTCTTGTTTGATCAATGTGACTTGGTTTGAACGAATTTTCTCGTAGTCTAGGTTTTCATTGACAAGCCGAATGAGTCTCATTGTCTCGTTCGTGGCTAGTTGCAGGCCTTTCACCTTTTCGGCTTCCGGTATCATATCGTTTCTTAAGCCTTCGATGATGCCTCTAATTGTCGTAAGAGGGGTCCGTAATTCATGGGATACATCAGCCATAAACTGGCGTCGTCTGTTCTCAAGATTTTCAATCTCTTCCATAGAAGCATCTAATTGCTCAACCATTTCGTTAAAATCCCCGGCAAGTTCACCGATTTCGTCAACATTCGACCACGGTATCCGCACCGAATAATCGCCTTGTGCAACCGCGGATGTAGCCAATTGAAGTCGTTTAATCCTTCTGACGTGGAAAGTCGATAAAATCCAACTAAGAAGTAGCGAAATTGCCAGTGCGATAAACGTCGTAATTAGCAAATAAGAATTCATCTGTGAAATAACTTCCCGAGAGCCTTTGATAGGGGATGTTAATAGGATCCCACCGACAAACTGCTGCCCACGAATGTAAGGTAGGAGAACGAATGTAACGGCTTCATTGAAACGTTTAAAGTCTTGCTTAACGATAATTGTCTTACCATTTTTGATGTTTCGCCATTCTTCTTCACTTAAACTAATGAGCGGCGTATTTATGCCCGTTGAATAAATGATGGCTGACTTTTCATCGAACAAGCTATATTGGATATCGCGACTGTTCAGAACATCTCCGTATGATTTTAAAATACGGTCCGAATTTCGCTGGTCCTGTTTGATGTCTCGTAAAATAGACTGCCCGTATATAGACAGTTCTTCTGTTTTATTGTCATATACAAATCGCTCAACATAGTGAGAAAACAGTAAGCTTAATAGTAAAAATGCGATGACAATGACACTGAAGTGACTCATAAGTTGTTGGTAGAGGTATTTGATTTTCATTTGGTAACGTCACCCGCAGTTTCGTCGAATCGGTAACCAACGCCCCATACTGTATGGAAAAAAGGAAGTTCTTCTGTTGCGATTTTCGTCCGAAGCCTCTTGATATGTACATCTACAGTTCGATCGTCACCGTAAAAGTCGTAGCCCCAGACATTGTCCAGTAGCTGCTCGCGTGAGAAGACTTGTTTTGGATGTTGGGCAAAGTGAATCAGCAAATCGAATTCTTTTGGAGTTAGGTTTTGGATTCGCACACCATCCCGTAAGACTTCGCGTGTGTTTGGATTAATTTTGAAATGTGCTGTTTCGACAATGCCGTCTTCTAACGGTTTGTCTTGTAGTGTCGAATACCTCCGAGTCACGGCTTTAATGCGGGCCATGAGTGCTAGTGGACTAAATGGTTTCGTAACATAGTCGTCCGCGCCCATTTCGAGCCCTAGTACCTGGTCTGATTCGCCGTCTTTTGCGGTCAGCATAATAATGGGTGTCGCAATAGCCTCCTGCCGAAGTTTACGGCAAATTGAAATACCGTCCATTCCGGGGAGCATCCAGTCGATGATGAGACAATCCCAGCCGTCCTGCTTTGCAAGTTCAAAACCTTCCAAACCATTTTTTACGAATGAACCATCTATTCCTTCTTTTGAAAAAAACAGCTCAATCATCTTGGAGACACTTTCGTTGTCTTCAATTACTAAGATTTTCATTGCAATACACCTCCTTACGCATTTTGTTCTACTAAACGTAAATCGAAATGGGGAAATTTGCAATTGCAAACACCTCTCCCTTGGCTAGTAGGGAGAGGTGAATAGCCGTATATTTTAATTTGCCGTGGAGACGTTGCTTGTAAGTGTAACTTCAATCGTTTTCAATTCTGCACCCCGGTAAATTGTAAATGTTGCCTTGTCACCGACAGTAAGGTTGGAATACAAGAACTTTCGCAGATCCGCCGAGCCAAGAATTTCGGTACCATTTATCGCAGTTATGACATCTTCTACACGCAGTCCAGCTTTTCCTGCTGCCGATTGCGGATCGATTGAAGCGACAATGACACCGCCTTTCACTTTCTCAGGAAGGTTTTGAAAATATGTGCGTGGTACTTGGTTGAAATCTGCTAGTCCGATGCCGATGTAAGGACGTTCAACTTCACCGTTCTTCGTCATTTCTTCGATTAACGGGACAACTTCATTACTTGGAATTGCAAAACCAAGTCCTTCAACGCCACTTTCGGAAATTTTTAGGCTGTTAATACCTATTACTTCACCGGCACTATTCAGAAGAGCACCACCACTGTTACCTGGATTAATCGCCGCGTCCGTTTGGATGACGTTCATTTCCCACTCGCCGGCAGATGTCTGCACATTAATGGAACGATCGACCGCACTCACAATACCTTGTGTGACTGTTCCGGAGAAGTCGAGGCCGAGTGGATTTCCGATTGCTATGACTTCATCACCAGCACGAAGCTTGTCAGAATCGCCGAACTCCAAGGAGTTTTTTGCGTACTTCGCATCGATTGTCAAAACCGCAAGATCACTTAGCGCGTCTTTACCTATCAGCTCAGCTGTTGCAACTTCTCCGCCTTCCAGTGATACTTCGATTTTCTCTGAACCTTCAATGACGTGGTTGTTTGTCACGATGAAGGCTTTGTCACCATCTATTTTATAGATAACGCCCGAACCGGAACCGGCTTGGGTACTTTTGGTTTGTTGCGAAAATGGGTTTTGCGCATTTTGATAATTAAGAATCCCGACAATTGCATCCGATGAATTTTCAACCATATCGGAGAGTGATGTGGTTGTTGTCGCAGACGTTTGTTGCACATTATAGGGAGCCGTTTCCGTAGTCGCGGGCAGTGACTCTGTCTGACTCGTCTTCAGAAAGTCTGTATTTGTAATAACTGCTATCGTCAATACGGAACCGATAATGCCAGCTCCGATGGTTGATAAAAATCTTTTGCCTGATTTATTTTTGTTCTCTGTATCCATAATATCTTCCTCCTATTTAATCGATTAACCTAATCATAATAGGTAAATATGAACAAATTATTACGGAGGCATTAATAATTGATGAACATGTCGAATGATTTTTCGAGTTTAGTAGTTGAAATAATTAGTATAGTCTGACAGAATGGGAGGACAAGCTTCTTTCTTTATGCCGGAAGATGTGTAAGCGCATACACTAATTTAATTCGGGCGGAAGTGCATACCGCAGAAGTTTGCAACGTAAAGTGGCATTGCGTGTGAAAATCAGCTCACGGGGAGGAATGGTTAAATGGTACAAGCAGTAGAAAATGAGGTTTATGCATTTCCGAACACAAAAGGTGCAAAAGTGGATTTCAAGGAACGCTACGATAACTACATTGGCGGAAAATGGACAGCGCCAGCCAAGGGTGAATACTTTGATAATGTGACGCCGGTTACGGGCAAAGTATTTACACAAGTGGCACGTTCAACTGCAGCGGATATTGAACTAGCGCTGGATGCGGCACATGCTGCAAAAGACGCATGGGGTAAAACGTCAGTTACAGATCGCTCAAATATATTGCTCAAGATTGCTGATCGGATTGAGCAGAACTTGGAAATGCTTGCTGTTGCCGAAACGTGGGATAACGGAAAGGCAGTCCGTGAAACATTGAATGCGGATTTGCCACTTGCTATCGATCATTTCCGCTATTTTGCCGGTGCTATCCGAGCACAAGAAGGCGGAGTAAGTCAAATTGATAATGATACTGTGGCGTACCATTTCCATGAGCCGATTGGTGTCGTTGGACAAATTATACCTTGGAACTTCCCGATTCTAATGGCCGTGTGGAAACTCGCACCGGCACTCGCAGCAGGTAACTGTGTCGTGCTAAAGCCTGCTGAGCAGACTCCGGCATCGATTCTCGTTCTCGTCGAACTGATTGGAGATCTATTGCCGCCTGGCGTTCTCAACGTCGTGAATGGTTTCGGTTTGGAAGCAGGAAAGCCGCTTGCATCGAGCCCGCGCATTGGTAAAATTGCGTTTACAGGTGAGACAACAACAGGACGTCTAATCATGCAGTATGCTTCACAAAATGCGATCCCTGTCACTCTTGAGTTGGGTGGTAAATCACCGAATATTTTCTTTGAAGATGTCATGGAAGAAGACGATGCATTCTTGGATAAAGCGGTGGAAGGGTTTGTCATGTTCGCTCTTAACCAAGGGGAAGTATGTACATGTCCTTCACGTGCTTTGATCCAGGAATCGATTTACGATAAGTTTATGGAGCGTGCAATTGAGCGGGTAAAAGCGATTAAAACAGGAAATCCACTAGACCCAACTGTCATGATGGGCGCGCAAGCCTCGACTGAACAGCTTGAAAAAATCCTTTCTTATCTGGATATCGGAAAACAGGAAGGCGCAGAATGCTTAGTCGGCGGGGAGCAAAACAAGTTGGAGGGCGACTTGGAAGGCGGTTACTATGTAAAACCGACTGTCTTTAAAGGCAACAATAAAATGCGCATTTTCCAGGAAGAAATTTTCGGGCCGGTTGTGTCCGTTACAACATTCAAAACCAAAGAAGAAGCACTTGAAATCGCGAATGATACGCTATATGGCCTAGGTTCTGCTGTTTGGACACGCGACATGAACACAGCTTACCGTTTTGGCCGCGACATCCAAGCAGGCCGTGTTTGGACGAACTGTTATCATATGTATCCGGCTCACGCTGCATTCGGTGGATACAAGGCGTCGGGAGTTGGACGTGAAAACCACTTAATGATGCTTAGTCACTACCAGCAAACAAAGAACATGTTAGTGAGTTATAGCGAAAACAAACAAGGGTTCTTTTAAGCGGTAAGAAAGGAGGGAGTGCGGATGACGGCGACGGAACGCGTCCTCGCAACTGACGCTGCTCTTGAACTCATTGCGTTTTTAAAGGGAAAACACGGACCGCTGATGTTTCATCAGTCGGGTGGGTGCTGCGATGGTTCATCCCCCATGTGCTATCCGGACGGTGAACTAATACTGGGTGACCAGGACGTCCTTCTTGGCTACATTGGTGAAACACCGTTTTATATGCACAAAAACCAGTTCGAATACTGGAAGCATACACAGTTGATTATAGATGTTGTCCCGGGTCGCGGAGGCATGTTTTCACTTGAAGGAGTAGAAGGCAAACGTTTTCTGACTAGGTCACGCGCATTTACAGCTGAAGAGAATAAAGAACTGCAGGCTTAAATGATTAACGAAAGAGGGACCCGGAGATGTCTGGGTCCCTCTTTCGTGTTAGTCAAATAAATCGCTTGCGCTCATCGGGAGATGGCAGCATGCAGGCATCCTCTTTTTTACCAAACCATTTATAGCGATTCCCAGCGAAATAATCATAAACGCCGTTACGTATTATAGGCGGCACGAGTATAAATAGAAATAACAGATGCCATAGCCCATCCAACTTTTTCGCTATATGTAGCGCGGCAGAAGACTTCGTGTAAACCCGACCATTTTCAATTAGAACCAGGCTGTCTATCTCATCTGAAATGGCATATTGTTTACGAAGTTCCACCCCTTTTTCACTTTGCAATGAAGTGAAATGGAAATGGGCTGAAGGATCCCGCTTTATGATAAATTGCACACTTGCATCACAGAAATTACAATCGCCATCAAATAATATAATTCTTTTCATTTAGGAACCTCCTCGTTTAGCTATGCTATGTATTTATAGTATATCCGTTGTGGTCTCTAAAAAAACATGCAAGACTTAAAGGTTTACGTATTTCTGAATATTTAGTATAATAATAGAAAGAGAAATCGAATGTTGTTGTATTTATAGCTATATTCCAGCGTAGTTCGCCACGGTTAAAATTGTGAGGAGGATGATATAAATGGAACGCTTATCTGTGGAGTCGTCTGAAATGGAACTTAGGCACAATCCGGATTTCATTGCTAAGTTAAAAATGATTGGTGAAGGAAGTCCGATTTATGATGCGCCTGAAGAACTAGATGTAAAAAGGAAAGAGCCCCACGTATTCGATAACGATAAAGAAATCCCAAATGAAATCCAATAACTAAACCCAGGCACCACCAAACGCCTCAATTTGCATGTTCTCTGACAAAGAGAATGATAGTAGTTGAGGTGTTTTTCTTTGCCTAATTTCCAACTTCTATATGTTAATATCTCTGGAAAATAAGTATTCTAGTAAAACATCAACTAAACAGAGAATACTGTTTTCAGAAGGAGAGGGTGGATTTGAAAAAAATTAGTATAGTCGCGATTATGCTTTTCTTGGCGGCTTGTTCTGCGGAAACCATAACGGATGAAAACACAAAACCAGAAGTCGGGTTGATCGAAACCGCTGAAAACACAGCGTTAATAGTATGGCGTTCGGATGCAATGGATAGAGGAAATCATGATTATGACACAGTTGCTCATAGTGAACTGGTTGTGGACCTTGATTATTCGGATGTGAATCGCGGGGATGTAATTTACTATAAAACCCCTACCGCTGTCCTAAAGCGTTACCCTCAGTCGCCTGAAAATTATATCGGAAGGGTAGTTGGTTTGCCAGGAGAAACTGTTGAAATAAAAAAAGGGCAAGTTTTAATCGATGACAAAAAATTAGATACTTTTTACGCGAAAGCAACGATATTGGGAATGGGAGAAGAAGCATATTTCAAAAGAAAGAACACTCTCGAAAGCGTGAATATAGAATCTACTAAGAACTATTTCGCGACTAATATGGATCCCGTAAATGTAATGGAAGACACCATATTTGTTTTAGTGGATCAATGGTGGAGAGGGACAGATAGTAGAGAGTTCGGGGTATTACCGCTAGATAGCGTGGAAGGCAAAGTTTTAGGATATGTGAAAAATAAATCTACAAAAGCAAATAAAATAGTAGTGAGTTAAATAGGTGGGAATAAAGATATCCTCATACAACGCTTTGGCGCTCTGGGAGTTCATTATCGAGAGAGCTATGATTTGGATTGTGGATTGTATATCGCTTGGCGCTTTGGGGATGCCTCTGGCCGTGAGCCTGGATTAACGCTTCGCATCCAGACTCACGGCTTCGGCGACCCCGTTGCCGCGCCTGCGCTGGGGTGTGCATTATCGGGAGAGTTGTAATTCGGAGTGTAGATTTAAGATCGCTTGGCGCTTTGGGGATGCCTCTGGCCTTGAGCCTGGATTAACGCTCCGCATCCAGTCTCAGGGCTTCGGCTACCCCTTTGCCGCGCCTGCGCCGAAGTGTTCATAATCGATAGAGTTGTGATTTTAGGGATGTATATCCTGAGAATATGATGTGATTTAATTCGAAGAAGTACGCACTATAGGTTACAGATTTCACCCCTAACAACGAAATGCGCTTTCTAACATAGACAATCCAGCGAAGGCGCGACTTCGTGGTAGCCGAAGCGATAAGACTGAAAGTGAACTTCTTTCCGGCTTATCGCGAGAGGCATCCACAAAGCGCAAAGCGGTATTAGCATGATTTCTGAATTCATCCATTGTATTGGGACTGATGTTAACCACATTCGCTTGCTTGAGCAAAGCGAATTTTAATCCCAGATAACAAAATACGTTTTCTGATATTCCTTACCGCCCGTAGAGTCTATCGCCCGTTTGTCCTCCTACTTTTCACATCTAATAGAAGGAGGAGGTGATAGTATGATGCAACAAGGTAATTGGCATCACGGTAATCAAATGCATCACGGCAATCAGATGTGCCCAGGCAATATGGGTGCCGGGCAGGTGCAACCGGTCGTATGCCCAACGCAGTATCGTTGTCACGATCAATTTGTTCCACAAGAAGTCCCTTTTATCCATCCGATCGTTAACGTGAATCGGGTTCACACTGTTCAAATTCCGCGTCATTATTACACAGAAACGACACAAGACGTTATGGGTCAAACACTTCCCGCTCAACCTGGCTATGGTCCGGGCATGGATGGTTATGGTCCGCAAGTAGGCGGTATCGGTTCACGGCCAGGCTGTGGAAGACGTCGTCGTCGTAGATAAGGTAGAATTATGGTAGAATAAAACTACCATAACTCTATACAGTAGGTGAATTTGTTGAAGGCTTTTAAATTTGTCATTCCCATTATGTTACTTGTCGGCGGATTCGGCTGGATGAAGTTGACGAAAGAATACCAGGAAGTGCCCGAGTTAACGCGCTTGGCTATCATAATTGGTGCGATGATTGTGAGTGGGGTCATTTCTTACTTTTTATTTCCAAAAGATGAAGGCGAAAAATCCTAAATCGATCGATGGCAAATATGCTGTCGGTCTTTTTTTATGCAGATTTGTGTCAACAGTTAATAATATTGGGTTGACACATAATGTGTTATCTACTATTCTATTAAGGATAACACAAACTTAAGGGGTGTACTTATGACAACAGTTGCAGTAAAAACAAACAGTAAAAGTGGAATGAGTCCACTAACGCTTGTCTACAGTGGCATGTTCGCAGCACTGATGATGATTGGAGCAAATATTACAGCATTTTTACCATTTCTTATAGTTGGCGGAGTACCGATTACATTACAAACCTTTTTCGCGATTCTTGCAGGACTTATTCTTGGCAGTCGCAGAGGCGCGCTGGCAATGACGGTCTACATGTTCATCGGGCTTGCGGGGGCGCCCGTATTTGCAAGATTCGGAGGCGGTTTTGGATCGATTATCAGTCCGACATTCGGATTTGTCGTCTCTTTCATTTTCGTTGCATTCATTGCTGGAAAAATTGTTGAGAAGAACGGAAAGCTTCATGGATATATTATCGCTGCACTCGTTGGAATGTCTGTGAACTATCTATTTGGTACGAACTGGATGTATTATGCCTATAAGTTCTGGGCTGCGGCTCCAGATGCGTTCACGTACAAAGTGGCGTGGTTATGGATGGTTCCACCATTGCCGAAAGATATAATTCTTGCAGTTCTTGGCGGTATGTTTGGACATCGTATGTATAAAGTATTGAAAGTGAGGCGCTAATATGACGAAGTATACTGATTTAGCTGAACGTGTTCTAGAAGGGCATGTCTTAACGGATGAGGAAGCACTCTCCATATTGGATAGTCCTGATGAGGAATTACTCTTACTCTTGCATGCGGCATATACAATTCGGAAACAGTATTATGGGAATAAAGTGAAACTTAATATGATAATGAATACGAAATCGGGCTTATGCGCGGAAAACTGCGGGTATTGTGCGCAGTCGATTATTTCGACAGCGCCAATCGAAAAGTATTCCATGATGAAAAAAGAAGAAATTGTAGCGGGTGCGACAAGGGCGGCCGAATTGAATGTGGGAACCTACTGTATCGTGGCGAGCGGTAGGGGGCCTGTGAATCGTGAACTTGAAATCGTTATTGATTCTGTGAAAGAAATTAAGTCGAAACATGAGCATATGACCGTTTGTGCATGTCTCGGACTTTTGAAACCAGAACAGGCAAAACGATTGAAAGAAGCCGGCGTCGACCGCTACAACCACAACATTAATACTTCAGCTGAGCACCATGAAAGTATTACGACATCCCATACATATGAGGATCGTGTAAATACGGTGGATCTTGTGAAGGAATCGGGTATTTCACCGTGTTCGGGTGTAATTATCGGTATGCGTGAGACAAAACAAGATGTCGTTTCCATGGCGCGTAGTCTGTACGCAATGGACGCAGATTCAATTCCAGTCAACTTTTTACATGCCGTGGATGGCACGCCCCTTGGTGGTACGGACGAATTAACACCACGTTATTGCTTGAAAGTACTGTGTTTGTTCAGGTTTATCAATCCTACAAAAGAAATTAGGATTTCAGGTGGGCGAGAAGTGAATTTACGCAGTCTACAACCGTTTGGTTTATACCCAGCAAACTCAATTTTCATCGGAGATTATTTAACGACGGCTGGACAGGAAAGCGATTGGGATCGTAAAATGTTGGAAGACTTAGGATTCGAAGTAGATTTGGAACCTTTGGAGAAAGAATTGATTAAGGCATAAAAAATGGACTTCCCATTTCAAAGGGAAGTCCATTTTTATTCGGATGTATCGAAAGGTTGAAGAATATCGCGTTTGTCCTTCGTGTGAAAAACAAGTACTTTATCGGTCGGGTCGTATTTTTGACCGTAAAAAGTTTCATCTTTGTATGTGTGAATTTCATCGTACGTCTGAGTCATTGCGTTGTAGATTTCTTCTTCGCCTGAATCAGTAGGCGACCAGTATAAAATTTCGAGCACTGTGTTTTCACCCGTAGCCAGAGAGCGGCGGTTATAGCCGATGCGCTGTGCATGTGAGAACGCTTCGCGTGAGTAAAACTTAAGCCTTTTAGCTGTATCTGTATCTTCATAGTCGACTGGCTCCACTTCTAGGAGGATCGGTTTATTTTTGGACTTTAACATGGTCAATAGTTTACCGCCAAGTCCCATACCGCGTGATTGTGTGGAAACAAACAAATAATCTACGAAGATGAATTTTTCGAACTCAACATACATGAGCACATGATGTGGTCCTTCGTCTTTTTTGTAGACACTTTTCTTGTCCAACAGCAACGCGTCCATATGTTCCTTTGACTTCATCTCTTCAACGGGGAAGTATTCATTTAACTTCTCGTACCAATTCAAAATGTATTGCCTCCAATGGTTTATTTACTGGATTGTAAGACCGAGGAAAAAAGAAGGGCAAGAAAAATCCTCTATTGCTCTGTTTACCCATATATTCAAAATGATAAACTTTTTTCAACTTCAATCCGAAAAATGAAACTATTTTGCTGATAGCCCGTATACTAACTATCAGCAAAAAATCTTCAAGATGGAAAAGGGTGTATTTTATGCTTAACTTACTATTATTTTCTATAATTACGGGCGTTGTATTCAGTTTATTAATCGTACCTTTTATCCTCAGCAGTCAAACAAAACGTGTCACAGATGATGCGCAAACGCTGATTGCCTTCAATAGAGGTGCCGCAATAGCTACAGTAGCGATTATCTCTGCTGTTTTGGTATTTTTGTTTTACTATATGACTAATATGGATCGCAACTGGACGTCGCTCTGGATTGCATTTCTAGTGGTTACACTTCTAGGTGCCATTTCCGCTGGCGGTAAAGATCGTAAAGTGAAAGGCGTTTTGTTCCTGGGCGCACTTGTGTTTGGCGTTTATATTTTAAGTTCTCCGCTATTCAATGCCGATAAGAAATACAAAGCGGTTGAGATGGACCAGAAAGTTGAAATCACAGCTTTTGACGAAACGAAAACGCCAGCAAGTGTCCCTCCGAAATTTGCAAGAAATAAAATGAAGAAAGCGTTCGGGCAAGTACCGAATACAAGTTATTATGAACTTGGCAGTCTGCAGATTCAAAAAGTAGATGGTAAATTCGTCTACATTGCACCCGTTGAGTTTTCTGGCTTTTTTAAATGGCTAAATGCGGATACAACTCCGGGTTATTTCACGATGAGCGCGACGGATTCAGCAGATAATCCTAAATTTGTGGAAGCAGAAATGGCTTACACGCCATCGTCATTCTTCCATAAGCAAGTTGAGCGTCATATACGAATGAAAATGCCGAATCTCATCTTTTATGGAGATGTACAACTCGAAATTGATGATGAAGGAAAGCCGCATTATATACGTTCATACGGTGAATTCATCAGCGCACGTAATGGTTTTGACGTAAAGGGAATTGTAGTCGTTGATCCTGAGAGTGGTAGTGTGAAGAAATATTCGCTAAAAGATGTTCCAGAATATATTGATGGCGCTGTTTCACCTGAAGCTGTCAGTTTGCAGAACAGCTATTTCGGTAATTATATCCATGGTTTCTGGAATTCAATCATTGGGAAGAAAGACGTCAAACTACCGTCTGATGAAGGAACAGAGGCAAATGTCAGCCCAATCTTCGATGAAGATGGCCATATGTATTACTTCACCGATTTCACTAGCCCGAAAGAAGGCGTCGATTCGATGCTAGGCTATGCGTTGACTGACGGGAGAACAGGTAAAGCCACATATTATACAGGTAATCTAGAAGAGTCCTATATGGATTCTCAAGGAGCACTTCAAATCATAGAAAAGAAATTCATAGAAAAGAAATGGTCGGGAGAAATGCCAGTCTTGTATAACTTCTACGGAGAAGCTAGCTGGTTGACACCGGTACTCGATTCAAATGGATTCCTACAAAATTACTTCATCGTATCAGCATCGAATCCGGAGATTTCGGTCTACGGAAATACGCCAAATGAAGCGTTAAAGTTATATAAAACAGCTCTTCAACGCGGAAGTAGCAGTGTGGATGGCAGTTCAGGCGCCGAAGAGTCGAAGGTGGCGGTAACTGTCGTGCGTGTCTTTAAAGAACGCGTTGGCGACTTTACACTGATTTCATTTTTAGCGGAGGATGGACGCAACTTCATCGTTTCTTCTGAAACTGTGCCGCTTGCCATTTATATTCAAGCAGGCGATAAACTTGCCGTAACGTATTTAGAAACGGGAGAACTATTCTTGCCGGTCAAAGAATTGACGAATGTTAGCGTGGAATAGAGGGTAAAGGAGTGTAAGGCCATACGCCTTGCACTCCATTTTTTTGTTTAGAGACTAAAAGATCACCTACTATGCCGATGCTAAGGGAATCCCCTCCTTCTTGGTGCATATCGATTGCAGTGCGAACAGAGAGTCCTGTACAATCAAGTCAAAGATAGTCAAAGTCAACGGCTTATTCCCCCAGTAGGAAAGAGGTGAGGACATGCGAAACATTTCCGACATTATAGAAGGATATTTGAAGGCAATAATCGAAGAGGAACAGTGTGGAACGATTGAAATTAAGCGCAATGAAGTTGCTGAAAAATTCCAATGCGTACCATCGCAGATCAACTACGTCATTAAGACCCGTTTTACGGCGGAAAGAGGATATGCAGTTGAGTCTAAGCGAGGTGGCGGTGGTTATATACGCATATTCCGCGTGCAGGCAAATTCTCGCAAAGAATTAATTGAACATATTCTAGAGGGTATCCAGTCAGGAGCCTCCTTTACAATGGCCCTGGATGTCGTCTACAGACTAATTGAGGAAGACGTTATATCTGAGCGCGAGTCAAAGCTTATTCTCGCCGCTGTCGATCGAACAACAATCCATCAGCCACTTCCCGAACGTGATATTATACGTGCACGTATTTTGCAAGCGATGCTTTTGACGCTCATTTACGAGCAGCTAAACTGATTGATAATCTAACTGATTTGAGGTGGCTTTCAATGATATGTGAAAATTGTAAAGAACGGCCCGCATCCGTCAGCATCACTCAAGAAAGCGTGGTCGGATCCATGGAACATCATTTATGTGAGAAGTGCGCTTTCCAATCACATACATTAATTTTTGATCCTAACCAGGAACCGCTGTCGATCCAACAGTTCCTATCGCACTGGTTCAGCGGTTCAGAATCATTTCAGGAACAGCAGCCGAAAAGAGGGGAACAGTTGACAGGACCTGAATGTCCTTCATGCGGTTTGACGTTCCCGAAATTTCTCGATATCGGGAAATTTGGCTGTGCGGCATGTTACGACACGTTCCGTGAAAGACTTCCATACGTCTTTGGGAAACTGCACAACGGACGTTCGTCACATACGGGTAAAATCCCAGTTTCTTTTAATGAGCTTTATGCCGTTAAAAAGAAGATTGATGAGATTCGGGTCAAAATGAAAGATGCTATCGAAGCCGAACGTTTTGAAGAAGCGGCAGAATTACGTGACGAAGCGAATACACTCAAGCAACACCTTTCCCATGGAGGTGAAGAAAACGATGTCGATTGAAAAATTCATGCGTAATGCGGTAACCACCTGGATGATAGCTTATGGAGAAAACTCAGATATCGTGATGTCTACACGGGTTCGGCTTGCACGTAATTTAACAGGCTATCGTTTTCCAATCGCCATCACGGAAGAAGAGGCCATGGCGGTTGACAGGGCGGTTACAGGCGTCTTGCTTGATGCTGTAGAAAACGGGTATACCTACACCAAGATGTCGGATCTCCCTGCACTGGAACGACAAGTGCTCGTTGAGAAGCATTTAATCAGTCCACAACTTGCAGCACCTAATCGGCACGGGGCTGTCTTGCTATCGGAAGATGAGACCGTGAGTGTCATGGTCAATGAAGAAGACCATATTCGGATCCAATGCATCTGTCCAGGGCTTCAGCTGGAAGATGCATACAAACAGGCCAACCGAGTAGATGATTATTTGGAAAAAGAGCTACCATACGCGTTTGATGAGGATTTCGGTTTTTTGACAAGCTGCCCGTCAAATACGGGAACCGGCATGCGCGCATCAGTCATGATGCATTTGCCTGCACTTACCATTACCAAACAGATTGAACGTATAATTCCGGCTATTTCACGACTTGGCATGATTGTCCGTGGAAGTTATGGAGAAGGAAGCGAAGCGCCCGGCAATATCTATCAAGTGTCAAATCAGACAACGCTTGGTAAAACGGAGCAGGAGATATTGGAAGACCTTAGGAACATTACATCTCGCCTGATTGCTCATGAACGGAAATCACGGGAGTTGTTACTCGCAAAGTCACGGATTTCACTTGAGAACAGGTTATTCCGTTCGCTCGGTACAATCAGCTATGCACGTCTGTTACCGTCAGGAGAAGCTGCTCGATGTCTTTCCGACGTCAGGCTCGGAATCGATCTAGGGATTATCCAGGACGTTGATGTGTCGATCTTAAATGAGTTGATGATATTTATGCAACCGGGTTTTTTGCAGCAATATGCAAGTACGGAATTATCCCAGGAAGAACGGGATATCTTCAGGGCGAAATTGTTCCGCGAACGGCTTAACGTGGAAAGAACAGTGCCGCCGGTTGAAAAAGAAGCGGAAGAGTGAGCAACTATTTTGCACAATATCTTAGGTTTCTGTATAGTCAGGTCAAAGATAGTCAAAGTCAATTTCTCTAATAAAGGAGTTCTGACGTTACCAGTTGAATACGTATAATTAGGATGGTTGTTTTATCGCTCCATTCTAATATTTATAATTCAATTGAGTAATGTACGAGTATTTGGGGAATTGATTGTATATATATAGTATAGAAGGAGAGGACTGATTATGATGTTTAACCGATTTACACAGCGTGCACAGAAAGTATTGCAACTTGCACAGGAAGAGGCAATTCGAATGAAACACGAGTCCATCGGCACAGAACATATTTTGCTAGGGCTAATCCGTGAAGGCGGAGGAATTGCCGCGAAAGCACTTGAAGCGATTGGTGTGAACTTTGAAACAATCGTACAAGGCGTGGAAAAACTTGTCGGAGCCGGAACAAAGGATGTCGGTCCCATCGTTCACTACACACCTAGAGCAAAAAAAGTTATTGAATTATCCGTAGATGAATCACGCAAACTTGGCCATTCCTATATCGGTACGGAACATATTTTGCTTGCACTTATTCGTGAGGGTGAAGGCGTTGCAGCGCGAGTATTGAATAATTCCGGCGTTAGCTTGAACAAAGCGCGTCAGCAAGTACTTCAACTTCTGGGAAGCAATGACAGTTCAGCAACAGGTCAAGGGGTCTCTAATTCTGCCGCAACACCAACGTTAGATAGTTTGGCACGTGATTTAACAGAAGTGGCACGTGAAGGCTTGCTAGATCCGGTTATCGGACGTAGCAAAGAAATCACACGTGTTATTGAAGTATTGGCACGCCGGACGAAAAACAATCCGGTACTAATCGGAGAACCGGGTGTCGGTAAGACAGCAATTGCGGAAGGGCTTGCGCAGCAAGTCATTAACAACGAAGTACCTGAAATCCTTCGTGACAAGCGTGTCATGACGCTTGATATGGGAACTGTTGTCGCAGGTACGAAATACCGTGGTGAATTTGAAGATCGCATGAAAAAAGTAATGGAAGAGATTCGCCAGGCGGGCAATATCATTCTGTTCATCGATGAATTGCACACATTAATTGGAGCAGGAGGAGCGGAAGGTGCAATCGATGCATCTAATATCCTGAAACCGTCACTCGCACGCGGTGAATTGCAATGTATTGGTGCAACGACACTGGACGAATACCGTAAATATATTGAAAAAGATGCAGCGCTTGAACGACGTTTCCAACCGATTCAAGTCGATGAGCCAACTGTTGATGAAACAATTCAGATTTTATATGGATTGCGTGACCGTTATGAAGCGCATCACCGTGTGAAAATTACGGATGCCTCAATTGAAGCGGCTGCAAAAATGTCGGATCGCTATATTTCCGACAGATTCCTTCCGGATAAAGCAATTGACTTAATTGACGAAGCGGGCTCGAAGGTTCGCCTACGCTCATATACAACTCCACCGAACTTGAAAGAGCTCGAATCGAAACTAGAAGCAATCCGTTCTGAGAAGAATGCGGCTGTACAAAGTCAAGAATTCGAAAAAGCGGCATCTTTCCGTGATAAAGAACAGAAGATGAAAGAAGAACTTGAAACAACGAAAACTGACTGGAAAGAAAAGCAAGGTCAAAAGGAATCTGAAGTAACAGTTGAAGATATCGCTGAAGTTGTTGCAATGTGGACGGGAATACCTGTCTCTAAAATTGCAGAAGCGGAATCCGCCAAATTGCTCAATATGGAAGAAATGCTCCATGAACGTGTTATCGGTCAAGGTGAAGCAGTTACAGCTATTTCCCGGGCAATACGCCGAGCGCGTGCAGGCTTGAAAGATCCTAAGCGTCCAATCGGTTCGTTCATATTCCTCGGACCTACAGGTGTCGGGAAAACGGAACTTGCAAGAGCGCTTGCAGAAGTCATGTTCGGTGACGAAGACGCAATGATCCGCGTCGACATGTCCGAGTATATGGAAAAACATTCGACATCACGACTTGTCGGTTCACCTCCAGGTTATGTAGGCTATGAAGAAGGCGGACAGTTAACAGAGAAAGTTCGACGCAAACCCTACTCAGTAGTCCTGTTGGATGAAATCGAAAAAGCGCACCCGGATGTATTTAACATACTACTGCAAGTACTGGAAGATGGAAGATTGACGGATTCAAAAGGACGCACAGTCGATTTCCGTAATACGGTTATTATTATGACGTCCAACGTAGGTGCACAAGAACTCAGGAAAAATCGTTATGTGGGCTTCAATATTGGAGACGCAGGACGTGATTACGAAGGCATGAAGTCGGCGATGCTTGAAGAGTTGAAGAAAGCTTTCCGTCCAGAGTTCCTAAATCGTGTCGATGAAATGATTGTTTTCCATTCTCTTGAAAAAGATCATTTGCGTGAAATCGTCACACTTATGTCTAATGAGTTGACTAAACGTCTCGTCGAACAAGATATCGAGCTTGCATTAACGGATGCTGCGAAATTGAAAATTGTTGACGCGGGTTACGACCCTGAGTACGGTGCTCGACCATTGCGCCGTGCCATCCAGAAACACGTCGAAGACCGGTTGTCCGAGGAACTTTTAAAAGGTACAGTCCTCGTAGGTGGTAAAGTACTCGTCGATGTGGTGAATGAGGAGTTTGTCGTCAAGGTTGGAAAAGATGCCGAACAAATAGAGGTTGCTGAAAAAGAAGTAGTAATCGAAAAATAAAGAGTGAATTGGATAGCCCATCCTTAACCCGCTATTTTGGGGGAAGATGGGCTGTCCTTTTCGTATTTGGAGGATTCCATGGCTAAAAGAAAGGTAAAATTCATGTGTAAGTCATGTGGATATGAATCACCGAAGTGGATGGGCCGCTGTCCGGGGTGTGGTGAGTGGAACATGATGGAGGAAGAAGTTGAAGCCGCTGTCCAAAAAGGTCCGCGCGGCGCATTTCAACATACGGATACAGTCCGTCATAAGGCGCTACCAATTAGTTCGATTGAAATGGTTGAGGAACCAAGAATCGGAACGGATCTTGAAGAGTTTAACCGCGTTCTAGGTGGTGGAATTGTCCCTGGTTCACTCATACTTATCGGTGGGGATCCGGGTATCGGAAAGTCGACACTCCTACTACAAGTATCGTCGCTCTTGGCGAATAAAGGACAGCGTGTCCTTTACATTTCAGGCGAGGAATCAATTCGCCAAACAAAGTTACGTGCCGAGCGGTTAGGCGTAAAGTCTGACGAACTCTATATTTATGCAGAAACTGATCTTGGGTTGATACACGAAACGATTGCAGATGTGAAACCTACATTTGTCGTTGTGGACTCAATCCAGACCGTTCATCATCCAGAAGTAGCGTCTGCGCCTGGAAGTGTATCTCAAGTACGCGAATGTACGGCTCAACTGATGCGCATCGCAAAGACGCAAAACATTGCCATTTTCCTCGTTGGCCACGTGACGAAAGACGGACAGATCGCCGGTCCGCGACTGCTTGAGCATATGGTCGATACCGTACTCTACTTCGAAGGGGAGCGTCATCATACGTACCGGATTTTACGTAGTGTAAAAAACCGGTTTGGTTCTACAAATGAAATTGCCATATTTGAAATGTTGCAGGAGGGTTTAAAAGAAGTACTAAATCCATCCGAGCTGTTCCTTAGGGAAAGATCTCAAGGTGGGGCTGGCTCAACAGTCGTCGCATCTATGGAAGGAACAAGACCGATTCTTGTGGAAATCCAAGCGCTCGTGACGCCTTCAAGCTTTAATTACCCGAAGCGCATGGCAACAGGGCTCGACCAAAACCGTGTCCAATTGCTGATGGCTGTACTTGAGAAGCGTATGGGGATGCTCCTGCAAGCACAGGATGCATATATTAAAGTAGCGGGTGGCGTAAAGTTGGATGAACCGGCGATTGACCTAGCTGTGCTCGTTAGCATCGTCTCCAGCTACCGCGACGTAGCGGCAGGTCTATCCGATTGCTTTATTGGCGAAGTTGGCTTAACGGGGGAAGTACGCCGGGTATCCAGGGTCGAACAGCGCGTATCGGAAGCAGCAAAACTTGGTTTCGAACGCGCAATCATTCCTGAATCGAACCTTGGCGGCTGGGATTACCCGAAAGGCATCCGTGTGATAGGTGTAGAAACAGTCAGTGATGCATTGAAAATCGCTTTCACAGATTGAATGAAGGACAGGGCTGTAATTATGGCAGTTCTGTCACTTCTCTTTTGAAATAAACGGAAAAAGAGAAACTTTCAATTGTCCTAAAGAGTCCTATTACAACAGAGGTGAAAGCTACTCCTGCCTATGCTTATCAAAGCGTTTTGGCGTGAAAACATGTATAATTAATAACTGAAGGAGGTGGTTCATATGTTGAAAAAAGTAGTTCAAGTTACATTCCTGCTTATAGGAGGAACACTGGGTGTATTATTTTTACCGCATTTATTCGCCTTATTTTCTTTCTCCCAGAGTCTATGGATTGATAATCCATACGTGTCCGCAATCCTTGGAGCAGCAATTTTTTACGTGCTCGGTCTTTTCTTAGTGGAACCAATTGTCAATTTCATCAAATGGATGGAAGAACTTTTACTGAAAGCACCAGTTTTTGATTTAATATTTGGTACAATCGGCCTCGTCGTGGGTTTAAGTGTCGCGTTCCTTGTCAGTTTTGGTTTGGGTAGTATCCAAATACCAATCATTACATCAGTTCTTCCGATTCTATTATCAATCATTCTCGGCTATTTAGGTTTTCAGGTTGGGTTTAAGAAGCGGGAAGAAATCATCAATACGCTACAATCTACAAAGAACAGTGGACTCAAAAAGAAAGAAGTGGAGGATGCATCCACTCAAACAAAAGGGAAGCACTACAAGATATTGGATACCAGCGTTATTATAGATGGTCGGATTGCTGATATTTCGGAGACAGGTTTTCTCGAAGGTGTGTTAGTTGTGCCCCAGTTCGTATTAACAGAGCTTCAGCATATTGCGGATTCTTCAGACACGTTAAAACGGACGAAAGGCAGACGTGGACTTGACGTATTGAAGCGCATGCAAACCTATGACGGTCCATCTATTCAAATTACTGACGAAGATTTCGCTGGTGTTCCCGAAGTCGATATGAAGCTTGTGCATTTGGCTAAGAGTATGGGTGGGCTCGTAGTAACAAACGATTTCAATTTGAATAAAGTCGCAGATTTGCACGGCGTTTCAGTTCTAAACATCAACGATCTTGCGAATGCGGTGAAGCCGGTTGTTATTCCGGGTGAAGACATGCATGTCGTGATTGTTAAAGACGGTAAAGAACAGAACCAGGGTGTTGCCTACTTGGATGACGGTACAATGATTGTCGTTGAAGATGGGAAATTCCATATTGGTAATGCCATCGATGTCGTTGTAACAAGTGTGTTGCAGACGTCGGCGGGAAGAATGATTTTTGCTAAATTGAAAAATGGTAAACCTTAAAAACTAAATTGAGCATGACGAACTCATAAAAAAGGGATGGAAATCGTGAACTATACAGTGATGATGCCGGCAGCCGGAAGTGGTCAACGGATGGATGCCGGATTCAATAAATTGTTTTTGAAACTGGATGACAAACCAATTCTTATCCATACACTACAAGTGTTTGAAGGAGATCCGGCGTGTGTTGGGGTTATTCTTGCTGTGAAGCCTGAAGAGCGTGCTCAAATTCAATCCATGCTTGACCAATTCGCTATTAATAAAGTTACAGCTTTAGTAGATGGTGGAGGGGAGCGGCAAGATAGTGTAGCGGCATGCATCTATGCACATGACGGGGGTGGTATTGTCCTCGTTCATGATGCTGCCAGGCCATTTATCCGACATAGCGTTATTACTGAGCTTGTTAAAGTAGCGGAGAAGCACGGAGCGGCGATTGCTGGCGTACGGGCAAAAGATACAATGAAGTATGTTGAATTGGGTGTTGTCGAAGGCACAGTGGATCGTGAGAAGTTGTGGGTCATTCAGACTCCCCAGGCATTCCGCTATGAGTTGCTGAAACTGGCATCCGCACAAGCACAAGCAGAGGGTTTTCTAGGCACGGATGAATCGATGCTCGTCGAACGCCTTGGCGAACCGATACATATTGTAGAAAGTACTTATGATAATGTGAAGATGACAACGCAAGAGGACCTTGTTTTTGGAGAGGTTTTATTGAAAAAAAGTAGGAGGTTTTTTAAATGATTAGAGTAGGACAAGGGTTTGATGTACACAAGTTTGAAACGGGGCGTCCGCTTATCATCGGTGGTGTTCTAATTCCGCATGACAGAGGGCTGACAGGTCATTCTGATGCGGATGTACTTCTACATACAATTACCGATGCAGCGCTTGGTGCAATTGGTGAAGGGGATATCGGAAGGCATTTTCCGGATACGGATGCGGAATTTAAAGACGCTGATTCGGCAGTGTTGTTAGAAAAGATTTGGACACTTGTAGAAGAAAAAGGTTATAAACTCGGCAACATTGACTGTACGATTATTGCGCAAAAGCCGAAAATGGCTCCGTATATTGAAGTAATCCAAAAGCGTGTCGCAGACTTGCTGAAAGCAGATGTAACACAAGTGAATGTCAAAGCGACGACAACTGAACAATTAGGGTTCACTGGACGCGAGGAAGGAATTGCCTCTATGGCAACAATTCTGCTCGTTAAGGCATAACACCTTTTAAACGGTCGAGGCAAGTGGTAAAATAACAAACAGTAATGAAATCAGATTGGGGAGAGATTCATATGACTTCAGAAGTACGCGTACGCTATGCGCCAAGTCCAACCGGCCATCTACATATCGGCGGAGCACGCACAGCATTATTCAATTACCTATTCGCACGTCACCATGGTGGTAAATTCATCGTACGAATTGAGGACACAGACATTGAACGTAATATCGAAGCGGGAGAACTTTCCCAGCTTGAAAACTTGAAGTGGTTAGGTATCGATTATGATGAGTCGGTTGATATCGGAGGTCCATACGCTCCTTATCGTCAAATGGAACGTCTCGATCTTTACACGAAATACGGTCAGGAAGTATTGGAAAAAGGTCATGCTTACAAATGCTTCTGTACATCTGAAGAACTGGAAATAGAGCGTGAAGCGCAGAAGACGGCAGGAATCGCTGCTCCAATGTACGGCGGTAAATGCCGGAATCTGAGTGCAGAAGAAGTAGCGGAAAAAGAAGCTACTGAACTTTCATATACAATTCGTATGCGTGTACCGAAAGACAAAACGTATAAAGTGGAAGACCTTGTCCGAGGCACAGTGACATTCGAGTCGAAAGATGTAGGCGACTGGGTTCTTGTGAAAGCAAATGGCATTCCAACTTACAACTTTGCGGTTGTTATCGATGATCATTTAATGAAAATTTCCCACGTATTCCGCGGCGAGGAGCATTTAACAAATACGCCGAAACAACTGATGGTGTCTGATGTCTTCGGTTGGTCGTATCCAGAATTCGGTCATATGACGTTAATTGTCAATGAAGATCGAAAAAAACTTTCTAAACGTGATGAATCGATTATTCAATTCATTTCGCAGTATAAAGACCTTGGGTATTTACCCGACGCTATGTTTAACTTCTTCGCACTGCTAGGCTGGTCTCCAGGTGGAGAAGAGGAGATATTCACGCACGAAGAATTAATCAAAATGTTTGACGTAAGCCGTCTTTCTAAATCTCCCTCCATGTTCGATAAACAAAAATTGACGTGGACGAACAATCAATACGTGAAAAAGATGAGCCTTGAAGAAGTGGTCGAATTTGCATTGCCATACCTTCAGGATGCAGGTCTTCTCAATAAAGAGATGACTGAATCGGAAACCGCATGGGCTCACGATTTGATCGCTCTCTATCAGGATCAGTTGAGCTTCGGAGCAGAAATTGTTGAATTATCTGCCCAGTTTTTCGATCACGAGATTGAATATGATGAAGAATCGACGGAAGTACTTGCTGGAGAACAGGTGCCTGAGGTGATGGCTTCCTTTAAAGAAAAGCTAGAAGTGCTTGAGACATTTGATGCGCCATCTATTAAAGACGCCATCAAAGCAGTCCAAAAGGAAACAGGGCACAAAGGTAAAAACTTGTTCATGCCAATCCGTGTTGTAACAACGGGTCAAATGCATGGCCCAGAATTGCAGGCATCCATTGCATTGATTGGGAAAGAAAAGTCAATTGAACGTGTGGCTAAATTCGCAAAACAATAACATTGACTTTCCTCTTTTGAAATGTACAATTAAATTAATTACGTAAACCTATGAAAAGGATTAAGTACACAATGCAAGCTCTTCAGAGAGGATCATCACCGGCTGTAAATGATCCGTGCCTCTGCTTTGTGGAAATGCCCCTTAGAGTGCCGTGCCGAAAGTTAGTAGGCCGGACGCATCGCCAGCGTTATAGGCGTCAAGCGGGAAGGCTAACACCTTCCAAGCGGAGTGGAACCGCGCATTCAATGCGTCTCTGTCATTTATTTGACGGGGACGTATTTTTTTTATGAGAAAAGCGGAGGCGGCCGCATAGATATGACAGGCATAAGACGGACCTGCGGAGCGGAGCACTTTTCCCGGGAAGGATGCAGTTCAATCCTTCCTAGCAGGGCTGGCTTATGACCCGAGCATCTGGCCGCAGTAGCTAGACAAGAAAAGCGAAAGCGGCCGTGTAGATGAACGCAGCATTAGTGCGCCACGTCCTGTGAAAACAGGGAGGATGCAGTTCAATCCTTCCTAATAGGGTCGGCTTAGGAACTAAGCATCTGGCCGCAATAGCTAGACACTGAGTTAAGGGGGAGTGAACGAGTTGTTTCGCAGAATGAAAGAAGATGTTCAATGCATATTTGAACAAGATCCAGCAGCACGTAATGTTTTTGAAGTTATCCTAACTTATTCTGGCCTGCACGCGTTATGGTCTCACCGAATTGCACATGCTCTATTTAAAAAGAAACTGTTATTTCTGGCTCGTGTTGTCTCACAGATTAGCCGGTTTTTCACAGGTATAGAAATTCATCCGGGTGCTAAAATCGGGCGCAGGTTTTTCATAGACCATGGTATGGGAGTTGTTATTGGGGAAACTTGTGAAATAGGCAACGACGTTACGATTTATCAAGGCGTGACCCTCGGTGGAACGGGTAAAGAAAGTGGAAAGCGGCATCCTACACTCCATGACAATGTACTTGTTGCCTCTGGCGCGAAAGTACTGGGTTCCATCATAATCGGTGAGGGTAGCAAAGTAGGAGCAGGTTCAGTCGTGTTGAAAGACGTCCCACCCGAGTCGACAGTTGTGGGAATTCCCGGGAAAGTCGTCGTTGCGAACGGTGTACGTGTCAAGAGCAAGCATGATCACCGCGATATGCCGGATCCAGTGGCGGATCGATGTGAGATGCTTGAAAATGAGGTCGAGTACTTGAAGAACAGGCTTGAACAACTAGAGGATTCCAAAGTGAAGGATGGGAAATTATCATGACTATTCAAATCTATAACACACTGACGCGTAAGAAAGAACCTTTCATTCCAATAGAAGAAGGCAAAGTGAAGATGTATGTGTGCGGTCCAACTGTTTACAACTACATCCACATTGGTAATGCACGACCGGTTATCGTATTCGACACAGTTCGACGCTATTTTGACTATCGTGGATATGATGTGAAGTACGTTTCGAATTTCACGGACGTCGACGACAAAATTATCAAAACGGCAAATGAACTTGGGGAAGAAGTTGGAGAACTGACAGAGCGCTTCATCAACGCTTACTTTGAAGATGTCACTGCACTCGGTTGTGGAAAAGCAGACGTTCATCCTCGTGTGACAGATCACATTGAGGATGTCGTGGATTTTGTAAAAGTTTTAGTCGATAAAGACTATGCCTACGAATCACAGGGGGATGTTTATTTCCGTACACAGAAATTTGAAGGCTACGGGAAATTGTCCCATCAATCGACAGATGAACTGAAAATTGGAGCGCGTATTGAGCAAGGGAACAAGAAAGACAATCCACTTGATTTCGTACTTTGGAAAGCGGCTAAGCCTGGTGAGGTTTCATGGGAAAGTCCGTGGGGATTAGGACGTCCGGGATGGCATATCGAATGTTCGGTAATGGCTAGAGAGCACCTCGGCGATACGATCGACATTCACGCGGGCGGGCAGGATCTAACATTCCCACATCATGAGAACGAAATTGCTCAATCCGAATCAATGACAGGTAAGCAGTTTGCGCGTTATTGGATGCACAATGGCTACATTAATATTGATAATGAAAAAATGTCCAAATCACTTGGGAATTTCGTTCTTGTGAATGATATCCGCAAGCAGATTGACCCGAAAGTGCTTCGGTTCTTCATGTTATCCGTGCATTACAGACATCCAGTCAACTTCTCGGAGGAACTTGTCATCAGCGCACAGAACGGTTTGGAACGAATTCAGACTGCATACAACAACTTGAAACACCGTCTTGCTGCATCTGCAGATCTCGGTGATCAGGCAGATATTTGGAATCATAAAGTGGATGAAATCAAAACAACATTTGAAATTGCTATGGATGATGATTTCAATACTGCAAATGCAATTGCATCCATATTTGAATTAGCGAAACTTGCAAACGTCTATTTATTGGAGAAAAATACCCAAACCGAAGTACTTAAGCATTTCATTGACACATTTGATGTTTTGATGGCGGTTCTCGGATTGCCGTTTGATGAGGAAGTAGGCCTTTTAGATGGAGACATCGACGTGTTAATCGAAGAGCGTTTGGAAGCGCGCCGTAATCGTGATTTTAATCGTTCAGATGAAATCCGCGATCAACTGAAAGAACAAGGAATTCTCTTGGAAGATACAGCACAGGGCACTCGCTGGAAAAGAGGGTGACCCGCTTGTATAATTTGCGTGATATAGATGTTAAACAAATAAAGGCTTTGGCCCTTGCTTACATGGGAGATGCGGTTTACGAACAAGCAATTCGGGAGCATCTCCTTCGTTCAGGGCGCGTAAAGCCGAATATACTGCATAGGGAAGCAACACACTATGTATCCGCTAAATCGCAGGCAGCTACGCTGAAAATGATGCAGGAATCAGGGTTTTTAACAGAAGAAGAAGAGGCAATCATGAGACGCGGTCGTAATGCGAAGTCCGGTTCAGTACCGAAAAACACCGATGTAATAACGTATAATTACAGTTCAGGATTTGAAGCGGTCATTGGTTATCTACATTTACTAGGAAGAACAGAGCGAGTCCAAGAATATATCGGTGAGGCAATCAGATTCATCGAACTAACGAAGGAGGAAGGGTCAAAATGAATGAGTATGAAAATGGAAATGAGAATGACATTGAATCCGAGCTGATCGGTGGAAAAAATCCGATTGTTGAAGCGCTACGCTCAGGTAGAGAGTTGAATAAAATTTGGGTTGCCGAAGGCCTTAACATGAAAAGTATCGGGGAAATTCTGTCGCTTGCGAAAAAAGCAGGGATTATCGTACAGGCAGTACCGAAACAAAAACTGGATGGCTTACTCGATATTAATCACCAAGGAATTGTCGCTTCTGTAGCGGCTTACGAATACGCTGAACTCGAAGATCTTTTCACGGTCGCGACCGAACGTGGGGAAGACCCGCTATTCCTTATACTTGATGAACTCGAAGATCCTCACAATCTAGGCTCGATATTGCGGACTGCGGATGCGTCTGGCGTGCACGGTGTTATTATACCGAAGCGTCGTGCTGTAGGATTGACAGGTGTTGTAGCGAAGTCATCAACAGGTGCAATTGAACATATTCCGGTTGTGCGTGTGAATAATTTATCGCAGACAGTTGAAGAGTTAAAAAAGAGGGGTGTCTGGATAGCGGGAACGGATGCTAGTAAATCAGTGGATTATAGACTGATGGATGCAACACTCCCTCTGGCTGTAATTATCGGCAGTGAAGGGAAGGGAATGTCTCGAATTTTAAAAGAGAAATGTGATTTCCTTTATCATTTGCCAATGATCGGCCATGTTACGTCTTTGAACGCTTCGGTAGCAGCGTCCCTTCTCATGTACGAGGTACTGCGTAAACGTCAACCGCTTAAGTCCGACAGATGAAAACAGATATACTCCTGGTCGACGGCTACAATATCATCGGCGCGTGGGAGGAACTGGGTGGGATGAAGCGTAAAAAATTGGCGGATGCACGTGACCGGCTGATTGAACGGATGGCGGAATACAGGGCGCATACCGGCTGGCGTGTCATTATCGTCTTCGATGCGCATCTTGTACCGGGTGTAGAAAAAAGGAAAGTGCTTAATAATATTGAAATTGTCTTTACAAGGAAAAATGAAACGGCCGATGAAAGAATTGAAAAACTTGTCACTGAATTGAGTGGCAGGCGTGTGCAAATTCATGTGGCTACATCAGATTTAACAGAACAATGGGTCATTTTTGCGCATGGAGCTCTGAGAAAGTCGGCAAGAGAACTTGAACTAGAGATGAATGAAATAGATCAGCTGATTTCCACGGAAGTAAAGACTATTCAAAAACAACAGCCACTTTCTAAGATACCTCTAACTGATGAAATAGCGGAAATATTTGAAAAATGGCGCCGTGGAATGAAGTGAACGGTTGACGTAAATTTTTCCAATACTGTATACTAGTTAAATAGTATTGATAACGAACCGGGGTGATCCACGTGTTGAAGCAAACTTACGCAGAAGGTAACATACCGAATTTTCACGGGTTATCCGATGGGGAAATCATTGTTATTATCCACGAAGGCAACACGGATGCTCTCAATTTCCTTATTAAAAAGTATCAATCGTTTGTCAGATTGAAAGCGCGTTCCTATTTCCTTATTGGTGGAGACCGAGAGGATATTATTCAAGAAGGCATGATTGGTCTATACAAAGCAATTCGTGACTTTAAAGAGGATAGGTTAAGTTCGTTCAAAGCCTTTGCGGAGCTATGCATCACTCGTCAAATCATTACCGCTATCAAAACGGCGACCAGGCAGAAACACATCCCTTTAAATACATCGATTTCATTAGATAAACCTGTATTTGACGAAGAATCCGAACGAACATTGCTCGACGTGATTGCAGGTCCGGTGTTGGATGATCCTGAAGGGCTTATGATTCATAAAGAAGATTTTATCCAGATGGAAGATGAAATGAACAAAGTATTAAGTAGTCTTGAAAAACAAGTGCTAGCACTTTACTTGGATGGACAATCTTATCAAGAAATTTCCGTAGAGTTAAATAGACAAGTTAAATCTGTAGATAATGCGCTCCAGCGGATTAAGCGTAAACTTGAGCGATATATGCAAGTTGATGCAGTCAACTAAAAAGCGATTTCCATCGTATTGACATCATGAATTATAGGTGGTACTCTTTAGCAAGACTATGAAAAGATGTTCAGAAAGCCTGGGGACATAAGACTTCGATGTTTTTTGCCAGCATTTATCTCCGTTCCCTGCGTAGTTAAAAATGCGCTACCCGGCTCCATTCGGACAAGAACTATGAGTCGAAAAGGGTGAGGGAATGTCTAAGAAAATTATTTTAAGTTGCGACAAATGCGGGTCACGGAACTATACCGTGCCAGCACGTAGCGATAAGCCAACGGAACGTTTGACGCTTAAGAAGTTTTGCAGCAATTGCAATGCACATACATTGCACAAACAGACGGCATAAAGCAGGATCATACTTAATATTCGGAGGGTTACGGTATAATGAGCAAGTTAAGTGTTTTTTTAAAAGACGTTGTCTCGGAAATGAGAAAAGTAAGCTGGCCGAAACGTAAAGAATTGACTCGTTACACAATCGTAGTCCTTTCTACAGTCGTCTTCATGGCGATATATTTCGGAATTCTTGACCTTGGTATTTCACGAGTTCTGGAATGGTATATTGCATTATAAGAAGAAATATGAATAATCCCTTGAAAAATAGCCCGTCTGACAGGTTGAGCGGGTTTTTTCAATTGTCTAGGAAACAACCAGTGAATAAGTTATTAGATGGAGATTTAACGTTAAGACCCCAACGCCAGGTAACGTATGATATAAATTATCGACGAATCTAAAGCGTTTACGCTTCTATATTATTTGCACGATAAAAGGAGGGACGGACGTACAGTCCTCGTCACTATGGATATGGAGAAAAATTGGTATGTCGTTCATACGTACTCCGGTTATGAAAACAAAGTGAAAGCCAATCTGGAAAAACGTGTTGAAACGATGGGCATGTCAGATAAAATATTCCGCGTTGTCATCCCGGAAGAAGAAGAAACAGATTTCAAAGATGGTAAAAAACGTGTTCTCCTCAAAAAGACATTCCCAGGATATGTCCTTGTCGAAATTATCATGACAGATGATTCTTGGTATGTTGTTCGGAATACACCTGGAGTTACAGGCTTCATCGGTTCATCTGGTGGAGGCGCTAAGCCGACACCGTTACTTCCAGAAGAAGTTGAGTTCATCCTCAAACAGATGGGCGTGAAAGAGCGTAAAGCAGAAATTGACTTTGCTCTCGGTGAAATGGTTGAAGTACTCGAAGGGCCATTCGCAAACTTCCAAGGTAAAGTGGAAGAAATCGATGAAGATAAAGGCAAAGTGAAAGTATCAGTGGATATGTTTGGACGAGAGACGAAAATGGAACTCGACTTCGAACAAGTTCAAAAATTATAATCGTATACTACTTGCGCAAAACGCGAAACAGTGGTATCATTTCAAAGGTCAGCCTATAATCAAGTGGTCTGAACGAACTATCAAATTCTACCGGCGCAAGTCGGCAGGCACATATGAGTGGGAGGGGCAACCCTATTACCACATCACGGACTTAAGGAGGTGTGTCTCGTGGCTAAAAAAGTCATAAAGGTTGTTAAATTGCAAATTCCTGCAGGGAAAGCGAATCCGGCTCCACCAGTTGGACCGGCGTTAGGACAAGCAGGTGTGAACATCATGGGATTCTGTAAAGAATTCAATGCGCGTACATCAGATCAAGCAGGTCTTATTATTCCTGTTGAAATCTCTGTATTCGAAGACCGTTCATTTACTTTCATTACTAAAACTCCACCGGCAGCAGTTTTGCTGAAGGTTGCAGCTAATCTTACAAAAGGTTCAGGTGAACCGAATAAAAAGAAAGTTGCTACTGTGAAACGTGATAAAGTTCGCGAAATAGCAGAACAAAAGATGGAAGATTTAAACGCGGCGTCAGTTGAAGCAGCGATGGCAATGGTTGAAGGTACTGCTCGCAGTATGGGAATCACGATCGAAGACTGATCATGATTTTATAAATCAATAGTTGTTTGTAGTGGGGGTTGCGCTTGTTCTCCGGAGCACGCAACCCTTATTCGTGGGAGGTTTAACCCGTTAAAACCACAATCGAGGAGGAAATATAAAATGGCTAAAAAAGGTAAAAAGTTCACAGAAGCTGTAAAGCTAGTTGAACATATGAAAGCGTATGACGCAAAAGAAGCAATCGCACTTGCAAAGCAAACTAGTACAGTTAACTTTGATGCGACTGTAGAAGTTGCATTCCGTCTAGGAATCGACACGCGTAAAAATGATCAACAAATCCGTGGGGCAGTTGTACTTCCAAACGGTACTGGTAAAACTCAACGTGTTCTCGTTTTCGCTAAAGGCGAAAAACTTAAAGAAGCTGAAGCTGCAGGTGCAGACTTTGCAGGGGATGCAGAATATATCGCTAAGATCCAATCAGGTTGGTTCGACTTTGACGTTATCGTTGCTACTCCAGACATGATGGGTGAAGTAGGGAAAATTGGTCGTGTTCTTGGACCTAAAGGACTTATGCCTAACCCGAAAACAGGTACAGTAACATTTGACGTAGCGAAAGCTGTAGCAGAAATCAAAGCAGGTAAAGTTGAATACCGTGCGGACAAAGCGGGAATCATTCACGCGCCAATCGGAAAAGTTTCATTCGACGATGCTAAACTTGAAGAAAACTTCAAAACTGTTTTTGAAACTGTTCAAAAAGCGAAACCTGCTTCTGCAAAAGGAACTTACATGAAGTCAGTTAACATCACGACTACAATGGGACCTTCTGTAAAAGTGGATCCTTCAAGCGTTTCAATCAACAAATAAATAATGTTGACAAACAGAAAATCTTTTGATAAGATGACTTCTGTTGTGAATATAATCATTTGTACCGTAGACAGCAGGAGCGGCATGCCGCTTAAAACTTCCTGCCGAGGACAAGACGCTCTTTTTCTTTAAAAAGATGACGACTTTTCAGCCCTCAGTCTACTTCCGTAGATTGAGGGCTTTTCATTTCGGTATAAGTGACCCAAACTTTTTAGGAGGTGTCCAAATGAGCAAAGTATTAGAAGCCAAACAAGCAGTTGTTGGTGAAATTACGGATAAGTTGAAATCAGCAGCGTCCGTTGTTGTTGTTGACTACCGTGGTTTGACTGTAGGTCAAGTTACGGAACTTCGTAAACAACTTCGTGAAGCAGGTATTGACTTCAAAGTTTATAAAAACTCGATGTCACGCCGTGCTGCTGAAGCTGCAGGACTTGAAGGGTTGAACGAACACCTAACAGGACCGAACGCAATTGCATTTTCAAATGATGACGTCGTTGCTCCTGCAAAAATCCTTAACGATTTTGCAAAGAAAAACGAAAAGCTTGAAATTAAAGCTGGCGTAATCGAAGGTTTAGTTGCATCAGAAACTGACATTAAAGCATTGGCGGAACTTCCGTCACGCGATGGTCTACTTTCTATGCTACTCAGCGTACTTCAAGCTCCAATGCGCAACTTTGCGCTTGCAACAAAAGCTGTTGCAGAACAAAAAGAAGAACAAGGCGCATAATAACGCTGCCTGAAACAAACATTGCGGGTTAAATTCGATAAGTATATACTTGCGGGTACCTGACAAAACAACTACTAGGAGGAACATATAATGACTAAAGAAAACATTCTTGAAGCGATCAAAGAAATGACAGTACTTGAACTTAACGACCTTGTAAAAGCAATCGAAGAAGAGTTCGGCGTAACTGCTGCTGCACCTATGGCAATGGCAGGAGCTGGCGGCGGAGAAGCTGCTGCAGAGCAAACTGAATTCGACGTAATTCTTACTGCTGCTGGAGACCAAAAAATCAAAGTTATCAAAGCAGTTCGCGAAATCACTGGCCTAGGCTTGAAAGAAGCGAAAGCGGTTGTTGACGAAGCTCCAAAAGCAATCAAAGAAGCTGTTTCTAAAGAAGAAGCAGAAGAAATGAAAGCTAAACTTGAAGAAGTTGGCGCGTCAATCGAAGTTAAGTAATTTTTGAATAATGAAGAAAAGCTCGTCAGATATAGACGAGCTTTTCTTCGTTTTTTTATCTAGCCGGTAGTGGGAAATTACTATCTGCTTTTTGTTACTTTTTGTTATAAGTTTCTATACGAGGGGGAAGACTGGTATGTCTGAACATTATTACTCGGAAAATCCGAAGGTTAAAAGCGATCCGAAAGAATGGTCTGCGGAATTGCGTGGAAAAACACTTCGATTCAAAACGGATGCCGGGGTATTCAGTAAAGGGGAAGTGGATTTTGGTTCACGGCTTTTAGCTGAAGCATTTAGTGCGCCGGAATCAGAGGGTTTAATTCTTGATCTAGGTTGTGGATATGGTCCAATCGGTTTATCGATTGCCGCATCTTTTCCGGAACGGATTGTTCACATGGTCGACGTGAACGAACGTGCACTCACTCTTGCTGTGCATAACGCAAAACAAAACGGTGTTACAAATGCGGAGATTTATTCAAGTGATGCATTATCCGGTATCACGGCAGAGGGGTTTGCTGCAATTTTAACAAATCCTCCGATCCGTGCAGGAAAAGAGATGGTATTCAAGTTTTACGAAGGTGCTTTTTCCAAGTTGAAAGTCGGCGGTGAACTATGGATTGTCATCCAGAAGAAACAAGGTGCACCTTCAACAATTGATTTTTTGGAAAAGCTTTTTGGTAATGTTGAAACGGTTGTCAAGAAAAAGGGTTATTCTATTATTAAAGTTGAAAAGAATTGACGCTATAGTATTGATATGGTAAAGTTGTAAAATGCATAAATTATTATAGTGCAGTCGTATGCCTTTTTGCATGAAAAATGGAAATGAAAGGCATACTGACAATGTATAAAAGATAGTCAAACCGAAAATGAGCTCTTGCCGGAACTCGTTTTCTTTTTGTTTTTTCGATATCATACACTATATTTGTGGTTTCGAAAAGACCTAATATTGTTTTATAAGGGGTGAAAGAGTTGACAGGTCATCTAGTACAGTATGGTCAACACCGTCAGCGGAGGAGTTTCGCACGGATCAGCGAAGTGCTCGATCTGCCGAATCTGATTGAAATCCAGACGGCATCTTATGAGTGGTTCATGGAAGAAGGAATGATGGATATGTTCCACGATATTTCCCCGATTTCAGATTTTACGGGAAATCTTTCGTTGGAATTCATCGATTATACTCTTGGGGAGCCTAAATACCCTGTTGAAGAGTCAAAAGAGCGCGATGTTACGTTCGCAGCTCCAATCCGCGTCAAGGTACGTCTCCATAATAAAGAGACGGAAGAAGTAAAAGAACAAGACGTCTTTATGGGAGATTTCCCGCTGATGACGGAAAATGGTACGTTTGTCATTAATGGTGCTGAGAGGGTTATTGTCTCACAACTCGTTCGATCACCGAGTGTTTATTTCAGTGATAAGACGGACAAAAACGGTAAACGTGGTTTCGGTGCAACTGTCATTCCAAACCGTGGTGCTTGGTTGGAATATGAAACAGATGCAAAAGATGTTGTCCACGTCCGAATTGATCGGACTCGTAAATTGCCTGTTACAGTACTCCTTCGCGCGCTCGGATTTTCATCCGACCAGGAGATCATTGATTTAATCGGTGATAACGAGTATTTGCGCAACACGCTAGAGAAAGACAACACGGAAACATCTGAAAAAGCATTACTCGAAATATACGAACGTCTTCGCCCGGGTGAGCCACCAACACTTGATAGTGCGAAAAACCTGTTATTCTCTCGATTCTTCGATGCAAAGAGATACGACTTAGCCAATGTTGGACGCTACAAGATGAATAAGAAACTTCATGTTCAAAACCGTCTTTTCAATCAGACGCTAGCTGAAACGCTTGTCGATCCTGAAACAGGCGAAATTTTACTGGAGAAAGACCAACTCATCGATCGTCGCGCATTGGACAAACTGCTTCCGCATTTGGAAAAAGGTATCGGCTTTGAAGAGATTACCCACGCAAGTGGAGTTCTTGAAGAAAAGATAACAATCCAGTCCATTAAAATCTATTCTCCGAAAAGTGAAGAAAAGCAAGTAATCAACGTAATATCCAACGCGTATGTCGATGATTCTATTAAACATGTCACGCCGGCAGATATTGTTGCTTCAATCAGTTATTTCTTCAACCTTCTCCATGGGGTAGGTAATACGGATGATATCGATCATCTCGGTAACCGTCGTCTGCGCTCTGTAGGCGAACTACTTCAAAATCAATTCCGTATCGGGCTTTCCCGAATGGAGCGTGTCGTAAAAGAACGTATGTCTATAAATGATACGCAGTCGATTGTACCGCAGCAGCTGATTAACATCCGCCCTGTTATCGCATCGATTAAAGAGTTCTTTGGTAGTTCACAATTGTCCCAGTTCATGGACCAGACAAATCCGCTTGCCGAATTAACACACAAACGGAGGCTGTCAGCATTAGGGCCTGGTGGTTTAACAAGGGAACGTGCAGGAATGGAAGTACGTGACGTTCACTACTCCCATTACGGACGCATGTGTCCAATTGAAACGCCAGAGGGACCGAAGATCGGGCTGATTAACTCACTTTCAACATTTGCGAAAGTGAACAAGTTCGGATTCATTGAAACGCCATACCGCAAAGTTGACCCTGTCTCTGGTAAGGTCACTGCTAAAATTGATTACTTGACTGCAGATGTAGAAGATAATTACGTCGTGGCTCAAGCGAATGCAATCCTTTCAGAAGATGGTTCTTTCGTTAGTGAAGGAGTCGTTGGACGTTTCCAAGGGGATAATACAGTATTTAAACGCGAACAAATCGACTATATGGATGTTTCGCCTAAACAAGTAGTTTCTGCGGCAACTGCATGTATTCCATTTTTAGAAAATGATGACTCTAACCGTGCCCTTATGGGAGCGAACATGCAACGTCAAGCTGTTCCTCTTCTCAATCCGGAAGCGCCTTTCGTAGGAACTGGTATGGAACACATATCAGCACGCGATTCAGGTGCAGCTGTACTTGCGAAGTTTGATGGAATTGTCGAGCATGTTGAAGCGAGAGAAATCCGCGTTCGTCGCATTGAAACCGTGGATGGCAAAGAAGTGAAGGGTGATCTTGTAATACATCATCTAGAAAACTTCATCCGCTCGAATCAGGGAACTTGTTACAACCAACGTCCTATTTGTAGTGTAGGAGACAGAGTTAAGCCACTTGACATTCTTGCAGATGGTCCTTCCATGGAACAAGGAGAACTTGCGCTTGGTCGCAACGTTCTAACTGCCTTCATGACATGGGATGGCTTCAACTATGAAGATGCTATTATCATGAGTGAACGACTTGTGAAAGATGATGTATTCACATCGGTGCATATCGAAGAATACGAATCTGAAGCACGGGATACTAAACTCGGCCCTGAAGAAATCACGCGCGACATTCCTAACGTAGGTGAAGAAGCGCTCCGTAACTTGGATGACCGTGGAATCATCCGTGTTGGTGCTGAAGTGCGTGACGGAGATATCCTAGTCGGGAAAGTGACACCAAAAGGCGTAACTGAACTGACTGCTGAAGAAAGGCTTTTACATGCAATCTTCGGTGAAAAGGCTCGTGAAGTCCGTGATACATCCCTTAAAGTACCTCACGGGGCTAGCGGAATCGTTCTGGATGTTAAGGTATTCAACCGTGAAGACGGAGATGAATTGCCGCCGGGTGTTAACCAATTGGTGCGCGCGTATATCGTTCAGAAACGTAAAATATCCGTTGGGGATAAGATGGCTGGACGTCACGGTAACAAAGGGGTTATTTCTCGCATCTTGCCTGAAGCAGATATGCCTTACTTGCCGGATGGCACACCAATCGACGTCATGCTTAACCCGCTTGGCGTACCATCACGTATGAATATCGGACAGGTTCTTGAAATGCACCTTGGTATGGCATCCCGCAGTCTTGGGATTCATATGGCATCGCCCGTATTTGACGGAGCGAATGAACAGGACGTTTGGGAAACGATGGAAGAGTCCGGTATGGACCGGGATGGAAAAACGGTACTCTATGATGGTCGTTCAGGCGAAACTTTCGACAACCGTGTATCTGTTGGTGTTATGTACCTTATCAAATTGGCGCATATGGTCGACGATAAATTGCACGCTCGTTCAACAGGACCTTACTCACTCGTTACACAACAGCCACTGGGCGGTAAAGCTCAGTTTGGTGGACAGCGTTTCGGAGAGATGGAAGTGTGGGCGCTAGAAGCATACGGGGCTGCATATACGCTTCAAGAGATTCTGACTGTGAAGTCGGATGATGTTGTAGGACGTGTGAAGACGTATGAAGCAATTGTTAAAGGTGAAAGCGTTCCACAACCGGGTGTTCCTGAATCATTCAAAGTTCTAATAAAAGAACTTCAAAGCCTTGGTTTGGACGTTAAAATGTTATCGATTGACCTTGAAGAAATCGAGTTGCGTGATCTTGATGAAGATGACGATATGCAACCGACAGATGCTCTGAATCTGATAAAAGAAAATCAAACAGTTTGATTTGCCTAGTGAATGATATAAATGGTTCAAAGGGGAAATGCACATCTTCCCCTTTCTCTATTCAATATAATGTGTGCGCCTGCTCGGAAAAGCCAAATGCAGCGATAAGACTAAAGGGAGGTAGGCTCCTTGATAGATGTAAATAATTTTGAGTATATGAAGATCGGCCTTGCTTCGTCAGATAAGATTCGATCATGGTCATATGGTGAAGTTAAAAAGCCGGAAACAATTAACTATCGTACGTTGAAGCCTGAAAAAGACGGTCTGTTCTGTGAACGTATTTTCGGACCTACGAAAGATTGGGAATGTCATTGCGGAAAATATAAACGCGTACGTTATAAAGGCGTCGTTTGTGACCGTTGTGGAGTAGAAGTGACGCGTCAAAAAGTTCGCCGTGAACGCATGGGGCATATTGAACTAGCAGCTCCAGTGACGCATATTTGGTACTTCAAAGGAATTCCAAGCCGTATGGGACTCATACTCGATATGACACCACGTGCTTTGGAAGAAATTATTTACTTCGCATCTTATGTAGTAGTTGACCCTGCGGATACACCGCTTGAAAGAAAGCAGTTGCTATCCGAAAGAGAATATCGCATCTACCGCGAAAAATACGGAACTAAATTCCAAGCACTCATGGGTGCTGAAGCGATTGAGCGACTACTTGCGGCAATCGATCTTGAAAAAGAGATGGAGTTCTTAAAAGAAGAGTTGAAAACTGTTCAAGGACAACGCCGCACACGTGCGATTCGACGCCTTGAAGTCGTTGAAGCATTCCGTAATTCAGGCAATAAGCCTGAGTGGATGGTGCTGGAAGTATTACCAGTTATCCCACCGGAACTACGCCCAATGGTACAACTTGACGGAGGACGTTTTGCGACATCCGACTTGAATGATTTGTACCGAAGGGTCATCAACCGGAACAATAGATTGAAACGCCTCTTAGATCTTGGAGCACCGGGCATCATTGTTCAGAATGAGAAGCGGATGCTGCAAGAAGCAGTCGATGCACTTATCGATAATGGTCGTCGTGGCCGTCCAGTTACTGGACCGGGTAACCGTCCGCTCAAATCCCTTTCACATATGCTGAAAGGTAAACAAGGTCGTTTCCGTCAAAACTTACTTGGAAAACGGGTTGACTATTCTGGTCGTTCCGTAATCGTCGTAGGGCCAAACCTGAAAATGTATCAGTGTGGTTTGCCGAAAGAAATGGCTATTGAATTGTTCAAACCTTTTGTAATGAAAGAACTTGTTGAACGTGGTCTAGCACATAATATTAAGAGTGCTAAACGTAAAATTGAGCGTCTACATTCAGAAGTATGGGACGTTCTAGAAGAAGTCATTAAGGAGCATCCGGTCTTATTGAACCGTGCCCCGACTCTTCACAGACTGGGTATCCAGGCATTTGAACCAATCCTTGTAGAAGGGCGTGCAATTACGCTTCATCCACTCGTTTGTACAGCTTACAACGCTGACTTTGATGGTGACCAAATGGCAGTCCACGTTCCGTTATCGGCAGAAGCACAAGCTGAAGCGCGTCTTCTTATGTTAGCGGCACAAAATATATTGAACCCGAAAGATGGGAAACCAGTTGTTACTCCGTCTCAAGATATGGTGTTAGGAAACTATTACCTCACATTGGAACGTAAAGGAGCATCAGGTGAAGGAACTTCCTTCAGCAGCGCGGACGAAGCACTTATCGCTTACCATAACGGTCATGTGCATCTTCATTCACGTATTGCTCTTCAGGCAAGTACTTTGAACAACCCTACTTTCAATGAAGAACAAAATTCAAAACTATTACTAACAACGGTTGGTAAAGTTATTTTCAACGAGATTCTGCCTAAATCGTTCCCGTATATTAACGAGCCGACAGATTTTAACTTGCAAATTGAAACACCAGATAAGTATTTCGTAAGTGGTACTGTCAACATAAAGGACCATTTAGCTGAAATGGATTTAATTGAACCTTTCAAGAAAAAAATCCTAGGTAATATTATTGCGGAAATCTTTAAACGTTTCCATATTACAGAAACGTCGAAAATGCTTGACCGTATGAAAAACCTTGGATTCAAATACTCTACTCGTGCAGGAATTACAATCGGTATTTCCGATATCGTCGTTTTGCCGAATAAAGATGACATCTTGAATGAAGCACAAGACAAAGTGGACAAAGTACTACAACAGTTCCGTCGTGGTCTGATTACTGAGGAAGAGCGATATGATCGCGTTATCTCTTACTGGAGTCATGCCAAGGATGTAATTCAGGACAAACTGATGGATTCACTTGATCACTCTAACCCGATCTACATGATGAGTGATTCGGGCGCACGGGGTAACGCATCTAACTTTACGCAGCTAGCTGGTATGCGTGGTCTGATGGCCAACCCGGCAGGACGAATCATTGAACTTCCAATCAAATCGTCATTCCGTGAAGGTCTGACAGTGCTTGAGTACTTCATCTCGACACACGGTGCTCGTAAAGGACTTGCCGATACAGCCCTTAAGACGGCTGACTCAGGTTACTTGACACGTCGACTAGTTGACGTTGCACAAGACGTCATCGTCCGTGAAGATGATTGTGGTACAGATCGTGGATTGGATATCGGTGCGCTTATGGATGGAACAGAAGTTATCGAAGGTCTGGATGAACGTATCGAAGGCCGTCACACGAAGAAAACAATCTACCATCCTGAAACAGGTGCCCTAATCCTTAAACGTGATGGCTTAATTACGGCTGATGCAGCTCGTGCCATTTTGGATGCGGGACTTGAACAAATAACAATCCGTTCTGCGTTCACATGTAATACGAAACACGGTGTTTGTAAATTATGTTACGGCATTAACTTGGCAACAGGTGAAACAGTTGAAGTTGGTGAAGCAGTTGGTATTATCGCTGCACAATCAATCGGCGAGCCGGGTACACAGCTTACAATGCGTACGTTCCATACAGGTGGAGTTGCAGGTTCCGATATAACACAAGGTCTTCCACGTATCCAAGAAATTTTCGAATCACGTAATCCAAAAGGGGTTGCAGTCATTTCGGAAATCAAAGGTGAAATCGTCGAAATCGATGAAATACGTGAAGGTCAGAAAGAAATTACAATTCAAGGCGATGTAGAAACGCGGAAATACCTGACGCCATACAACGCCCGACTTAAAGTTGAAGTCGGTGATACGATTGACCGGGGTGAAGTTATAACAGAGGGTTCTATCGATCCGAAAGAACTGATTGTTGTCAAAGACGTCGTTACCGTTCAAGTCTATCTCTTGAAAGAAGTTCAAAAAGTTTACCGCAGTCAGGGTGTTGAAATCGGTGATAAGCACATTGAAGTAATGGTTCGCCAAATGCTTCGTAAAGTGCGCATCATCGAAGCAGGGGACACGGATCTATTACCGGGTTCACTACTCGACATCCATCAATTCTCAGATGCGAATGCGGAAGTGCTTAAAGTCAACAAAGTTCCAGCGACTTGTCGTCCTGTTATTCTCGGTATTACGAAAGCTTCACTCGAAACGGAATCCTTCTTATCGGCAGCTTCTTTCCAAGAGACAACTCGTGTCTTGACGGATGCAGCTATCAAAGGGAAAACCGATGAGCTACTCGGCTTGAAAGAAAACGTCATTATCGGGAAACTTGTTCCAGCTGGAACAGGAATGCAGCGTTACCGTCACATCGTTATGGAACAGGATAAAGAAAAAAGTGTAACGAAATAAGTTTGAAGTCTTTAACTCAACTGTAAATGGGGGGAACTCGAAAGACTTCCTCCTCATTTATAATTGAAAGTGTTGACAGTTTCCGATACAGGTGATAAAATACAAAAGGTTGATAGTTGATGTCTGTACTTTGGAGGATATGGAAATGTCTTATGAAAAAGTTGAGCAGGCAAAGAAGACGATCATCGGTACAAAGCAGGCAGTGAAAGCAATCCGTGCAGGGATAGTGATAGAAGTTATTATTGCGCAGGATGCAGAAGGACGGATTATTGCTCCAGTGATGGAGGAGGCCGAACTTCATAACGTTCAAGTAACGTATGTTGATTCGAGAGAAAAACTCGGAAATGCATGTGGCATTCAAGTCGGTGCAGCTGTGGTTGCGATTACTGATAAATAGTTTTTGTGCAGATTAGCACAAAGACTTTGTTTTTACCCCAAAAATGAACCACCTGGATGTGTGGTCTTACAAAAGAAGTTTGGAAGGAGGAAAAATCGATGCCTACAATTAATCAATTGGTCCGTAAACCACGTAAGACAAAAGTGGCAGGATCTAAATCTCCAGCACTTGGAAAAAGCTATAACAGTTTCAAAAAAGCTACGACAAACGTAAACTCACCACAAAAAAGAGGTGTTTGTACGCGTGTTGGTACAATGACACCGAAAAAGCCAAACTCGGCTCTTCGTAAATATGCACGTGTACGCTTGACAAACCAATTGGAAGTCAACGCATACATCGGCGGTGAAGGTCACAACCTTCAAGAGCATAGTGTTGTTCTTCTTCGCGGAGGACGCGTAAAAGATTTACCAGGTGTTCGTTACCACATCGTTCGTGGAGCACTTGATACAGCTGGTGTAACTGGACGTCTACAAAGCCGTTCTAAGTACGGAGCTAAAAAACCAAAAGTTAAGAAAAGCTAATTACACAACATAAAATCAAAATGATAGTTAAGCAAAACCCGCTTAAAAAATGATGATTGATGGTTATTTAAGCGGCAAACGCTTAAAAACTTGAAAGGAGGAATACAACATGCCACGTAAAGGCCCTGTTGCGAAACGTGACGTACTTCCGGATCCGATTTACAATTCGAAGCTCGTTTCACGTCTTATTAATAAAATGATGGTTGACGGTAAAAAAGGTACATCTCAAAAAATCCTCTATGGTGCGTTCGAGCTAGTGAAAGAACGTTCTGGAAAAGATCCACTTGAAGTATTCGAAGCGGCACTTACTAATGTAATGCCAGTTCTTGAAGTTAAAGCACGCCGTGTAGGTGGAGCAAACTATCAGGTACCAGTTGAAGTACGTCCTGATCGCCGTACAACTCTTGGACTTCGTTACCTTGTTAACTACTCACGCACACGCGGAGAAAAAACAATGGAAGAACGTCTTGCGAATGAAATCCTTGATGCTTCTAACAACACTGGTGCTTCTGTGAAACGCCGTGAAGAAATGCACAAAATGGCTGATGCTAACAAAGCATTCGCTCACTATCGCTGGTAAGCTCAAGCGATTCATAATTACTCTAATCCGAGACGGAAGGAGATCATATAATGGCTAGAAAATTCTCCTTAGAGAATACACGTAACATTGGTATCATGGCTCACATTGACGCTGGTAAAACAACGACAACTGAACGGATACTTTATTACACTGGTAAAATCCACAAAATCGGGGAAACGCACGAAGGTGCATCTCAAATGGACTGGATGGAGCAGGAGCAAGAACGCGGAATCACAATCACTTCAGCTGCTACAACGGCTGAATGGAAAAACCACCGCGTAAACATCATTGATACTCCGGGTCACGTAGACTTCACTGTTGAAGTTGAACGTTCACTTCGTGTTCTTGATGGGGCTGTAACAGTACTCGACGCTCAATCGGGTGTTGAACCACAAACAGAAACAGTTTGGCGTCAAGCGACAAACTACGGCGTTCCACGTCTAGTTTTCGTTAACAAAATGGATAAAACTGGTGCTGATTTCCTTTACTCAGTAGGCACACTTGTTGACCGTCTTGGAGCAAACGCGCATCCAATTCAATTGCCGATTGGTGCAGAAGATACTTTCGCTGCAATCATCGATTTAGTTGAAATGAAAGCAACTTTCTACGAAGATGATACAGGTTTAAATGCTGAAGTAAGAGAAATACCAGAAGAATATCGTGAGCAAGCTGCAGAATACCGTGAAAAGCTAATTGAAGCGGTTGCAGAATTCGACGAAGCACTTATGAACAAATTCTTGGATGAAGAAGAAATTACAAACGATGAAATCAAAAAGGCGATTCGTAATGCGACATTAGCCGTTGAGTTCTATCCGGTTGTATGTGGGACTGCTTTCAAAAACAAAGGTGTACAACTTGTTCTTGATGCTGTTATCGACTACCTTCCATCACCACTTGATATCCCAGCTATGAAAGGAACAAATCCTGAAACTGATGAAGAAGTTGAGCGTCACTCAGACGACAGCGAGCCGTTCTCGGCATTAGCTTTCAAAGTTATGACGGATCCTTATGTAGGTAAACTGACATTCTTCCGTGTATATTCCGGTGTTCTTCAATCAGGATCATACGTACAGAATGCTTCAAAAGGTAAGCGTGAACGCGTAGGACGTATTCTACAAATGCATGCGAACTCACGTGAAGAAATCTCTGAAGTACATTCAGGGGAAATTGCTGCTGCAGTTGGACTTAAAGATACAGGAACTGGTGACACACTATGTGATGCTAGCGCGCCTGTAATTCTTGAGTCAATGGACTTCCCAGAACCAGTAATTTCACTTTCTGTTGAACCGAAAACGAAAGCCGACCAAGATAAAATGGGTATGGCTCTTGCTAAGCTTCAAGAGGAAGACCCTACATTCCGCGCACATACAGACCAAGAAACAGGAGAAGTAATCATCGCTGGTATGGGCGAATTGCATCTTGACGTTCTTGTAGACCGTATGCGTCGTGAATTCAACGTTGAAGCTAACGTCGGAGCACCGCAAGTATCTTACCGTGAAACATTCCGTACTTCAGCGGAAGTTGAAGGTAAATTCGTGCGTCAATCCGGTGGACGTGGACAGTTTGGTCACGTTTGGATTGAATTCTCTCCTAATGAAGAAGGAAAAGGATTCGAATTCGTTAACAACATCGTTGGGGGATCAGTTCCACGTGAATATATCCCTGCAGTTGAAGCTGGTATCCGTGATTCACTAGATAATGGTGTAATCGCTGGTTATCCTTTGATTGACATTAAAGCCCGTCTATTCGATGGTTCTTATCATGATGTCGACTCCAACGAAATGGCGTTTAAAATTGCTGCTTCTATGGCACTTAAAAACGCAGTATCAAAAGTTAACCCAGTTCTACTTGAACCGATGATGAAAGTAGAAGTTCAAATTCCTGAAGAATACATGGGCGATATCATGGGCGATGTAACATCACGCCGTGGCCGTGTAGAAGGAATGGACGCTCGTGGTAATTCACAAATCGTTCGTGCAATGGTTCCACTAGCTAATATGTTTGGTTACGCAACATCTCTACGTTCTAACACACAAGGACGCGGAAACTTCTCAATGGCATTTGATCACTATGAAGAAGTGCCGAAATCAGTTGCAGAAGAAATTATCAAGAAAAACAAAGGCGAATAATAGCATTCTAATTTGTTTCTAATTAATATGTAAGTAGTAGATATGGGCAGTTAAAGGGGGGCCCCCCTTTAACACCTATAACTATATATAAAAACAAAAATAACTTTTATATTTCGAGGAGGATTTCCATAATGGGAAAAGAAAAATTCGACCGTTCCAAGCAGCATGCTAACGTAGGTACAATTGGTCACGTCGACCATGGTAAAACAACACTAACTGCAGCAATTGCAACAGTTCTTGCAAAAAAATTAGGTGGAACTGCAGCATCATATGCTGACGTTGACAACGCACCTGAAGAAAAAGAACGCGGAATCACAATCAATACTTCACACGTTGAATATGAAACTGCAACACGTCACTACGCACACGTTGACTGCCCAGGTCACGCGGATTACGTTAAAAACATGATCACTGGTGCAGCTCAAATGGACGGCGGAATCCTAGTTGTTTCTGCAGCTGACGGCCCTATGCCACAAACACGTGAGCACATTCTTCTTTCACGTCAAGTAGGTGTTCCTTACCTAGTTGTCTTCATGAACAAATGTGACATGGTTGATGACGAAGAACTTCTTGAATTAGTAGAAATGGAAATTCGTGACCTTCTTTCTGAATACGATTTCCCTGGCGATGACATTCCTGTCATCAAAGGATCTGCTCTTAAAGCACTTGAAGGTGAAGAAGCTTGGGAAGATAAAATCATGGAGCTTATGAATGCTGTTGATGAATATATCCCTACACCACCACGTGATACTGAAAAACCATTCATGATGCCTGTTGAGGACGTATTCTCAATCACAGGACGTGGAACTGTTGCTACTGGTCGCGTTGAGCGTGGAGTAGTTAAAATCGGTGATGTTGTTGATATCATCGGTATCGTTGAAGAACCAAAAGCTACTACTGTAACAGGCGTAGAAATGTTCCGTAAACTTCTTGACTATGCAGAAGCTGGCGACAACATCGGTGCACTACTTCGTGGTGTATCACGTGATGATATCCAACGTGGGCAAGTACTTGCTAAACCAGGTACTATCATTCCACACACTAAATTTACATCTGAAGTTTATGTTCTTTCAAAAGAAGAGGGTGGACGTCATACTCCATTCTTCTCAAACTACCGTCCACAGTTCTACTTCCGTACAACTGACGTGACTGGTGTTATCGAGCTTCCAGAAGGCGTAGAAATGGTTATGCCTGGCGATAACGTTGAAATGACAATCGATTTGATTGCTCCAATCGCTCTTGAAGAAGGTACTAAATTCTCTATCCGTGAGGGTGGACGTACTGTAGGCGCTGGCGTTGTAGCAACAATCATTAAATAATTCGTCACCTTTTAAATCCCGTCCATTGTGGCGGGATTTTTTTGTCCTTGAATTTCCATTGACAGATGAAACACCCTTTGTTATCTTAATATAGTCACTTCAACGCTTTAACTGACTAAAGAAACATTCGGGAGGAAAATACATGAACGCTGTACTAATTGCTGTAGGAATAATGCTTATATTAAGTTTACTTCGGGTTAACGTCGTGTTGGCTCTTGTTGCAGGAGCAATTATTGGCGGATTTGCAGGTGGTTTGTCATTAAATGAGACGATAACTTCATTTACGGGTGGGCTAGGAGCTGGTGCAACCATTGCCCTAAGTTACGCGCTACTGGGTGGATTTGCTGTTGCAATCTCTAAAACTGGTATTCCACAGCTACTGGTAGCTGCAATGCTACGAATTGTAAAGAGAGATGGGGAAGCGGACCGAACGGGTCTTGGAAAAGTTCTAATTATATTAGTTCTTCTAACGATGGCTTTGTTCTCACAAAATCTTATACCTATTCATATTGCATTCATACCGTTAATAGTACCGCCAGTTCTACATATTTTAAATTTGTTGAAAGTGGATCGTCGTTTAATTGCTTCCGTTCTGACATTTGGATTAACGGCTCCGTATATCCTACTGCCATATGGCTATGGATTCATCTTCCACGAGATTCTCGCTATTCAAATGGAAGCATCTGGACTAGCAATCAACATGGCAGATATCCCGAAAGCGATGGCATTTCCTGTTCTGGGCCTGGTGGTTGGACTACTGATTGCGATCTTCTTCTCTTATCGTAAACCAAGAGAGTATGCGGATAAGCGAATTGAATTTGCCGAAGAGGTAGTTATTGTGAAGAAACGCAATATCGTCTTTACAGTGGTAGCGCTTATCGGTACCCTTGCAGTACAAATACCAACAGATTCGATGATTGCAGGTGCCGTAACCGGTATCACAATTCTATATATTACAGGGGCACTAAAATGGAAAGATGCTGATGGTCTTATCAATGAAGGAATGCGCATGATGGCATTTGTCGGATTCGTTATGATTTCGGCGAATGGATTTGCTGCTGTGCTTCAGGAGACAGGTCATATTGTTACGCTTGTGGAGTATGCAAGTACCGTTCTTGGAGACAGTAAAGGAATCGCTGCTTTTGTAATGCTTATGGTCGGTTTGATTGTCACAATGGGCATAGGATCATCATTTGCTACGATTCCAATTATCACTTCAATCTTTGTACCGCTTAGTATGGCCTTCGGTTTCAGTACGTTATCAATCATCGCACTCATAGGAACTGCAGCGGCCCTGGGAGACGCAGGGTCGCCTGCATCTGACTCTACACTTGGACCAACTGCTGGACTTGACGTGGATGGTCAGCATAATCATATATGGGACACATGTGTACCAACGTTCATTCATTACAACATTCCGTTGTTGGTGTTCGGATGGATAACAGTAATGTATCTAAACTGATAAATAAATTTTTCGGACTATTAAGCTCTGTGTTGCAAAAATGGAGAGAAAGAATTATAATAATAAAGTTGAGAAAAAGAATTCCGCCAAAACACTTGCGAGATTCTTTTTCTTTGTGTATAATATTGAATGTTGGTCTTTGACTGCGATGAAGCGAGAGGTTGCCGACACACCAGGCCGCTTTGCCATGGCATGTGTGTGGGAAATTTTCGCGGAGAATGTCTATAACAAAATAGGCGCAAGGGAGGGAAAATAATGGCAAAACAAAAGATTCGTATTCGTTTAAAAGCATATGATCATAGAATTCTTGATCAATCGGCTGAAAAGATCGTAGAAACAGCAAAACGTTCGGGTGCTAGTGTATCGGGTCCGATTCCACTACCGACTGAAAGAACTGTCTACACGATTCTTCGTGCGGTACATAAATACAAAGATTCGCGCGAACAGTTCGAAATGCGTACTCATAAACGTCTTATCGATATCGTTAATCCGACACCACAAACTGTCGATGCTTTAATGAAACTCGATTTACCATCAGGCGTAGACATTGAAATTAAACTTTAATCGATACTAAATAAAACACACATTAATTCAGGAGGTGGACTAAATGACCAAAGGAATCTTGGGAAGAAAACTCGGTATGACGCAAATTTTTGCTGAAAACGGAGATCTTATCCCGGTAACTGTGATTGAAGCTGGACAAAACGTTGTTCTTCAAAAGAAGACAAAAGAAACGGACGGCTACGAATCAATCCAAATCGGATTTGAAGATAAACGCGAAAAGCTTGCTAACAAACCTGAAAAAGGGCACGTTGCAAAAGCTGATACTGCACCTAAGCGCTTCATTCGTGAATTCCGCGAATTAGACGTTAGTGGCTACGAAATTGGTCAAGAAGTCAAAGTCGATACTTTCGCTGAAGGCGATATCGTTGATATTACAGGCACATCAAAAGGTAAAGGGTTCCAAGGTGTTATCAAGCGTCACGGATATTCACGCGGACCTATGACTCACGGATCACGTCATCACCGCGCACCAGGTTCAATTGGATCTGTAGATGCACAACGTGTATTCAAAGGTAAAAAAATGCCGGGCCGTATGGGCGGTAAAACAGTAACAGTTCAAAACCTTGAAATTGTACGGGTTGACACTGAACGTAACTTGTTACTAGTTAAAGGTAACGTTCCTGGAGCACGCAAATCACTTCTACAAGTGCGCAGCGCAATCAAAGGGAACTAACTACTAAAGGAAGGAGGAAACAGGAATGCCTAAAGTAACCGTATTAAATCAGGCAGGAACTTCTGTCGGAGACATCGAGCTAAATGAAGCAATCTTTGGCATCGAGCCGAATGAATCTGTTTTATTCGAAGCATTAGTTAGCCAACGTGCTTCATTGCGTCAAGGTAACCATAAAGTGAAAAGCCGCGGACAAGTAGCTGGTGGTGGACGTAAGCCATGGCGCCAAAAAGGTACAGGTCGTGCCCGTCAAGGTTCGATTCGATCACCACAATGGCGTGGAGGCGGTATCGTATTCGGTCCAACTCCAAGAAGCTACAGCTACAAATTACCGAAGAAAGTCCGCAGGTTGGCTCTTCTTTCAGCACTTTCTACGAAAGTTCGCGACGAAGAAGTAATCATTCTTGAAGGACTAACATTCGAAGCACCAAAAACAAAAGAATTCATCAAAGTACTTGCTGATCTTTCGATTGACAGAAAAGCATTGATTGTAACTGCAGACCTAGATGAAACTGTGGCATTGTCCGCACGTAACATCCCTGGAATCAGTGTAGTAACAGCTACAGGTATCAATGTACTTGACCTTATTGGTCACGACAAACTTGTTATGACAAAAGCAGCGGTGCAAAAAATAGAGGAGGTGCTTGGTTAATGGAAGCACGTGATATTCTAAAACGTCCGGTCATTACCGAGCGTACTTCTGAACAAATGGAATTCAAAAAGTACACTTTCGAAGTTGACACGCGCGCTAATAAAACACATATTAAGCAAGCTATCGAAGAAGTCTTCGGTGTTCAAGTTGATAAAGTGAACGTACAGAATTACAAAGGTAAACTTAAGCGTATGGGTAAGCATTCTGGTTATACGAACAGACGCCGCAAAGCGATTGTTACACTAACTGCTGACTCAAAAGACATTGAACTTTTCGAAATGTAATTTGAACGACTAATAGATATCTAATTATACGAAGGAGGGAACACAAATGGCGATTAAGAAATACAAACCTACCTCCAACGGACGCCGTAACATGACTACATCCGATTTTGCTGAGATTACTACTGACAAACCGGAAAAATCATTGCTTGCACCGCTTAAGCGGAAAGGCGGCCGTAACAACACTGGTAGGACTACTGTTCGTCACCAAGGTGGAGGCCACAAGCGCCAATACCGTGTCATCGATTTCCAACGACGGAAAGATGGCATACCAGGACGCGTTGCTACGATCGAATACGATCCAAACCGTTCAGCTAACATTGCTCTAATCAATTACGTAGATGGAGAGAAACGCTACATTCTTGCTCCAAAAGGTTTAGTAGTTGGAGCAATGATTATGTCAGGCCCGGAATCAGATATCAAAGTGGGTAACTCACTTCCACTTGAAAACATTCCAATGGGTACTACAATCCACAACATCGAAATGAAACCAGGTAAAGGCGGACAACTAGTACGTTCTGCAGGAACTTCTGCACAACTATTAGGCCGAGAAGACAAGTATGTAATTGTACGTCTTCAATCTGGAGAAGTTCGCATGATTCTTGCAACATGCCGCGCGACAATTGGTCAAGTTGGTAATGAGCAACACGAACTTATCAATATCGGTAAAGCAGGACGTTCACGTTGGATGGGTAAACGCCCAACAGTTCGTGGTTCTGTCATGAACCCTAACGATCACCCACACGGTGGTGGTGAAGGTAAAACTGGTATCGGTATGAAATCGCCGGTTACTCCTTGGGGTAAACCGACACTTGGATATAAAACACGTAAGAAAAACAACAAATCCGACAAACTTATCGTTCGTCGCCGCAAGAAATAATTTGAATGCACTGCGGTTCAACGAATGGACCGTAGTACAGACACGGAGGGAGGTTCCGACATGGGCCGCAGCTTGAAAAAAGGACCATTTGTAGACGATCATCTAATGAAGAAGGTTGAAGCACAAAAGGATTCCGAGAAAAAACAGGTTATCAAAACTTGGTCACGCCGTTCAACTATCTTCCCGACATTCATCGGAATGACAATTGCTGTATACGACGGACGTAAACATGTTCCTGTTTATGTTACTGAAGATATGGTAGGTCATAAACTGGGTGAATTTGCACCAACGCGCACATACAGAGGTCATGGCGCTGACGATAAGAAAACAAGACGTTAATTTGAGAGGAGGTTATTTCTGATGCAACAAGCAAAAGCTACTGCCCGCACAGTCCGTATTGCTTCTCGCAAAGTCCGTTTGGTCGTTGATCTTATCCGGGGCAAAAAAGTCGGTGAAGCTATCGCAATTCTACGCCTGACGCCGAAAGCGGCATCTCCGGTTGTAGAAAAAGTTTTGAAATCAGCGATTGCAAATGCTGAACATAACTACGAAATGGACGTCGAAAACCTATTCATAAGCGAAGTATTCGTTGATGAAGGTCCGACTATGAAACGTTTCCGACCACGCGCACAAGGACGCGCAAGTGCGATTAACAAGCGTACGAGCCACATTACTTTAGTGGTATCTGAAAAGAAGGAGGGATAATTCGTGGGTCAAAAAGTACATCCTAACGGTTTACGGGTCGGTATCATCCGTGACTGGGAGTCTAAATGGTACGCAGAAAAAGACTATGCGACTCTCTTACACGAAGATTTGAAAATCCGTGAATACATTGAAAAGCGTCTTATAGAAGCGTCTGTTTCTAAAGTAGAAATTGAGCGTGCTGCAAAGCGTGTTAACATCAGCATTCACACTGCTAAACCAGGTATGGTTATTGGTAAAGGTGGTACTGAGGTTGAAGCACTTCGTAAACAACTGAACGAAATCACTGGTAAACGCGTTCACATCAACATCATCGAAATTAAACGTGCAGATCTTGATGCTAAATTAGTTGCAGAGTCAATTGCTCGTCAACTAGAAACTCGCGTATCATACCGCCGTGCACAAAAACAAGCGATTCAACGTACGATTCGTTCTGGTGCTAAAGGAATTAAAACACAGGTTTCTGGTCGTCTTGGCGGGGCTGACATAGCTCGTTCGGAACATTACAGTGAAGGTACTGTCCCTCTCCATACATTACGTGCAGATATTGATTATGCACATGCTGAAGCAGATACTACATTTGGTAAGCTTGGCGTTAAAGTATGGATTTACCGTGGAGAAGTCCTTCCAGTGAAGAAACAGAAGATCTCTGAGGAAGGAGGCAACTAATTATGTTAATGCCTAAACGAGTTAAATATCGTCGTGTATTCCGTGGTAAAATGCGCGGTACTACAAAAGGCGGAGCAACAGTTCAATTCGGTGAATACGGTCTACAAGCGGTTGATGCGGCATGGATTACAAGCCGTCAAATCGAAGCAGCACGTATTTCAATGACACGTTACATGAAACGTGGCGGTAAAGTTTGGATCAACATTTTCCCGCATAAACCATATACGAAGAAGCCTCTTGAAGTCCGGATGGGTTCCGGTAAAGGTGCTGTAGAAGGCTGGGTAGCAGTTGTTAAACCTGGTAGAGTTATGTTCGAAATAGCAGGTGTACCGGAAGAAGTTGCGCGTGAAGCGCTTCGCCTTGCATCTCACAAACTTCCTATCAAAACTAAGTTTGTAAAACGTGAAGAAATTGGTGGTGAATCTAATGAAAGCTAATGAAATTCGTGATCTGACAACTGCAGAGATTGAGCAAAAAGTGAAATCACTGAAAGAAGAGCTTTTCAACCTTCGCTTCCAACTCGCGACAGGTCAATTAGAAAACACTGCACGCATCCGAGAAGTTCGTAAATCGATTGCGCGCATGAAAACTGTAATACGTCAAAGAGAAATCAGTGCAAATAACTGATGAAGGAGGTTGCAGCCATGACTGAGGAGCGTAACCAACGCAAAGTGTATACAGGCCGCGTTGTATCCGACAAAATGGATAAAACAGTTACTGTAATGATCGAAACACAGAAGAAACATGCTAAATACGGTAAACGTGTTAAGTACTCTAAAAAATTCAAGGCCCACGATGAGCTGAATGAAGCGAAAATCGGTGATGTTGTTCGTATTATGGAAACTCGTCCATTATCGGCAACAAAACGATTCCGTCTACTTGAAGTAGTCGAAAAAGCGGTCATCATCTAATAACGTTCGGATATATAAATCCGGGAGGAGGTAGCCTCAATGATTCAACAGGAAAGTCGTATGAAAGTCGCCGACAACTCAGGCGCTCGTGAAGTTTTAACAATTAAAGTATTAGGCGGTACAGGCCGTAAAGTAGCAAACATCGGTGATGTTGTTGTAGTTACGGTAAAAAAAGCAACACCAGGTGGCGTTGTTAAAAAAGGTGAAGTCGTCAAGGCTGTTATCGTCCGCACGAAAAGCGGAGTACGCCGTAAAGACGGAACTTACATTACATTTGATGAAAATGCTTGTGTTATTATCCGTGACGACAAGAGCCCACGTGGAACACGTATTTTCGGACCGGTTGCTCGCGAACTTCGTGACAGCAACTTCATGAAAATCATTTCACTCGCTCCTGAAGTTCTTTAATTACATGATAGTGCCAATCAAGGAGGTGCGACAGAATGAATGTTAAAAAAGGTGATAAAGTTATGGTCATCACTGGTAAAGACAAAGGTAAAACCGGTGTGATTTTAGTGGCTTTCCCTAAAAAGGATCGTGTACTTGTTGAAGGTGTTAACATCGTCAAGAAGCATACGAAACCTAACCAGGAGAATCCTCAAGGTGGAATTGTGAGCCAAGAGGCAGCTATCCACGTATCAAACGTCATGTTAATCGATCCTAAAACAGGCGAGCCAACTCGCGTAGGTTACAAGATCGAAGATGGCAAAAAAGTTCGTGTTGCTAAAAAATCCGGGGAATTACTGGACAAATAAGTAACGGATGAAAGGAGGTCCAACAGATGAGCCGTTTAAAAGATAAGTTTAAAAACGAAGTCACACCTGCTCTAATGAGCAAGTTTGAATATACATCAGTTATGCAAGTCCCTAAAGTAGATAAAATCGTTATTAACATGGGTGTTGGTGACGCTGTTCAAAACACGAAAGCACTAGATGCGGCAGTGGAAGATCTAACAATCATTTCCGGTCAAAAGCCGGTCATCACAAAAGCGAAGAAATCAATCGCGGGATTCCGTCTCCGTGAAGGTATGCCTATCGGAACAAAAGTTACATTACGCGGTGAGCGTATGTACGAATTCCTAGATAAGCTAATCTCTGTTTCTCTACCCCGAGTACGTGACTTCCGTGGTGTTTCGAAGAAAGCATTCGATGGTCGCGGTAACTACACACTTGGTGTTAAAGAGCAACTAATTTTCCCTGAAATCGACTATGATAAAGTTTCTAAAATACGCGGTATGGATATCGTCATCGTTACGACTGCAAACTCGGACGAAGAAGCACATGAGTTATTAACGCAGTTCGGCATGCCGTTCCAGAAGTAAATAAGAGGGAGGCGTAAACGTGGCTAAAAAGTCAATGATTGCTAAACAAAAACGTACACCGAAATTCGAAGTACAGGCATACACACGCTGCGAGCGTTGTGGCCGTCCGCATTCTGTATACCGGAAATTCAAGCTTTGCCGTATTTGTTTCCGCGAACTAGCGTATAAGGGACAAATTCCTGGCGTCAAAAAAGCCAGCTGGTAAACCCCTAAATTTGGGAAGGAGGTAAATGTAATGACAATGAGTGATCCGATCGCAGATATGCTTACACGCATCCGTAACGCCAATATGGTTCGTCACGAGAAGCTTGAAGTACCTGCTTCAAACATGAAAAAAGAAATTGCAGAAATCTTGAAACGTGAAGGTTTCGTACGCGATGTTGAATATGTAGAAGATAACAAGCAAGGCATCATCCGCATTTTCCTTAAATATGGTCAAAATAACGAGCGTGTCATCACTGGACTTAAACGTATTTCAAAACCTGGTCTTCGTGTTTATGCAAAAACAAGCGAAGTTCCAAAAGTGTTGAATGGTCTTGGTATCGCCCTCGTTTCCACATCAAATGGCGTTCTTACTGACAAGGAAGCACGCGCTAAACAAGTAGGCGGAGAAGTAGTAGCTTACGTCTGGTAATTCGTAACAATTGAATGGAGGTGCAATTGAATGTCCCGTATTGGCAAAAAGCCGATTGAGGTACCTGAAAACGTGACAGTTACCATCACAGAAGGTAACTTCGTTACTGTTAAAGGTCCTAAAGGCGAACTTACAAACACATTTAACACGGATATTAAAATCGAGCAGGAAGACAATGTGATCACTTTGGTCCGTCCTTCTGAATCCAAGGAACACCGTTCTATTCACGGAACGACGCGTTCACTTCTCGACAATATGGTGATTGGCGTTTCACAAGGTTTTGAACGTAAACTTGAACTAGTCGGTGTAGGTTACCGTGCTTCCCTTCAAGGTCCTAAACTTGTATTGAACGTTGGTTATTCTCACCCGGTTGAATTTACACCCGAAGAAGGAATTGAAGTTGAAGTTCCTGCTAACACTAAGATCACTGTCCGCGGTATCAATAAAGAACGCGTAGGTGCTCTTGCATCGAACATCAGAAAAGTACGTCCACCAGAGCCATATAAAGGCAAAGGAATTCGCTACGAAGGTGAAGTTGTCCGTCGTAAAGAAGGTAAAACAGGTAAATAATGCCGCTTAAGGCATCCGGAAGGAGTGATCACGATGATTACGAAAAAAGATAAAAACGCTACTCGTAAGAAACGTCATACACGGGTTCGTAACAAAATTAGCGGGACTGCAGCACGTCCACGTCTAAACGTATTCCGTTCAAACAAGCATATCTATGCTCAATTGATAGATGACGTAAATGCAGTAACGATTGTTAGTGCTTCTTCAATGGATAAAGAGTTCGAATCTGAATCCAAAGCGGACACTGCAGCAGCAGTAAAAGTCGGCGAGATGATTGCAAAGAAAGCTGTAGAAAAAGACGTTAAAGCGGTAGTATTTGACCGTGGCGGCTACTTATTCCACGGCCGTGTGAAAGCTCTTGCGGACGCAGCTCGTGAAAACGGTCTGGAATTTTAATTAAGAAGGAGGGACACATTTCATGCGTCGTAATGATCAGAATAAAAGTGAATTCGAAGAACGCGTAGTTACGATTAACCGCGTAGCGAAAGTTGTGAAAGGCGGACGTCGTTTCCGTTTCACTGCTCTCGTCGTTGTCGGAGATAAAAATGGCCGTGTCGGTTTCGGTACTGGTAAAGCACAAGAAGTTCCGGATGCAATCCGTAAAGCTATCGAAGATGCGAAGAAGAATTTGATCGTTGTACCAATGGTCAAAGGAACAACTCCGCACGAAATTCTTGGACACTTTGGTGCAGGGAAAATCCTCATCAAACCAGCAGCTCCAGGTACTGGAGTTATCGCCGGCGGACCTGTCCGTGCGGTACTTGAACTTGCAGGCATCACGGATATCCTTTCAAAATCACTTGGTTCAAGCACACCTATTAATATGGTTCGTGCAACAATCGAAGGATTAACGAATTTGAAACGCGCTGAAGATGTTGCTAAATTGCGCGGTAAAACCGTGAAAGAACTGTACAGTTAAGGGGGGAAATACAATGGCGAATAAACTTGAAATCACCCTTACAAAAAGCACTATCGGTGCGAAACCTGCACAACGTAAAACAATCGAAGCACTTGGACTTCGCAAATTACACCAAACGGTCGAACATCAGGATAATGTTGCTATTCGCGGCATGATTAGCAAAGTCGACCACCTAGTTACGATCACTGAACAATAATTATCGACTTTTTGAATAAGGAGGTGCCAATAAGATGAAATTACACACTATGAAACCTGCTGAAGGTTCTCGTACAAAACGTAAACGTATTGGACGCGGAATCGGTTCTGGTTTTGGTAAAACTTCCGGTAGAGGTCATGGCGGACAAAACTCCCGTTCGGGCGGTGGCGTACGTCTTGGATTCGAGGGTGGACAAATTCCATTCTTCCAAAGACTACCTAAACGTGGTTTTACGAACATCAATCGCAAGGATTATGCAATTGTAAACCTTGACACACTTAATCGTTTCGACGAAGGCACAGAAGTAACGCCTGAACTACTAATTGAATCAGGCATCGTGAGCAACGCTAAATCAGGTATTAAGATTCTGGGTAACGGAATTCTTGAGAAAAAGATTACTGTCAGAGCTCACAAATTCTCTGCTTCTGCTAAGGAAGCAATCGAGAAGGCGGGCGGACAGACCGAGGTGATTTAATGTTTCAGACGATCGCTAATTTTATGCGCGTTAAAGACATACGGTCTAAAATATTCTTCACATTGCTTGTTCTTGTCATCTTTAGATTAGGAACATTCATACCAGTACCAAACGTTGATGCGACTGCTTTACAGCAAACTGATAATAACCTTATCGGCTTACTGAATGTATTTGGCGGTGGAGCTCTTGCAAACTTCTCCATTCTTGCAATGGGAATTATGCCTTACATCACCGCATCCATTATCGTGCAATTGTTGCAGATGGATGTCGTACCAAAATTTGCCGAATGGGCGAAACAAGGTGACGTTGGAAGACGTAAACTTGCACAGTTCACTAGGTATTTCACAATAATCCTAGCCTTTATTCAAGCAATCGCAATGTCTTTCGGTTTCAACCGAATGTATGGCGGCTCGCTGATAAAAGACGAAGGTGTTTCGACATATGTTGTCATCGCGATCGTATTGACGGCAGGAACTGCATTTCTTCTATGGCTCGGTGAACAGATCACGGCAAAAGGTGTTGGGAATGGTATTTCCATTATTATCTTTGCTGGTATCGTCGCAGCGATTCCAAATGCAGTCAACCAACTTTACGCAACTCAGATCCAAGGAGCGGGCGATGCATTGTTCATTAGAATTGCGCTTATGGCTCTTCTACTCCTCTTGATCATTGCGATTACTGTCTTGGTCATATACTTCCAGGAAGCATTACGGAAGATTCCAATTCAATATGCGAAACGTGTCACAGGACGAAGTCAAACGACTGCAGGCCAACAGACACACTTACCATTGAAACTTAATGCTGCGGGGGTTATCCCGGTAATCTTTGCTTCAGCATTTTTCATTACACCACAATCAATTGCGACCTTCTTTGGAACTAACAGTGTAACGACCGCAATTACAACTATGTTTGATTATACAAAACCGGTTGGAATGGTCTTTTATCTGATACTGATTCTTGCATTCACATACTTCTACGCATTCATTCAGGTGAATCCGGAGAAAATTGCAGATAATCTAAAGAATCAAGGCGCTTATATCCCGGGCATTCGTCCAGGACAAAATACACAAAATTACCTAACGAGCACTTTGTATAGACTGACATTCGTTGGCGCGATATTCCTCGCTACGGTGGCAGTCATGCCGATTTTCTTCATCAATTTCGCAAACCTTCCACAGTCTGCGCAAATTGGAGGAACGAGTTTGATCATCGTCGTCGGGGTTGCACTTGAAACGATGAAACAACTTGAATCACAACTTGTGAAAAGGCATTATAAAGGGTTCATGAAGTAATCTTCGCGGAGGTTCATCTCTTCGTGATTTGAATATGAATGGGAGTGCAATACGTATGAATATCGTATTAATGGGTCTGCCAGGAGCCGGTAAAGGCACACAGGCAGACAGAATTGTCGAAAAGTACGGAACCCCTCATATTTCTACAGGCGATATGTTCCGTGCAGCTATTCAAGAAGGCACGGAACTTGGAGTCAAAGCAAAATCGTTCATGGATCAGGGAGCACTTGTCCCTGATGAAGTGACAATCGGAATTGTTCGTGAAAGATTAGGCAAATCCGATTGCGATAACGGATTCTTGCTCGACGGTTTCCCGCGTACAGTACCTCAGGCTGAAGCACTTAATCAGCTTTTGGCTGACATGGGTCGGAAAATTGAGCACGTCATCAATATCCAGGTCGAGAAAGAAGAACTTGTCGCGAGGCTGACAGGCCGCCGCATCTGTAAAGTTTGCGGTACATCCTATCATTTGCTTTTTAATCCTCCAAAGGTTGAAGGTGTATGTGATAAGGATGGCGGAGAACTTTATCAGCGAGCCGATGACAATCCGGAAACTGTCACGAACCGTCTGGAAGTAAATATGAATCAAACGGCACCACTCTTGGCATTTTACGATACCAAAGAGGTGTTAGTGAACATAGATGGACAGAAAGATATTAAGGACGTTTTCAAAGATCTGGACGTTATCCTTCAAGATAGCGAAAAGTAATCTTTTTCGGACTGAGATATTTATGCCATTAATTGGGCAGTATAGTATTGGAGAACGAAAAAACGTTTAACGAGCTGCAAAAGCATATGATGCCCGGTGTAATAACTGGTTGAATTTTAGCAATTTAATGTTCTGATACATTAGAAATGCATTTTCTTACTCAAGTAGGTATAATATGTTTCGTGGAAAGAACTGTATAAAGCAACTAGGAACTCATCCACGGCATTCTGGACAGTCGTGTCCAATTCGACGCGATTTTCCACAACTAGAAGTCGAGGACTGACTTAAGGGAAACGGAATGTGACGGACCTCTTTTGAACATCACTCATGCAATCCGGACATATGTTGAAGGAAGCTTTAAAGGCGACTGATGCCGCTCGATGGTGAGAACCTTTATTGGATATAGAAGGGAGATTGGGTTGATGGCGAAAGATGATGTAATTGAAGTTGAAGGAACCGTACTCGAAACGTTGCCAAACGCAATGTTTAAAGTAGAGCTGGAAAACGGCCATACAATACTTGCGCACGTATCTGGCAAAATTCGTATGCACTTTATCCGTATTCTACCTGGCGATAAAGTGACAATGGAACTCTCGCCTTATGATTTAACACGTGGTCGTATCACATACCGTTTCAAATAATCTTTTGTAACTCCGGAATATTGAAGGAGGTTGGGTAAGATGAAAGTTAGACCATCTGTAAAACCGATGTGCGAAAAATGTAAAATTATTCGCAGACGCGGCCGAGTAATGGTAATCTGTGAAAATCCAAAACATAAACAAAGACAAGGCTAATTCTGAAGGAGGTGCACAATATATATGGCACGTATTGCTGGTGTAGACGTTCCGCGCGATAAGCGCGTAGTCATTTCATTAACTTACATTTTCGGAATCGGAAAAACAACTGCTCAGAAAGTATTGGCAGCAGCTGGAGTCTCTGAAGACGCGCGTGTTCGCGATCTTACAGACGCTGAGCTCGATAAAATCCGTGAACAAATGGACACACTTAAAGTTGAAGGTGATCTTCGACGTGAAACTTCCCTTAACATCAAACGTTTGATGGAAATCGGTAGCTTCCGTGGAATCCGTCATCGTCGTGGCTTGCCCGTTCGTGGACAAAACACGAAAAACAACGCACGTACTCGTAAAGGTCCAAAACGGACAGTAGCGAACAAGAAAAAATAATAGGTAAAGGAGGTATCTTCTTAACATGGCACGTAAACAACAAACTCGTAAACGTCGTGTGAAAAAGAATATTGAATCCGGGATTGCACATATCCGTTCAACGTTCAATAACACAATCGTTACAATTACAGATATGCAAGGAAACGCATTGTCTTGGTCAAGTGCAGGTGCACTAGGCTTTAAAGGGTCTCGTAAATCAACTCCATTTGCTGCACAAATGGCTGCTGAAACAGCTGCTAAAACATCAATGGAGCATGGTCTGAAAACGTTGGAAGTTACTGTTAAAGGTCCAGGAGCTGGACGTGAAGCAGCAATTCGTTCACTACAGGCTGCAGGACTTGAAGTTACTGCAATTAGAGACGTAACACCGGTTCCACATAACGGATGCCGCCCGCCAAAACGCCGTCGTGTATAATGGCTTTTACTCCATATGATTGAGAAACACAATTTTTGTCAAAAATGATTGTGCGATTGCAATTTGCCGTCTATGATAATCGATTTCAATATGGAACGGCCAATACATTTGACGTTTTGAAGGAGGGTAAATGAATGATCGAGATTGAGAAACCAAAGATTGAAACAGTTATGATCGGCGAAGACATCAAGTTCGGTAAGTTCATCATCGAACCACTTGAGCGTGGATACGGAAATACTTTGGGGAATTCCCTACGCCGCATCCTTCTATCCTCACTGCCAGGGGCTGCCGTTACATCGATTCAGATTGATGGCGTGCTTCATGAATTCTCAACAATTGAAGGTGTCGTCGAAGACGTCGCAACAATTATTTTGAACGTGAAGAAACTGGCTCTTAAAATCTATTCAGATGAAGAGAAAGTGATTGAGATAGACGTGAAAGGCGAAGGAGTCGTCACAGCTGCGGACATTACACATGATAGTGACGTAGAAGTGTTGAATCCTGAAATTCCTATCGCGACTCTTGGTAAAAACGGACACTTGCGCATGCGTATGTATGCTGTACGTGGACGTGGTTATGCACGTTCTGATCAAAACAAACGTGAGGATCTCGCAATTGGCGTTATTCCAATCGACTCCATTTATACTCCTGTTTCACGCGTTAACTTCCAAGTGGAAAATACTCGGGTTGGTCAAATGGCAAACTTCGATAAATTAACACTTGATGTTTGGACAGATGGCAGCATCGGTCCTAAAGAAGCTGTTTCACTCGGGGCGAAAATCTTGACGGAGCATCTGAATATATTTGTCGGTATGACAGATGAAGCACAAACTGCTGAAATCATGGTGGAAAAAGAGGAAGATCAGAAAGAAAAAGTGCTTGAGATGACGATTGAAGAACTCGACCTTTCAGTTAGATCATACAACTGCCTAAAACGTGCTGGCATCAATACAGTTCTTGAACTTGCTACCAAGTCAGAGGATGAAATGATGAAAGTACGAAATCTCGGACGTAAATCACTTGAAGAAGTGAAAGCGAAGTTGGACGAGCTTAACCTGGAGTTACGCACGGAAGATTGAGCGAATTTATAGATTGAAGGAGGGAAACTTCTATGGGATACAGAAAACTTGGACGTACAAGTTCACAACGTAAAGCAATGCTTCGCGACCTAGCTACAGATCTTATCATCCACGAACGTATTCAAACGACAGAAGCTCGTGCGAAAGAATTGCGTTCAGTTGTTGAGAAAATGATTACGCTTGGAAAACGTGGAGACTTGCATGCACGTCGACAAGTTGCACAATTCATCCGTCGTGAACTCGTTACATTGACGGACGATGAGGGCAAAGAGACAGAAATCTTCGCAATCCAAAAACTTTTTGATAATGTCGCTCCACGCTACGCTGAGCGTCAAGGTGGATATACACGTATCATGAAAATGGGACCTCGTCGCGGCGACGGAGCACCTGTCGTTGTTATCGAACTCGTTTAACAACATTCAGCAGTAGTCTTCTCTTTTTTAAGTAGAGCGATGAATGCGAATGATAACTCAAGTATAGCCTTTGGTGAATTTTCACCGAAAGAGTACTTAAGTAAATCTTCAGAGGGTGTGTCTGGCGTACCCAGAGCCGCACCCTTTTTTTAAAAATTTATACGACACCTTTAAAAGCTGAGTGTTACGATCGTCGTTTTTAACGTCTGGTCTAGCTCTACGCACCTCATCCGCGGTTCCGGATTGAGCACCTGGAACAGTCATAGATATGAGCGCATTTCTTCGGATGAGGTGCGCGCTTTTTTTTATCCAAAATTAAATGTCTAAATTTTATAAATGGGATTCCCTGTCAACTTGCAGGGGATCCTTAGTAGTATACATACTGTGAATGTAGCCGGAGGTGGAAGGCGATGAAGGAAATTCTGTCGATGGATAATATATCTTATTCTTATCAAAGTGAGAATGAGGAGACGAAAAAAGCAATCGATGGCGTGACATTTACGGTACATGACGATGAATGGATAGCAATTGTCGGCCATAACGGTTCAGGTAAGTCGACACTTGCTAAAATGATGATTGGACTACTGTTCCCTGATGAAGGGAATGTCAATTTATTCAATGAAAAACTGACAGAAGAGAATTTATGGGGGATTCGTTCCCAGATGGGTTTTGTTTTTCAAAATCCAGATAATCAGTTTGTCGGTTCAACAGTCCAAGATGATGTTGCATTTGCATTGGAAAACAATGGTGTCCCTTATGATGAAATGGTTACTCGAGTTCATGAAGCACTTAAGCAGGTTAATATGAGTGAATTCCTAGATCATGAGCCGCACCATCTCTCAGGCGGACAGAAACAACGCGTTGCCATTGCAGGAGCGCTCGCTTTACATCCGAAACTACTAATTATGGATGAAGCAACGTCGATGCTTGATCCGCAAGGACGTAATGAAGTCATTCATCTAGTTGAAGAATTAAAGCGTAAGACGGGTCTTACCGTTATTTCGATTACACACGACTTAGAAGAAGCGCTTCTTGCAGATCGCATTATTGTCATGAACAAAGGAAAAGTCTTGTCAGTTGGGACGCCTGAGCAGATATTTGCCAAAGGTGCGGAGCTTGAGGAAATAGGTCTTGACTTGCCATTTGCATTGCGGGTTTCGGGAATGTTGCGGGAGCTTGGGATGGAGATTACTGGTGAGCATATGACAGAAGAAGAGTTGGTGAATGAATTATGGACATCTCACTTCAGCAAGTAGGGTATTTGTATGGGAAAGACACTCCTTTTGAAAAGAGGGCTTTGCACAATGTTAATGCGACAATCCCATCGGGTTCCTACTCAGCCATAATTGGGCATACTGGATCTGGAAAGTCGACTCTACTTATGCATTTGAATGGTTTGCTAAAGCCTTCAGAAGGTGTAGTGAAAATAGGTGATACTACGATTTCTGCAGGCACGAAGGCAAGAGGTTTGAAAGAAGTCCGTAGTCGTGTAGGAATTGTATTCCAGTTCCCTGAACATCAACTTTTTGAAGAGACGGTTGAGAAAGATATCATGTTCGGTCCTATGAATTTTGGTGTACCTGAAGAAGAAGCTAGAAGAAGAGCACATGAATTGATAAAATTGCTGGGTTTGCCAGCAGAAGTTGCACAGGAGTCTCCTTTTGATTTGTCAGGTGGCCAGATGCGCAGAGTTGCGATTGCCGGTGTACTAGCATTTAAACCGTCAGTACTCGTTTTGGATGAACCCACAGCGGGTCTTGACCCGCGCGGTCGCCGTGAAATCATGGAGTTATTTAATCGCCTGCATACTGAGGAAAACCTCACGACAATCCTGGTCACACATAGTATGGAGGATGCTGCACGTTATGCGGATAATATCATCGTTATGCATGATGGAACTTCAGTCTTGTCGGGCAGCCCGCAAAAAGTTTTCGAAGATGAAGGGATACTATCATCCTTCAGGCTCGGTTTACCGCGTTCAGTAAAGTTTCAGCGAGATATTGAACAGTTAATTGGCCGTCCGCTTAATGCTCTGGCACTTACGGAAGAACAGCTTGCAAAAGCGATTGCGACTGTCGCTGCGGAAGAAGGTGGCCGTTAATGCTAGAGAAAATGATCTTCGGTCGTTTTATCCCGGGTAATTCATTTATTCATAAGCTCGATCCACGTTCGAAACTGTCATTTGTTTTTCTATTTATCATTGGCGTGTTCCTTGCAAATAATGCAGTGACCTATGCTTTATTATTAGGATTTACTGTGTTAGTTATCTTCAGTTCAAGAATACGCCTTTATTTTCTTCTCAACGGCTTAAAGCCCATTTTATTTCTAATTATTTTCACCTTTCTCATGCATGTTCTTTTCACGAAAGAGGGAGCCTTGCTCGTTGACTGGAAATTCATTAAAATTTATGAAGAAGGATTAAGACAAGGGATTTTCATTTCAATTCGTTTTCTAGTACTCGTTTTACTCACGTCTATACTGACGCTGACAACATCGCCGATTTCAATAACGGATGGGATGGAAGATCTACTGGGTCCATTCAAGCGGTTTAAATTGCCTGTACATGAGTTGGCACTGATGATGTCTATTTCACTTCGTTTCATTCCAACATTGATGGATGAGACGGATAAGATATTGAAAGCGCAATTGGCGAGGGGCTCGGACATTAGCACCGGCTCCATTAAGCAGCGAATCCGTTCGGTCATTCCTTTGCTTGTTCCTCTCTTCGTGAGTGCGTTTAAGCGTGCTGAAGACCTTGCAGTCGCTATGGAAGTCCGCGGCTATCGTGGAGGCGCAGGTAGGACGAGGTACCGACTGTTGAAGTGGCATTGGCGCGATACAACCATTATGTGCTTACTCGCCGTTCTCATTGTCGTCCTCTTCCTACTCAGGGCATAGGGGGCGTGTAAATGGATAGGAAGCGTGTGAAAGCGATAATTTCGTATGATGGTACTCATTTCGCCGGGTATCAGGTACAGCCGGGTATGCGGACGGTGCAGTCGGAAATAGACAAGGCGCTTGTGAAAATGCATAAGGACAAGGAAATCTTTTCAGTCGCAAGTGGAAGGACGGATTCCGGTGTTCATGCAACAGGACAAGTCATTCATTTTGATACTCCGCTGTCACTACCGACAGATCGCTGGCAACTGGCGTTGAATGTTCTACTTCCAACAGATATACGAATTATTCAAGCTGATTATGTTAGTGAAGATTTTCATGCCCGCTATTCTGCTACTGGAAAGACGTATGTCTATAAGTGGTCTTATAGCGAGGTGCATAGTCCATTTGAGCGTAACTTTTCTGTTCATTTAGGCAGGTCACATCCTGATATAGAAGCAATGAAAATTGCTGCGAATCATTTTATTGGGACGCATGACTTTACAAGCTTCTGTTCTTCAAAAACCGCTACGACCAATAAAGTCCGAACGGTGAGGCAGCTAACACTTGAAAAAAAAGGTGAATACCTCATCATGACCATTGAAGGTGACGGGTTTTTATATAATATGGTTAGGAGTATTGCAGGTATGCTTCTTGTTGTGGGCAACGGTTGGAAGACGTCTGATGACGTCAAGCAGATACTCGAATCTCACAGTCGAAAAGCCAACGTCAAAACCGCACCAGCACACGGTTTGTACCTTGAAAATGTAAGCTATCAAGACTGAGGCAACTTTTCCTGGTGTATTTAGAAAAGATGCTTGACTTTATGTGGTATTCGGGATAAGATGAGTAATGGTATTTCTAATAACCCCACAAAGAAGCCCCGGAAGGTAAAATTGTGTTTAGGGATAGAGAAAACGGGAACGAATAGATATTCATTTAGGAGGATAAAATTATGCGTACAACATTCATGGCTAAAGGTCACGAAGTAGAGCGTAAATGGCTCGTTGTCGACGCTGAAGGACAGACGCTTGGTCGTCTTGCTTCTGAAGTTGCATCACTTTTGCGCGGCAAACATAAACCTACGTTCACACCACACGTTGATACAGGTGACCATGTCATCATCATCAATGCAGAAAAAATACATCTTACAGGTAACAAATTGAAAGACAAAATTTACTACCGTCACTCAGGTTACACGGGCAGCATGAAACAACGTACGGCTCTTGAGATGCGTACAAACTACCCTACAAAAATGCTTGAACTTGCAATTAAAGGAATGCTTCCAAAAGGTCCTTTAGGCCGTCAAACATACAGAAAACTTAACGTATACGCTGGACCGGATCACCCGCACGCAGCACAACAACCAGAAGTATTCGTACTTCGCGGTTAATTAAGAGGAGGAAATAACTTGGCACAAGTACAATATCTCGGCACAGGCCGTCGTAAAAGCTCAGTAGCTCGTGTACGTCTAGTTCCTGGAGATGGCACTATTACCATCAACAAACGTGACGTAGAAGACTACGTACCATTCGCAACACTTCGCGAAATCATCAAACAACCACTCGTAGTAACGGAAACACTTGGAAGCTACGATATCCTTGTAAACGTTGATGGCGGAGGATACACAGGACAAGCTGGCGCAATCCGTCACGGAGTTGCACGTGCTCTACTTTCAGTAGATCCTGACTTCCGCGCGGCTCTTAAATCAGCAGGACTTCTTACGCGTGATTCAAGAATGAAAGAACGTAAAAAACCAGGTCTTAAAGGCGCACGTCGTGCACCACAGTTCTCAAAACGTTAATATTGCATTTAAGAAAAGCCCTTCTCCATTCGTGGAAAAGGGCTTTTCTGTGTTAAAGTATAGACATAGAAAAAGGGAAAGGATGATTTTTATGAAAGAGATCACAACAACCGAGTTACAGGAACGTTTGGAGAAAGGTGAACAGTTCAACCTGATAGATGTGCGTGAGGCGGATGAAGTAGCGGTAGGAATGATACCAGGGTCAAAACACATCGTTCTAGGTGATGTACCGATCCGTATGGACGAGTTAGATAGGTCTAAGCCATACATACTCATTTGTCGTTCAGGCGGCCGTAGCGGGCGTGTAGCGGAGTTCCTGGGTGATGAAGGCTATGATGTAACAAATATGGTAGGCGGCATGCTCGAATGGGAAGGCGCGACTGAATAAGTAAGTTTTGAGAGGGACCTTTACTGGTTTCCTCTTTTTTTTATCTCTTTCAATTTTATCTCCGTCAGTCTCAAGTGGGACATATCCGCCGGCATTCCTGCGTATAGTGGGGAAAAAGGCGGTGTCCCTATGAAACGGTGGTTGGTAATTTGTTTGCTTTTTGTATGTTCTCTCGTGGTTGTCCTGTATGGGGTGAATGCTTCGTCTGATCGAAACTTTTTCATGCCTGCAGAACTCGGGGGTGTAAAGATTCTTATTGATCCTGGACACGGAGGATTGGACGGAGGAGCTTCATTTGAAGACGTTGTAGAGCGTGACATCACTCTGAGTATTTCACATGAATTGAAAAAGCGTCTTGAAAAGAAAGGGGCAACTGTTATCATGACGCGGATGAAAGACGGTGATGCTTTGGCTGAACATGCACCGCAAGAAACGTTTGGAACCATAAGGCAACGTAAAATGGCGGATTTGCAATTAAGGGAAAGTATCGCGATTAAAGAAACTCCGGATATGTTCATCAGTGTGCATGTAAATGCCATACCCCAAGAAAAGTGGCGCGGTTCCCAAGTGTTCTATCACCCCGAAGGAGATCCGAACGGTGAATTTTTGGCGAAATCAATTCAAGAATCATTTAGAACGAATTTGAAAAACACGGAAAGGGTTGCGATGGCGATAAAGGGTGTCTATTTGTTGAAAAAAGTACCAACTCCGGCAGTCCTCGTAGAAACGGGTTTTATCTCTAATAACGAAGAACGAGCTCTATTGACAGATCCTGCGTATCAAGGAAAAGTGGCTAATGCAATAACTGAAGGCATTATAGAGTTTCATACTGCGGACGAAAGGTGAGCTGAAAACAATCCTTGAAAACAGAATACTATGTTATACTTGGGGAAGAATTAATTAACCTCCAAGGGGTGTCTATATTGATGAACGAACAAGCAGTACGTGAGTTATTGGGACAGTTGAAAGATCCATTTTTACATAAAACGCTTGCGGAGACGAGTGGAATTATTGGCGTGACGATCAAGCCTGAGAAAAAACATGTCAGTGTCAAGCTCGCAATCGCAAAAATTAACACAGCCGAACAAATGGGTCTTCAAACGCAAGTTGTCGATACATTGAAAGGAGCAGGAGCCGATTCCGTCGGTATCCGTTTCGAAGAATTACCGGCAGAGGTGCTAGAACAGTTCCGTGGAAAAGTGACAGAATCGGAAGCTCAAGATATTCTGTCCCCATTGAGTAACGTAGAATTCATTTCAATAGCTTCTGGTAAAGGAGGCGTAGGAAAGTCGACTGTGTCGGTAAACCTTGCTGTAGCGCTAGCTAGGCTTGGGAAAAAAGTCGGTTTAATTGATGCGGATATTTACGGATTCAGCGTTCCTGATATGATGGGCGTAACTGATTTACCAGTGGTTCGCGGTGATCGGATAATCCCGGTGGAGCGACTTGGTGTCAAGGTTATTTCGATGGGTTTTTTCGTTGAAGATAATGCGCCTGTAGTATGGCGTGGCCCGATGCTGGGGAAAGCGCTTGACCAATTCTTCCGTGACGTTGAATGGGGGGATCTCGATTACCTGTTTCTCGACTTGCCACCCGGCACAGGAGATGTAGCACTCGATATCCATCAAATGATTCCGACTTCTAAAGAAATCGTCGTGACGACTCCGCATCCCACAGCTGCATTTGTGGCTGCGCGTGCAGGAGCGATGGCGCTTCAAACAGATCATGAATTGCTCGGAGTTATTGAAAATATGTCTTGGTTCCAATCAAAAGCGTCAGGTGAACGTGAATTTGTATTTGGACAGGGCGGCGGTGTGAAGCTGGCCGAGGAACTCCGCACAGAGTTGTTAGGCCAGATTCCACTAGGTCAACCAGACTGGGATGAAGAAGACTTTGCTCCTTCAGTCTATGCAGAAGACCATGCTATTGGAAAAATCTACATGGACATCGCGGCAACTATTATTACAAAAACAGAAAAGTGAAAAACAGAGAAAGTGGAGAAGGCTATTGGCCTCCTCCACTTTTGCTTTTCTCAGATTCGCCACCACCGCCGCCACCACCACCACTGCCACCGCCACTTTCTTCCGCTTTTGGATCCCCGGCTTTTAAAATGAGCTCTTGCCACTTCGTTTGCATTAACGGGCTGTTAATTGTTTCTTGAACGACCTTTTCGAGATGCTTTTTCATATTTGCCGATTGTGTAACTGTTTCCAGCTGTTTTAACATGTCTGGTTGGGAGAAAAATTCTTCCATTTGTTTTTGGAACGAAGCATCATCCATTAATTGCTTCATGATTTCTTGCTGCTGCTCTTTTACACTTTTAGCAAAACTTTCGTTGAATTTTGGATCTTCAAATGTCTTTTTCCAAAAGTCTTCTCCTTTTTTAGAAAGAAGCGTGTCTTCAACGGATTTCTTTACTACAGGTTGCTCCAAGATAAGCAGTTCTTTGAATTCGGGGTCAGCAAACATTTGCCGAACCGCTTTCTTTCCGTCCTCCGTCTGAAGTGAATCGGTCATCATTTTCTTCATTTCATCGTATGTTGGAGCTGTCGGCTGCGCTCCACACGCTGTCAGCAGAAAAGCTGTAAATAATAGTAGTAGGACTCTTTTTTTCATGGAAATCAAATTCCCTTCCACAAGCATTTTCATTTATTGTTCACAATCCAACGATAAATATGCATGAAACGTTTAATGAAATAGATTTTTCGTGAAAACGTTGTTACACTATTGGAAGTAATAAAAACGGAGGAACACTATCGTGACTATACGAAATTGGGTAAAATTCTTTTTTACAGCACTATTAATCGGAGGATTCGTAACGGGGATTGCAGGACTTATTATCCGCTGGGAATTCTTTTCTGGATATTTAACGAATGGTGAGTACGGGCAATTCATAGGTGCATTTCTATGGTTAATTTTTCTAGGTTTCACCATGAGCGTTGTCGCACAAATGGGCTTTTTTGCTTATTTGACAATTCATCAATTCGGTGTAAATATCTTCAAAACACTTACTTTATGGAACTGGGTTCAGCTTCTAATCATTGCGATAGTATTATTTGATCTCATCTTCTTCAGGTTCCAATTGACGACGGGTGAAACAGGACGAACAATGTTATATCTTGGATTGCTGGTAACACTTGTGGCTGTATCGGCTATAACGGCTTATTTTAAGGCGAAATGGACAAAGAAATATACACTTATTCCAGCACTGTTTTTCATGATTGTTATTACAACGCTTGAATGGTTACCCGCACTGATGGTACGTTCAGGAAATATCGATTCATGGGTAACAATGTTGCTATTCCCACTTCTTGCGGTAAATGCTTATCAACTTCTTGTGCTTCCAAAGTACAACAGGCAGTCAGATGAAGATAAGGCGAAACTTGAAGAACGCAAAAAAGCACGCCGTAAAGTCCAGAATGCTCAAAAGGCATCCAAAACAAAATGAAAAACAGTACAGTAGCCCATTTGGCGAACTGTACTGTTTTTTAAAATTCGGGGTATAATACAACCGAAATGTTCATTTGGGTATCTTCTTAACCTTCACTTTTGTTTCAAATAGCATTGTTTCCACCGAAATAAATGTTCGATCTTTGTTTAGTTTCTTCAATTCGGCTAAATTTATACGATCTTCACGATGGTGGGGAATAGATAGAATTTCCCCTTTAGTAACTGGTGGAAGATCACCACCTCGCCAAACTACAGATGAACCAAGAGCATTAATTTCCGCCTCCCAGAGCATGTTATGTAATGCTACTGGAAATACTTCATCACGCGTTCGGAACCAAAGAGGTTTAACACCGAATGTTTTTTCAAAACGCTCTAGCTGATCAATGAACAATGGTGTATTTTGTTCGTAGGCCATTCCTTCGTCCCCAAGAAGTCCGACTGGAATATTTTTTTCTTTGATAAGCTGTACAGTTTCAGGGAAGCGATCAGCCCACTTCATATCTACAAAAATGAGTGGATAAGGTTTACCTAATTCCTGGAACCACTGCTCGACTTCACTATCTCCAAATGAAATATTCACGGTTAGTGCAGAGCCGCTAGTACCGCGTACGATTACGGCAGGTTCCTCCGTTACTCGGAAGACAGATACTAAGGACATCTGTTTAGGTAAGGCAGGGAGGAGCAGGAGAAGCGCACAGCAGACGATAGCGGTGAAGAAGTATTTGTTTCTCATATGTTGTCCCCTTTAAACAATGTATAATATACTTTATGAAAGACAGTTGACTAATATGAAAAAGATGTGGTAATATATAAAAGTTGCTGTCGGGAACAAGCAAACAAACAAATTTTAAAAAAGACTTGATATATATTTTCTTCTTGTTATAATGGAATTTGTCGTAATGGCAATAACGTCTATACTTAATTATTCCGCAGTAGCTCAGTGGTAGAGCAATCGGCTGTTAACCGATCGGTCGTAGGTTCGAGTCCTACCTGCGGAGCCATATGCTTCCATAGCTCAGTAGGTAGAGTGCTTCCATGGTAAGGAAGAGGTCGTCGGTTCGATTCCGGCTGGAAGCTCCAGAGAAGTTCTTGTTCCTATAACTATATCTTCATCTTCATTAGGACTGGAGTAAGAAGACGCAGGAATGCGCCGCAAATTATAATTATTACGACTAGTAACACTTAGTTGAAAGTTATTATTTAATGAGGCCCCTTGGTCAAGCGGTTAAGACACCGCCCTTTCACGGCGGTATCACGGGTTCGAATCCCGTAGGGGTCATTAAAACTTTTTCATTACGTTGTAGTGAAATTAGTTTACCTTAAGTACTTAAATCTAATTTGTTAGGTTTAAAACTTAATTCTTTATACTATACTTGGTGGGGTAGCGAAGTGGCTAAACGCGGCGGACTGTAAATCCGCTCCTTCGGGTTCGGCAGTTCGAATCTGCCCCCCACCACCAAAACTTTTTCAACACAAAGTGTTGAAAAGAGTTTACCTCGAACTTAGAACACAAAGTGTTAAAAAGAGTTTACCTTGAATTATTTACACAAAGCGTTTAAAAGAGTAATCCTTCTACCATTGGGGTATAGCCAAGCGGTAAGGCAACGGACTTTGACTCCGTTACTCGTTGGTTCGAATCCAGCTACCCCAGCCATTTTTTTTTGCTTTACCAAAACCATGTGAAATCCAAATAGCTTTATTAAACCCTTCTGGAAATTTGAGAAGGGTTTTTTTGTTTCATGTTTAAGTTCATTTCAGTCTAGCACTTTAGCATTCATTTAATATACACTATTGAAAAGTATTGTGTCGAATTGTAAAGGAAACCTTAGAGAGAAGTGATTGTATGCCAGAAAATAATAAAATGATAGACGATTTAATACGTCATGATAGCAGTCACAGTCCGGAAAAAATGCTCAGAGATATAGCCTATGCACTTGATCAGTCAGCCATCGTGGCCATTACAGATCGCACTGGCAAGATAGTCTATGTCAATGCGCTATTTACAAAAATAGCACAGTACAGCGTTGAAGAGCTTGTTGGTGCCAACCACCGGATTATTAACTCAGGTTATCATACGCGTGCGTTTTTCAAGGATATGTGGGGCACCATAGGTTGCGGGAATAACTGGCGCGGTGAAATCTGTAATAAAGCTAAAGACGGTTCACATTATTGGGTGGATACGACAATCGTTCCGTTTCTGAATGAAAAAGGAAACCCTTATCAATACATTTCAATTCGCTATGACATCACAGCGCGTAAAGAGTCGGAACAACTGGTACGGAAACTGGCTTACAATGATCAATTAACAGATTTGCCGAACCGGACTTCTTTTAGGAAAATACTGCTAGAAGAAGTAGAGAAGTCTAAGGAACATCGTACAAATCTGGCAATTGTCTATCTAAATATCGATCGACTACGCTATGTCAATAATTCACTTGGTTATGAGGCAGGTGACTATGTTTTGTCTGTTGTTGCAAAGAGATTAAAAGATAGCCTCCAAGGAGAACAAGTTGTTGGCAGGATTTCGGGTGACGAGTTTGCAATACTTCTAAAGAATATACGAAATGCAGCACATGCAGAACAGCTCACACGAGAATTGCAACAATTGCTGGAGGAGCCGATTGAAGTAATGGATCAGCAGCATACACTTTCATTTAGTTTTGGCATCGCTCTTTATCCTGAGCATGCTAAAAAGTCTTCTGAACTGAGGATAAAAGCGGAAAAAGCCCTATCCATCGCAAGAGCGAATGGCGGCGGTGGCGTTGAAGTCTATCAACACGGCACGGCGTCCAATACCTTGGAACGAATTTTATTGGAGAATGAGTTGAGAAAAAGTGTTGTTCTCGGTCAATTGCATTTAGATTATCAACCTAAGGTAAACTTGAAGACTGGAAAATTAGTGGGCGTTGAAGCACTCGTACGGTGGAATCATCCGGATCTCGGCAGGATTTCGCCAGATAAGTTCATCCCGGTCGCGGAAGAAACGAAAATCATCATTCCTTTGGGAGAATGGGTGCTACGACAAGCGTGCAGGCAGGCGATGGAGTGGCAGGAACGAGGATATGCGCCTTTACCGATTGCTGTCAATATGTCCGCCGTCCAATTGGAAGAACCGGAGATTGTCAAAACCGTAAAAATGATACTCGATGAAACTGGCCTTTCCGCGAATTTAATCGAAATTGAATTAACGGAAAGTGCGTTTGCGGATAGGCAAGACATGCAAGAGAGAATTAGGGGAATAAGGGATTTAGGTATTACAGTATCCATTGATGATTTTGGGACGGGCTATAGCACGTTCAGTTACCTTAAAGAATTGCCTGTGGATACAGTGAAAATTGACATGTCTTTCGTACGGGATATACATATGAATGAAGACAGCCTTGCAATTGTCAAGGCCATTGTAACACTTGCGGATACATTTGGTCTGAACGTCGTTGCTGAAGGCGTTGAGCAAGAAGAACAAGTGACTATTTTGAAGAATTTGGGATGTCGTGAAGGGCAGGGGTATTATTTCAGTAAACCTACCCCGCCAGATGTGTGTGAAAAGTTAATGGAAAAAGTAGATAGAAACGAATAATTATTCAGTTATTTGTCGAGTTGAGCCAAACCTTATTGTAGACTTACAATAGATATATAGAAAAGGGGGAGGTACTTGTCATGAAACGTTTAAATATATCGATAATAGGTGTTCCGCTCGATTTTGGACAGAGTCGTCGTGGAGTAGATATGGGTCCAAGCGCAATTCGATATGCAGGCATTGTTGATAGAATGGAATCGATAGGGCATGAGGTGACGGATGAAGGAAATATCCGTGTAAGTGTTGTGGAACAGAAAAAACATAAGGATACGAATTTGAAGAATTTAGACGAAGTCATACAAGCGACCACAGATCTTGCGATGAAAGTGGCTGAAGTCTTGGATGCAGGTCGATTCCCACTCGTTTTAGGAGGGGATCATAGCATTGCAATCGGTACATTGGCGGGTCTTGCAAGTAAGTACAACAACCTTGGTGTAATTTGGTATGATGCGCATACTGATTTTAATACAGCTGAAATCTCACCATCCGGCAATATCCATGGGATGCCTCTTGCTGTAAGCGTAGGCCTTGGACATGAAAGTCTCGTCAATATACATAGTAAAGGGCAAAAAATTAAACCGGAAAACATTGTCGTTATTGGTGCGCGTTCGGTTGATCCTGAAGAACGTCTATTGATTAAGGAATCGGGTATTAAAGTTTTCACAATGCACGAAATAGACCGTTACGGAATGACAACAGTGATGGAAGAAGCCATCGCTTACTTACGCTCACATGAAGTTGACGGTGTCCACTTGTCCCTGGATCTTGATGGATTGGATCCGTTATACACACCGGGAGTCGGGACGCCTGTGCCGGGTGGCATTAGTTACAGAGAAAGCCACCTGGCAATGGAGATGCTGGAAGACTCAGGAATAATTACTTCCGCCGAATTCGTAGAAGTAAATCCAATTCTTGACGAAGGAAATAAAACTGCTGATGTTGCAGTAGGTTTAATGGGTTCATTGTTTGGAGAAAAGCTACTTTAATCGGTATTGAAAGCCCATCCGGCTCCTAAGATGGGCTCTTTTTCTTATTTCCATTAATGGAGGAAGTATTTAGTAAACTCTGGTAAAATAAAATTAATATAAAAAATGAAACCTGTCGCCACCTTCAAACGTATAGAAGGGACAGCCGCATAGAGCGGAGGATGAAAAACATTGGATGAACTAATCAATAAACGAATAAATGAAGTTCTGAAAGGCGATCAAAATGCATTTGAGGAGATCGTAACGTTATTTCAGCATCGCTTGTACCAAGTGTGTTACAGGATGCTCGGAAATGCGCAAGAGGCGGAAGATATTTCACAGGAAGCATTTGTCCGTGCATATATCAATATTCATACATTTGACCAAAAGCGGAAGTTTTCAACTTGGTTGTTTCGAATTGCAACGAATCTATGCATCGATCGTATCCGCAAAAAGAAACCTGCTTATTATCTTGATGCTAATGTACCAGGTACGGATGGTCTGAATATGTATTCGCAACTTGCTGCAACGGACGAACTTCCGGAAGATGAAGTTGAAAGAATGGAATTACAGCAACGTATCCATTATGAAATTGGTAGGCTCCCGGATAAATATCGTTCTGTCATCATTTTAAGATATATCGAAGAATTACCGCTGCAAGAAATTGGTGACATTTTAGGGCTACCTTTAGGGACCGTAAAGACCCGTGTTCATAGAGGGCGGGAAGTACTTCGGAAACAGATGGGTACCATGTAGGAGGGAATAATATGAATACGTGTCCGGAACAAATCGTTCACTTTATGCACGCGTATTTAGATGGCGACATTAGCCGCGATGAAGAGCGGCAGTTGAAAGAACATTTAGATAGCTGCTCAGAATGTAGAGAAATTATGAATGGGTTAACCGAGTCCATTGCTTTTATAGGAAGTGCTGCTCAAATAAAAGCACCAGATAAATTTGTTGACGCTGTCATGGCGCGTCTTCCAAAAGAAAAGTCCCAAGCAGGTGCTCAGCGCTGGTTGCGAAAACATCCACTATTTGCGGCTGCTGCCCTATTTTTCGTCTTGATGAGCGCAACGCTTTTTTCAAGTTATGGGAATGAACAGCAATTTTCAGTGACAAAACAACCGAATCTAATCGTTGAGGGACAAACGGTACTCGTTCCTGCTGGGGAAACCATTGAAGGGGATATTGTTGTTAAAAACGGTACGCTCCGAATTGATGGAAAAGTAGATGGTGATGTAACCGTTATTAGGGGTTCTAAATATATGGCCTCTACGGCGGTTGTAACAGGCAAGAATGAGGAGATTGATAAAGTCTTTGATTGGCTATGGTACAAAATGAAAGAAACAGCCAAGGCAATCATCCCAGCGTCAACTGAAAAGAACCAAGACGGGGAGTAAACAGAGCGACCGATGCTACTGCCGCGAGCAGGGACGGTCGCTCTTTGTGTGTTGTGAGGAAAGACAGTCGAGTACTGTTATGCTATACTGTACGCATAAGAAACTGTTTGTGAAGGTAGGCGGAGCACATGCCCAAATGGCAAGAATTAATTGATTTCAGTCCAGTAGCGGCACTTATTAATATCATAGATGTGCTTCTAGTCTGGTTTGTTTTTTATAAACTGATTACGATTATAAAAGGAACGAAAGCCGTTCAACTTTTAAAAGGGATATTTGTGATTATCATCGTTCGATTTCTGACAGACATTTTCGGTCTTGATACGCTCAGATTTTTAATGGATCAAGTACTCCCGTTCGGATTTTTGGCAATCATCATCATCTTCCAACCTGAGCTCAGGCGTGGACTTGAACAACTGGGACGAGGACGACTATTCGCTCGGACAAATATACAGGAAGAGGAAGAGCGGGAACGTCTCGTTGAAGCAATCATGAAATCGGTTAGCTATATGGCTAAACGTAGAATTGGTGCACTCATTTCCATTGAAAGGGAAACGGGGTTAAGTGAATATATTGAAACCGGTACTCGTATGGATTCCGCGATTAGCTCGGAACTTCTTATCAACCTTTTCATCCCGAATACGCCACTCCATGATGGTGCAGTGATTATACAGCGTAACCGAATTGCGGCGGCAGGCTGTTACTTACCATTGTCAGAGAGCCCGTTCATTTCAAAAGAGCTCGGGACTCGACATAGAGCGGCAATCGGAATTAGTGAAGTAACGGATGCCGTGACAATTATCGTGTCGGAAGAAACGGGCGCGATCAGTTTAACTGCGAATGGAGATATTGATCGGAATCTTGGAATGGAGGAGTTTGAAGAACGACTGAAAAGAGTGTGGTTCGGTTCAACTCCTGAACTGAAAGAATCTTCTATCTGGAAGTGGAGGAGGAGAACTAATGGATAAGTTTATGGATAGACCATGGTTTCTTCGCTCCACAGCCTTAATCCTTGCACTCATCTTTTTCTTCTTCGTGCAAGCGGAAGAGAACTCCAATGGCAAAGCGGTTGGGGATGCGAGAGACAGCATTCGTGACGTGAATGTAGAAGTATATTATGACAACGAAAACCTTGTTGTCACCGGAGTACCGGAAACGGTCAATATGACAATTGAAGGTCCGGCAAATATTGTACAATCAACGAAGTTAGTAAAAGACTTTACACTACGGGTTGACTTGTCGAGTTTGCCAATGGGTAAACATACTGTCAAGATTCAACATGAAAACATTTCCGAAAAGCTGGACGTACAGATTGATCCTGCGGAAATCGACGTTGTTATTGAAGAAAAGATAACACAGTCATTCCGCGTTGACCCTGAAATGAATGAGCGTTTGCTTGCAGAAAACTTCCATGTTGTAAAAATAGATGTTGATCCAGCAACAATCGAAGTGACAGGTGCCAAGAGCGTGATTGAATCCATCAGTTTTGTAAAAGCCTCGATTACGGGGGACAAAGAAATTAACAAGACATTCGAGCAGGAAACCAGGGTCCGTGTGTTGGACAAGGATTTGACGAAGCTGAATGTGACAATTGTACCTGAACAAGTAAATGTCAAAGTCGAGATTGCAGAATACAGTAAAGAAGTGCCAATCGTACTTAAGTTGCAAGGGACTCCCGCTGAAGGTGTAACTGTCGATTCTATTGCGACTGATAACAAATCAATTAGCTTATTCGGGTCACGTAAAGTGCTGGATCAAATCAAAGAATTCGTCGTAGATGTGGATGTATCTAAAGTGAAGAAATCTGAAACGTTGGATCTTGAGTTGAAAAAACCTAAAGGCGTTTCAGGGATGTCGTTGGATAAAATCAAAGTAAAAGTAGCGGCTAATGAAACGAATCCGGATTCAGAATCAGATTTAGAAGAGACCAATCCGGATGACTTGGAAGAAACAGATGATGCCGCTAGCACACCGAAGCCGGACGAGGATGTGAAAGTCTCATCGAAAGATTTACGCGATATTCGCGTTGCGGTACAGGGATTGGACGAGAAATTCACCAGTTCATTTATTAAGCCGGCAGACGGGTTAGTCGTACTGACTGTCACTGCAGAACAAAATGTAATCGATGCATTAAAGAGTTCAGATTTCACTATCTATGTCGACGCGTCGGGAGCGACGGATGAAGGGGAACAGATTCTGCCTATAGTAGTAGAAGGCCCTTCAGATGTACGATGGGAAATTTCCGATAAAGAAGTAACGATGCAAATTGAACTTGCCTGACATTCAGTTGAATGGATAGGATTGAAAAGGAGAATGAAAATGACAAAGTATTTCGGAACCGATGGTGTTCGTGGGATTGCAAATAAAGAATTGACGCCGGAGCTTGCTTTTAGGCTAGGAAGATTTGGAGGGCATGTGTTAACGAAAGAATTCCAAGGGAAGTCACAGGTACTTGTTGGAAGGGACACTCGTATCTCTGGTCACATGCTTGAAAATGCGCTAATTGCGGGTCTTTTATCAACGGGTGTTGAAGTGATGACTCTAGGGGTTATCAGTACACCGGGGGTCGCTTATTTGACACGTGTCATGAACGCCCAGGCCGGAGTTATGATCTCAGCTTCACATAATCCAGTCGAAGACAATGGCATTAAATTCTTTGGTGCTGACGGCTACAAACTGACGGATGAACAAGAAGAAGAAATTGAAAAATTGTTAAATGAACAGGAAGATACATTGCCACGTCCGACGGGAGCAGCAGTTGGTTCGATTACGGAATACTTTGAAGGCGGCCATAAATACATTCAGTATTTGAAACAGACAGTCGATGAAGAATTCGCAGGAATTCACGTTGTACTCGATTGTGCACACGGCGCTACGTCGACACTGGCGACGCATGTGTTTGCTGACCTTGATGCAGACCTCACAACGATGGGCGCTTCGCCGAATGGTTTAAATATTAATGACGGTGTCGGTTCAACACATCCAGAAGTATTGGCAAAACTCGTTGTTGAAAAAGGTGCTAATATCGGCTTGGCGTTTGATGGGGACGGGGATCGCCTTATTGCAGTAGATGAGTACGGAGAGGTTGTTGATGGTGATCAGATCATGTTCATCATTGCCCGCCATCTGAACTCGGAAGGCCGTTTGAAACAAGGCACGATTGTATCGACTATCATGAGCAATCTAGGCTTTTATAAAGCACTTTCAGATCACGGCATGAAAAGTGTGCAAACCGCAGTTGGAGATCGATATGTTGTCGAAGAAATGAGAAAAGGGAATTATAATTTGGGCGGAGAACAATCCGGTCATATTATATTCCATGACTATAATACGACTGGCGATGGTCTCCTCACAGGACTTCAACTTGTGAACATTATGAAGATTACTGGACGGAAGCTATCTGAACTAGCGGCTGAAATGAAAATATATCCACAGAAACTCGTGAACGTACGCGTACTGGATAAGCATGCAGTAACCGACAATGTACGTGTTGCAGGAGTAATAGCGGATGTGGAGAAAGAGCTTGCTGGAAACGGTCGCGTACTTGTACGGCCATCTGGTACTGAGCCACTCGTCCGGGTCATGGTGGAAGCACCTAACGAAGAAGAGTGTGTTCGCCTTGTCGACAGGATTGTTGATGTAGTGCGTGAAGAAATGGGAACGGAATAATTAACGGAAAAATTGATTGGAAACACCTAAATCTAGGGTGTTTCCTTTTTTATTTAAGTATACCGAAAGGGAAGACTAGAAATATCACATCCTATGCGCCGCCTCCTGATGGAGTGCCAAGTAGTCGAGTTATTTAGACTCTATGATTTTGATATCAATTGTTGCGGGCGATTTAATAGACTATAATATTCATAACTGGGTAATATAGATTCAATATTCTACAGGGGGGTACAAAAAAACAATGAGTCAAGAGAGTTCTCGCCAGATGCTTCTCGAATGGATTGAGATGACTTTAGCGAAATGGGGCAAACTGGGTTTTATTGCAGAAGGTCAACTTTATGACTTTTTATACATACTAAAAGGGACAACAGACACACTGGGATTGAAAGCAATCTCTGACTTTTGTGCTTCTCAACTTGAAACTTTATCATATGGAAATGACAGTAAAATTCCTGTACCATCGCTCGGGAATTTTAGTAACAGGATTAAGAGCTTTTTGGATGGTACAGGAGAAGAAGACAACTTCAATTTCCCAGAGGTATACCGTAACCGTTTCGACGAAGAAACATTTGTACTGATTATCGATAGTGAATTGGAGTTCATTGCCTTTGTGAAAGAGCTTCTTGAGACGATGGGCGCACAGGTAATCATTGCTATGAATGGTAAGAGGGGCATAGAGCAGTTTTATTCAATGCGTCCCAATTTTGTACTCATTGACCTAAAGCTGCCGGATATGAGTGGATTTGAAATTCTTGATCAAATAAAAGACACCGCCAATGCGCGGCAAGTGACGATGATGATTACGAGCGTCGATCGATCGCGGAAAAACAAGATGCGGTCATTTGAAAGAGGTGCAATGGACTTTATTGCCAAGCCGATTGACAGCGAGGTCTTCATCCCTTACTTGTTTAACCGGGATGAAATCAGGAAGTCGATTGGAAAGTCGGTTTACACGGATGGACTCACAGGGGTAGGGAATCGCAGGCATTTTGACAACAGAATTCATTTTTTTACGGAAAGGTATAACCAATCGGCTATTCCTTTCTCATGTGTCATGATGGATCTTGACCATTTCAAACAAGTGAATGACATGTATGGTCACTTGACCGGAGATGAAGTACTCCGAAAGTTAGGAGAAGTGTTAAAGGCAGAAAAAAAGGAAACGGATGATGTGTTCAGGTATGGGGGAGAGGAATTCATTATACTATTGTCTGGTGTGGAATCCGTTGACGCCGCTAAATTTGTGGAAAGACTTCGGACAACATTTAATGAAATTGTCTTTCAGGAAGCAGGCAAATCTTTTTCTGTTACATTTTCTGCGGGAGTTGCGACATACGATAATGATGTAGAGAAACTCATATCTTCCGCAGACCAAGCGCTTTACGAAGCAAAACGCACGGGTCGTAACCAAACCGTTATTTTTGATGAAAGAAAGTCTCATGTGAATCGGAAATTACATATAATTATTGTAGACGATGACACGTTAATCCGAATAATGCTTCAAGAGAAGCTAATGGAATGGACGATTCCTGACATAGATATTTCTGTACAAGTTTTCTCGGACGGGCTTACTTTTCTTGAAGCCGATTGGTATAGTCCGGAAGCACATTATATTGTACTTCTAGATGGCGTTATGCCAGGAATGGACGGGCTTGAGGTCCTGAGTCGATTAAAACGTGAAAAGGTTGAAAAAAACATCCTGGTTTCCATGATGACTGCGCGTACAGGCGACTCTGATATTAAGGCGGCCTTGTGGCTAGGGGCCGACGATTACATCATGAAACCATTCAAACCCGCAGATGTACTGTCCCGTATACAGCAATTGACAAACAGGCTATTCAATTAGAAAGCGAATGAAAAAGGTCAACTGTACATTAGTGTAGTAGTCACTAATGTACAGTTGACCTTTTCTATTTTCCCTGCATTATCGGGGGATGCCCTCTTGAAACACCACTTAAATCTCAAACAAAAACAGTGGGGATGAGCCCCACTGATTGCGTATCACTTTATGATTAACCAAATCTACCGTTAATGTAGTCATCCGTACGCTCGTCAGTGGGCGTGCTGAATAGGGTAGAAGTGCGGTCGCATTCTACGATTTCACCGTTTAAGAAAAAGGCAGTACGGTCAGAAATACGCGATGCTTGTTGCATGTTATGTGTGACGATTGTAATGGTCACATCGTTTTTGATATTGCGAATCAATTCTTCTACCTTGTGTGTGGATACTGGATCTAATGCTGACGTCGGTTCATCCATTAAAATAACTTCCGGGTCAATTGCGAGGCAGCGAGCAATACAGAGTCGCTGTTGCTGACCGCCGGAAAGACTGTATGCACTTTTGTTAAGACGGTCTTTTACTTCATCCCACAAAGCCGCTTTACGCAAGCTGTCTTCTACGATAATGTCTAGCATGGCTTTGTTTCGAATACCGTGAATTTTAGGTCCATACGCAACGTTTTCATAGATTGATTTTGGAAAAGGATTTGGCTTTTGGAATACCATACCAACCTTAGAACGGAGCAGTTCAACAGGCATTGATTTACCCAGGATATTATTGCCCATAAATGTAACGTTACCGGAAATCGTAACGTCACCTACATTTTCTACCATCCGATTTAATGTTTTTAAATAAGTTGATTTACCGCAACCAGATGGCCCGATGATTGCTGTTACTTCTTTTTCATTGATGGACAAGTCGACATTTTTAAGTGCGTGCGCCGTACCATACCAAAGATTTAAACCGTTTGTTTCATAAACCGCTTTTGTCCAATTTTCATTCTTCATGACTCGTAACTTGGCATCTGTATTCGTTCGGATGAGTGTTTTTGTCATCATAATCCTCCTATCAATTTTGAAGCTTTTTTTGTGATCTGTTTCTAAAGTAGATGGCAATTCCGTTCATGGTAATAAGCAAGATCATCAGGACGATAATACCTGCTGAAGCGGTATCCGCAAATTCGGGTTGGGGACGTTTTGCCCAATCGTAAATTTGCATGGGTAATGCTGCAAATGTACTGAGTGGACCGGTTGGTAAGAATTGAACAATAACCGGAATCCCAAGAACAATAAGCGGTGCTGTTTCACCGATAGCGCGTGAGAAGGATAAGATACTGCCTGTCAAAATAGAACCGATTGCTGATGGGATAATCACATGGACGATTGTCTGCCATTTCGTTGCACCCATACCGTAGGAAGCTTCTCGAAGTGTATCCGGAACTGACTTTAAAGCCTCCTGAGTAGCAACAATGATAATGGGTAAGATAAGCAGACTCATCGTCAATCCAGCAGCTAAGATGCTATTACCAAGGGATAATGTACGAACAAAAACAGTTAATCCGAGAAGTCCGAAGACGACAGAAGGAACTCCGGCAAGGTTACTGATATTCATTTCAATAAAAGATGTCCATTTATTTTTTTTAGCATACTCTTCAAGGTAAATAGCCGAACACAGACCTAAGAACATGGAGACCGGAATAACAACGGCCATGAGAGCCAGTGTACCGACAAGTGCTGCTTTAATGCCCGCTTTTTCAGGGAAGCGGGAACCGAAATTCGCAAAGAATGAAAGATTTAATCGATCGACACCATCTGCACCAATACCGTAAAATAAGAAGAATGTAATACCTAGCACTGCAGCAGCAATTGCACCAAACAACCATTTCATCGCCGAGTCTTTGGATAGACGGCGATTTGTTTTTGATAGGAGAACGCGGTCCATATTAGTATTCCTCCCTGAATTTCGTCTTGATGTATAAAGCAGTCCGATTCATAATGAACGTGAACAGGAACAGCATGAAACCGACAGCGTAAATGGAATAATAGATTGTAGTACCATAACCTGCGTCGCCAGTTGCGACTTGAACGATATAGGAAGTCATTGTTTGAATGGAACCCGTAAAGTCCATATTAAATACCGGTGTGGAACCGGCAGCAAGAGAAACAATCATTGTTTCGCCGACAGCACGTGAAGCTGCAAGGATAATGGATGCCGCAATCCCAGAAATAGCTGCTGGAAAGACGACTTTGATAGCTGTTTCAAATTTAGTAGATCCAAGTGCATAAGATCCTTCACGGAATGAATTAGGAACAGCAGAAAGTGCATCTTCCGAAAGTGAGATAATCATTGGTAAAATCATAATACCGACAACAATACCGGCGCTTAGTGCGTTAAATAACTTTAATTGTGGAATGAATGACTGAAGCCACGGTGTCACGACTGCTAATGCGAAGAATCCGTAAACAATCGTTGGAATACCAGCCAGTAATTCAATAATTGGTTTGGTAAATTTTTTGACTTTGGGTGATGCATATTCACTGAGGAAAATCGCACATGCAAGACCGAAAGGGACCCCGATGAGAAGTGCGACGGCTGCAATTTTTAATGTACCGAGTACTAAGGGAAGTACCCCGAATGCCTGATCAGCATTGGAGAAAGGTGCCCATTCTGTGCCGAAAAGGAAGTCAGTTATCTTTATTTCTTGAAAGAAGATGAATGTTTCTTTCAGCAGTGTGTAAATGATTCCAAATGTCGCAAGTACAGCAACAGAGGTAACAGCGAGTAAGAGATGGGGAATGATTTTTCCGAAATGCTCTTTCTTCTTGGCAGCAGCAATGACATCGCGTGTCCGCATCTTTTCTGTCGGTTTAAATGAAGTCAATCGATGGACCTCCTACTTGAAAGTGTGATGGCTGCCCCTAGAATGCGGGGCAGCCGAGAATGTTTATAGGTTGAATAGAGTTAGGTTATTATTTAATAGCATCTAATGTTTTACGTGCTTCTTCGTAGTCTGCATCAGGAAGTTGTACATAACCGACGGCTTCTGCCATTGCTGCTGAGTTGTCTATAACGAATTCCATGAAGTTACGAACTTCTTCTTTTTCTTTTACTGCTTCGTTACTAACATAAACGAATAGTGGACGTGAGAACGGTGTGTATTCGCCGGACTCGATTGTTTCAGCGTTCGGTTCAACACCATCGATCAATACTGCATTCAAAGCATCTTTGTTTGATTCATAATACGCATATCCGAAAAATCCGATTGCATTTTTGTCGCCTTTAATGCCTGTTACAAGGACATTGTCGTCTTCAGAAAGTGTTGCGGATTTTACAAGGTCAGTATCTTCTAAGACAACTTCATTGAAGTAGTCATATGTACCAGAATCTGTACCTGGTGAATAGAAGACGATTTCTTCGTCAGGCCAGCTAGGATTGATGTCAGACCATTTTTTTGCTGTTCCATCTTCTGCCCACATTTTCTTAAGGTCTTCAACAGTTAGTGAATCGACCCAAGTGTTTTCTTTATTAACAACGATTGTCAAACCATCGTTTGCAATTTTAAGTTCAGTGTAGTCAACGCCTGCTTCTTCAAGCTTAGTTTTCTCTTCATCTTTAATTGGACGAGATGCATTTGAAAAGTCTGTTGAACCAGCGATGAATTTCTCAAATCCGCCACCAGTACCAGAAACACCTACGGAAACTTTAACGTCTTTTTCAGCTTGTGCATATTCTTCAACAATCGCTTCCATGATTGGTGCAACTGTTGACGATCCGTCACCTGCTACACTACCGCTTAGTGCAGGAGTATCTTTATCGGAAGAACTGCTTCCGTCCGTATCTGTATTTCCTGAATCTGTACCACCACAAGCTGCTAGGAAAATCGAGCTTGCAAGTCCAAGTGTTGCTAGAAATTTAAAGTTCTTCATCTGTTATTGTCCCCCTAAAGTGTGTTTTAACTACAACTCATATGATAGAGGTGAAATGTTGAGGATGTGTGAAGGCATTGTAAAGGTTTTGTAAATGGGGCGTGGGTCTATATGATTGGCGCGCAAGGATATATGATCGGTCTTTTGACATGTATGGTTGGTGTAGAAATCATTCAAAAGAATGTGTATGTAAGTAGATATCCACATCACACAGTCATCCCTGGATGAATCTAGGGACTTCTGAGGATCAGAATTTCTGCCCTGATGAGTGATCCAACAATAGCTAGTTGACGTATACGTTACCGAAAACTGCGGTTTCATGGTCGCATTTTCTTCCTTACAGGTATAGTGTGCCATTGCCAATTATTTATCCACTGTTCGAATGATAAATCATTTTCTTCAAGATGAAATAACTTTTTCGAGCCGAACGTGGCCGTATAATTTCTTGGAGAATAGTCATCTTAATTGTCGAATTATATATTCAGATACCCATTACCCTAGCAGGTTAAACACCATTTCTATTGAATAACTAGATCGGTAATTTGGAATGTCTTCATATGTCTATTTAAAATGGTAACTTCTGTAAACCTTCTTAAACGCAAAAAAAGGCAAGCCCTTGAGAGGGGCAGCCCGTATGAAGGTATAGGTTCATTCGAAAATATAATGCAATGCTTTTACAGCCTGATCGACCGTTTCGACGGTGGCGTTTGCTTTGCGGGATAATTCCTTCAGTGCGTGATGATGTGTTTCATTGCGAATAAGGATAAGTGGTTTGCCAAACGCGACAGCGGCACTCGCGTCCGTGGCGGTGTTCCACTGCTTATATTTCTCCCCGAATAAAGCGATGACAAGATCGGCTTGCTTCATCAATAGCTCAGTGCGCAAATTGTTAAAGCTCGATGCCGCTGCATCTTTGGAAATTGCATCTTGCTGCTTGCCTAGAATATCTTCCCCGATGTTATCAGAACGGTCGTGATCTTCCATGGGACCGACGAAATCGATTGGCAAATTAAGTGCCGCAACTTTCATCTTCACTTCCTCGCGCCATGAACTATGAATTTCCCCTGCCAGGTAAACAGTTAATCTCAACTAAATCCCTCCTAATCATTAGTCTTAATTGTAACATTGATATTCAAAATGTTGCTCACTAATGACCGAAAGTTTAGACTATACCTATAGAGATAGGGGGAATTTGGATGAAAACACTTTGGTATAACGGCACAATGTATACAATGGAACAAGAAGGCGGCCAAGTTGAGGCGCTGCTCACAGAAAACGGTAAGATTAGCGCAGTTGGTGCGTATGAGGATTTAAAAGTACTAGCAGATACTGCAATAGATTTACAAGGTACCGTTCTATATCCAGGATTCGTCGATAGTCATATGCATATGATTGGTCACGGCGAAAAGTTACTAAGTCTGGATCTATCGAAGGCATCATCCGCTGATGAAATGATGGACAGGTTGATGAACGCGTATCCGGATTTGAAATCAAACGAATGGTTTGTCGGTGAAGGTTGGAACGAAAACAACTTCTTAGATAAAAAGATATTTACACGGTATGAATTGGACAAGGTGACGGATTCCCCTATGATTTTAAAGCGGACGTGCCGGCACGCGGCGCTCGCCAATTCGAAAGCGCTTGAGCTAGCAGGTATTTCAAAAGATACAGTAGATCCCGAAGACGGTGTCATTATGCGCGATGAAAGCGGGGAACCAACAGGCTACTTGAAAGAAGGAGCGCAGGAGATTGTACTCGGCCTAATTCCGGAGCCGACGGAAGAATCATTGACACGTGCCTTACAAAAGTCAGTCGATGATTTGCTGTCACTTGGGCTGACAGGGGGCGTGACAGATGACCTTGGGTATTATGGTGACTACAAAAACCCGCTGCAAGCGTTCAAGAACGTCATCGGTGAACAAAAGAAATTCCGTGCACATCTATTGCGGCGGTCAACTGTTTTCGAGCAATTGGTGAAAGAACGAGCCACTTATAATGAACCTTGGATAGATCCTGGCGAGATGAAGTTTTTCATAGATGGGGCGCTTGGTGGTAAAACAGCATTGTTAAGCAAACCGTATGCGGATACGCCGGAAACGTCCGGTATGACAGTCGTGACAGATGAGGAAATCGATGCGTTGGTGGCGCTCGCACGAGAAAATGGGGAAGCAATCGCTACCCATGTCATCGGGGATGCTGCCGTTGAAAAAGCACTCGATGCGATCGAGAAGTACCCAGTACCTACTGGCAAACGCGATCGGCTTATCCACGTCAACGTATTGCGTGAAGATCTTGTCGAACGGATGGAAAAGCTGCCGATTATCTTAGATATTCAACCGGTGTTTGTATCGTCTGATTTTCCTTGGGTCATGGACCGTTTAGGGGAAAATCGTCTTAACTGGGCCTATGCGTGGAAAAAGCTACTCGACCGCGGATTCATTTGCGGAGGTGGTTCGGATGCACCGATTGAAGAGGTTGATCCATTACTTGGCATTTATGCAGCGGTGACGCGGAGGAAACCTGGGGAAACCCACGAAGGCTATTTGCCTGATGAAAAACTAAGCCGCTATGAGGCAGTTGGTCTGTTTACGACTGGGAGTGCGGGCACAATTGGCAAAGCGGATGTCCGCGGTAAGCTTGTGCCTGGATTTGATGCTGATTTCACTGTGCTGGACAGGGATTTATTCCAAGTGGAAGCGGAAAAGATGTTAGAGGCGAACGTTGTGATGACCGTTGTTGCGGGTGAAGTGATGTATATAGGCCCGTCAGCGGCAATCAATCATGATGCTCCCTTAAACCTAGCGAACAATGTGGTAAGCTAGAAGCAACCTAATAAAAGGGGTCTGACGAATGACGAACAGTTGGAACGATCGGTTTTCAGCAAATGAATACATCTTCGGTAAAGAACCGAATGGATTTCTTGTGGAGATGGCACAGCAATTGCCAAAAGGAAAAGTCCTGTGTATCGCAGAAGGTGAAGGGCGCAACTCGGTTTACCTGGCATCACTCGGCTTCAATGTGACGGCTTGGGATTATGCACCGGCAGGACTGGAGAAGACAAAACAGTTGGCGGATGAAAAAGGTGTCGTTGTAAAAACGGAACTGCAAGACTTGGCGGATGTACTGTGGGAAGACGAACAGTGGGATGCCATCGTCCACATTTTTGGTCATTTTCCGAAAATCGTTATGGAGCGCACCTTGGCAGGGATAAAAAAAGCGTTGAAACCAGGCGGCTACTATATAAGTGAATTGTATACGATAGAACAGCTAAGTTACGGAACAGGCGGCCCGCGCAATGTAGAAATGCTTTCTGATCCTGTAAAAATGCTCGAGCACTTCGACGGTTACTTCGTCAAACACTTTCATATTGGAGAAGTCAATCGTGTGGAAGGTCAGCTACATTCTGGAACCGCACACGTCGTACAAAGTATGTTTCAAAAAAGAGAGGAAGAATAATTTATGAATGGACAAAATCGTGCAGATGTAACACCAGGCTTAAAAGTGGCAGTCATATTGAAAAAAGATCAACGGTCGGGCACAAAGACAGAGGGTGTCGTGAAAGATTTACTGACGAACTCAAGCTTTCACCCGCATGGCATTAAAGTACGCTTGGAAGACGGACAAGTCGGACGGGTTTGTGAGATTTTGTCATAAGAAAGGTCAAAAAGGATAACCATGCGCAGTCTATTAATGCGCGTAGTTATCCTTTTTAGGTGAATATTCAGGTTGGGACGAACCATCAAGAGTGGTACAAAACAAACCAATTACGAACGAGTCATACGCTATCACTGCCGACAGTGATAATTTGCATCTTGACGCATTCATTAAACGTCACGATAGTAATAGTTTGTAAGTATACGTAAAGAGAAATTTAACAATTCCTTAAAAGGAGAGGATTCAATTGAAATCGGGAAGTGTAGTTAGAAGAGTCATACTCATAACTGCTGTTGCGTTTCTACTAGCTTTACCATCAGCTTTTATAGCACTAATATTTTTACTTGCGGGCATGAATGTGGCAATTCCTTTTATCATTGCTACGTATGTAGTTGTATTGGTTCTAATCACGTTTAAAACATTCGGTTGGATGAAGCATGCTGCCGGAAAGAAAAAGTTTTACTTAGTGATGGTAATTATCGCAATTGTTACGTTATCCAAGGTAATTCCAGATATGTATAAACAGACACTGGATAGTGTGGACAATGTGGAAGTGGATTTACATGCGTATACGCCTTTTGTAATTGGAACGAATGCGGTGAAATTGGATGTGCCGGCGACTTTGAGGCTAGAAGGTGACTTACCCGTTATGGATGGTGCGACCGCACTCTATCCGATGTATGCGGCATTCGCACAAGCAGTCTATCCTGAAAAAGAATACGACTTATATAGCAGTGAAGTAATGTCGAACATGACTAACGTGGCATACGAAAAATTGATCGACGGAAGCGCGGATATCATTTTTGTAGCAGGTCCTTCTGCCAAACAAATGGAAAATGCGAAACAAGCAGGCAAAGAACTGAAATTGACACCAATCGGTAAAGAAGCTTTTGTCTTTTTTGTCAACGCCAAAAACCCTGTGAAAAGCTTGACGTTGGATGAAGTAAAAGGGATTTATGCCGGAGAAATAACAAGTTGGAAAGAAGTAGGTGGAAGAAGACGAGCAATTCGTGCTTTCCAGCGACCCGAAGATAGTGGTAGTCAGACTGCACTTCAAAACTTGATGGGTGATGTGACAATTATGGATTCTCCTAAGGAAAATACGATAGACCTGATGGGCGGTATCATTGACCAAGTGTCAGCTTATACAAACTACAGCAACGCAATCGGCTTCACATTCCGTTATTATTCTACAGAAATGATCCAAAACGATAAAATTCGTTTGCTACAGGTAGAGGGAATTGAACCGATTGCGGAGACAATCCAATCGGGGGAGTATCCAATTACAGCCGAACTTTATGCAGTGACCGCAGGAAGTGACAACCCGCATCTCGATGAATTCATTCAATGGATTTTGTCTGATCAAGGTCAGGAAATTATTGAGAAGACGGGGTATGTACCGATTCTGTGATGAAAAGAGAAAGCAGCTATAAGTTGAACTAATAATTAAGGTGTCTACTGGGGTAGCCGGTTTACCGTAAGAGGTATCCCCTATCGCCAAGCGTTATTGGTAGGATTCTTTATTTCAACATCTGCCACAGCCTGTGAGGTTGTGGTTTTCATTTGGATATAGCGATAGGACGGACGATGGTCCAATCCGATAAGTTGAATATTACTAGTATAATGAATTTAAACACATTATTAATTCCTCACAAAGAGGGCTTATACTGAACTTAATTAATCTATTTTCAAGTTTTTTAAAACTTAGTATTATCAACTAATATTTTAGGAGGAATCATAGTGAAAAAAATTGTACTCATTACATTTGCCTTCATGTTTGTTCTTACTAACAAAGCTTTGGCACATACAGAGTTAGACACGTCTTCTCCAGAAAATGGAGGGATTGTTACAGAGGAATTGCGTGAAATCGTCTTAACCTTCGAAGGGAAAATAGAGCAGGGCGGTACGTTAGAAGTAAGTGATTCAAATGGTCAGTCTATCCCTGTTGAAGATATATTCATTAAAGAAACGCAAATGACAGGTAGCCTTCCAAACGCCTTAGTAAATGGAGACTATACTGCAGTTTGGAACATTATTGGTGCAGACGGTCATCCGATTCAAGGAGAGTTTTCTTTTAGCGTAATTGTTCCAGGATCTGAAATGCCGGCTGAAAGTGAAGATGATTCACAGGATGCAAGCCAAGATGGAGCACCTCTGGAAGATGTCGAAGATACTAAAACAAATGAACAAAGCCAATTACCTTCGTACCTCGTTCCTGTAATCGTTATTGGACTAGTTGCAATCATTGTAGGGATTTTTGTAGGGTTACGGAGAAAAAATAGTAAATGATAATGGTAGTTGTTAGTGAAACTCTTTTATATCTTTGTGTGTCGCTTCTTTTAGGTAGTTTCCTGATAGCCCTTGTACCGAGTTCTCACAGGCCAGAGGTAAACATACCGAGAGTAGTACAAATCATCGCTACAATCGGCATCGCGGTTTTCTCATTCGCGCCTGTTTTAGTGTTAATCATGTATTTGTATGAGCATATGGGCTTTTCTGGAGCGTTCCAAAGAGTTCTTCTTACGTTTGAAGTGGGCAAGGCGTGGATTTTTATTTTTCTCGTTGTCAATATACTGTTCATATTTATCGTTTGGTTTGATGATCGTCAGAAACCTGTGTACTCATATATAGGAATCGTTTTTGTTGTCATGTTAATTATGGGGATTGGTTGGGCAAGTCACGCTAGCTCCCTAGACCAAGTCAAAGGATTCTTAACGCATATAAGCCATTTTACAGCAGTGAGTATTTGGGTAGGAATTCTGCTGGTGGTTAGCTGGTTTTCAAAAAATCATTCAAACTGGTTGAATTTCTTAAAATGGTTTTCACCTGTTGCTATTAGTTGCTTTCTTATCATTACTGCATCAGGGATCATATTAATGACATTCGGAGTAGGGCTTACTGAATACACAAATGTATGGATGCTGCCGTATGGTCAATTATTATTACTAAAACACCTAACTATTATTCCGTTACTGGTATATGCAGGGATCAACAGCATACTCATTAGAAATAAGTTACTTAAAGATCAGGACTTCAATCCAATCCCGTGGACAAGGATGGAAAGTGCACTCATCCTAGTCATTTTTTCGATAACGGCTGCATTAGGCCAACAATCACCGCCTAGCGGAAACACATTGAAAAGTGAAGGACCTTCAAAATTATTCAGATTCTTTTATCAAGGACAGTTTCAGCAGGGAATGAATGTCGAACTTGTAGCAAATGCCACAGGTCTTTCTCTTCTATTGTTAGCAATTCTTTTCGTCTCTTTAACTGTGTACTCATTTCTCATGAAAGCCCCGCTGATCGTAACATTCATCTTGAGCATTCTTTTCGTCTTTTCAAGTTACTTAGCATTAATTCTAAGTATTCAATAAAAAAGCACGAGGTAGCTGACATAGCTGCCTTTTTTTCGTTAGAATATAGGATATTAGTGGTACTTTCGTTGAAGTAGAAGGACTGGAGGTAAGTCGAATGAATATAACGGAAATGTTAGGAATCAAACACCCGATTATCCAGGCGCCCATGGCGGGAGTAACGACGCCGGAGTTTGTATCAGCGTCAGCGGAGGCGGGGATACTTGGATCGATCGCTGCTGGATATCTGTCTGCGGAGGAGACGCGGAAGTTCATTCGCAAAGTGAAAAGTCTTACCGGGAAGCCATATGCTGTGAATTTGTTTGTTCCGGAAAAGGTGGAGCCTAGTGAAGAGCAATTGCGGCAAGCGTATGAGGCACTCAAACCGATTGGAATTGAACTCGGGTTGTCTTCTTGGAATACACCGTTTTCAAGAACGGAATTTGAAGCACAAGTTCAGGTATTAATAGAAGAAGGTGTGAAGATTTTTTCATTCACTTTCGGTCTACCGAATGAAAAAACTTTGCGATTATTAAAGAAAAACAATATCTTCTTAATCGGGACAGCGACAACAGTGGAAGAAGCAAAACTGTCGGATCAGTTCGGAATGGATGCGGTTGTTGCGCAGGGAAGTGAGGCGGGCGGTCATCGCGGGTCTTTTTTCGGTGAATTTAGAATGACAAAACTAGATGAATTGATTCCCAACGCAGTTAAATCCGTCAAAATTCCAGTCATTGCGGCAGGTGGTGTAGCAAATAAAAAAATGATGGATGATATGCTTTCTGCCGGAGCGCAAGCTGTCCAAATTGGAACTGCCCTCCTTGCCACTGATGAAAGCGGCGCACATCCGCTGTATAAACAGGCCGTTTTAGAAACTCAAGAAGGCAGTACAATTTTAACAAAGGCATTCTCTGGTAAAACAGCACGTGGAATCAGCAACCGGTTTATAATCGAGATGGCAGAAAGCGCGATTGCACCGTACCCATTTCAACATGAGTTGACAAAAGAAATTCGAAAAGTAGCCGCGTTGCAAGGAAAACCTGAATTCATGTCGCTATGGGCAGGTGAAAATGTACATCTCAGCAACGCTGGAAAAATAAATGCAATTATTGAACAATTTCGCTAGCAACTTCGTCCTTTAGCCACTCAGATTTGGTACACTATGTATAAAAGCGGCGGTGGATTACATGCGGAAATATATTGGAGAAATAGGACTTATCATAACAGCAATCATTTGGGGCAGCGGGTTTGTGGCAAGTGCCGTCGCATTGGAACACTACACGCCGTATCAAATTCTGGCGGGACGATTTTTAATAGGTGTACTCATTTTAGCAATCGTCTTTCATAAACGGCTGAGGTCGATAAAAAAAAGCACACTCATAAAAGGATCAATCTTAGGCATTTTCCTATATATCGCTTTCGTTCTTCAAACGGTGGGCCTTCAATTTACCACACCATCGAAAAATGCATTTTTAACCGCAGTCAATGTGGTAATCGTCCCTTTCATAGGGTTTGTCATCTATAAGAAGAAAATAGACATCTTTGAACTCAGCGGAGCAATTTTGGCAATCATTGGAGTTGCGGTATTGTCACTTAAATTTTCTTCTGAAATCAACATTGGGGATATGTTGACGTTATGTTGCGCTGTGGCGTTTGCATTCCATATTTTTTACACTTCGAAGTTTGTAAAAGAGGAGGATCCTGTCCAGCTGACAATTATTCAAATGATGGCAGCGGCAATTATTGGATGCACTGTAATCATTTCTAAAGGAGAAACGACCTTTTCTGTGGAAACGGAGGGGTTACTGCCGCTTCTTTACTTGGCGGTATTCTCCACGACAATTGCATTTTTGTTGCAGACAATGGCTCAGCAATTCATAACAGAAACGAAGGCTGCAATTATCCTATCCACCGAATCATTTTGGGGTATGGCATTTTCTGTAGCCATTTTAAGTGAAGTGATGACTGGTAAAATGATCATCGGTGCAATTCTTATCCTTGCTGCAATTATCATCTCGGAAACAAAGTTCCGTTTTCTGAAAAAGAAGAAGTTGATTGAAGAAAATTAGATAGTTCACTGATTCTACTAACTATGAAACTCCCTCGACTGAAATCACGGGTGTTCTTGGCTTAAACATAAAAGGAGGTTTCATAAATGGAAACAAAGCAAAATGTAGGCGGGCTTAATTTTAAGTGGGATCTTGATAGTGGACGGTTCATGTTTGAGGAGGAGGATTCCATTATTTTTTGGATTTCTTCGGCCATGGAATCATTTTTCGACACGATCGAAGAAATTTCAGGTGAAGAAGCGTCCTGTTTAGTTTTTGAGACTACAGGATATCGACAAGGAGTCGGGCTAGGGGATTATTTTCAGAAAATGAAGGATGTAAGTGTAGAAGAGGCATCGGCTTTAATTACGAATACGTATGCCTCTGCAGGATGGGGTCAAACAATAATTGAAAACTTGAACCGTGAATCAAAAACGCTGACTGCTAAATTTAAAAATAGTTGGGAGCATAAAATAAATATAGCGCAAGGTAGGAAGGTGGGGAGTAACTTTATCCCGGCTCACTTTGCAGGTATCTTTACTACTATGTTTAACACGAATATGTGGTATAAAGTGATACACTACCAATCAGAAGGATATGAATACACGGAAGTAGCGTATTTTGAGTCTGATGTAACTGCGAATAGTAATATTCATCAGCTATCCAGAAAAAAGGAATCCGATGCCATTTTGCAATTGGAGGCTTTAGTAGAAGATAAAACGCGTGATCTGACAGAACTTATAAAAGAAATTTCTTCACCAATTATACCTGTTCATGATGGAGTCGTCGTAGTGCCTCTAATCGGACGATATGATGAAGACCGTGCTGAAGCGTTAGTTGAAAGAGTATTAGCTAATTTACCTTCATATAAGGTGAAATACCTGATATTGGACTTAACGGGACTTCATAAAGAAATTAGTAATTATACGGCAAGCCTTATCGAAAAGATTGTAGCTACTGCTAGACTGATTGGAACAGAAACGGTGCTCGTAGGAATTTCTCCCCAATTAAGTATGGCTATCATCCAATCAGGTGTAGATTTATCTAAAATTGACTGTTTCCAAACGCTTCAACATGGGATTCACTATTCATTAGGGCAACTGGGAAGAAGAATAATCTGAGTTACTTAGTTAAGAAGGTAAGTTCAATTCAAGAATTTCGGTGGGGAGCGTTGAGTATATGGAAACACGTATCGTTGAAGTCGAGGAGTTCGCAGTGACAGGCTACGGGCTGAAAGGGCCGCTTTCTGAAATCCCGGGTAAATGGGATGTGTTGAATGCGGAAATTGCGGAGCAAGGTGTCTTGGCAGAAGAATCATTCGGACTTTGCCTGTCGATGAAAGGTGGAGAAATCCACTATATTGCTGGCGTCAAATCTCATCTTGCTGAAGGTTTTCTGAATACAGAAGTAGCTGTAGTTCCAGCTGGCAAGTTTATTGTTGCCAAGGTGGAGGGTGGAGTTTCCGCGATACCAACCGCGTTTAACAACATAATGAAAACAGACGGTATTCAACTGCGAAATTGTTTCAGCTTTGAACGATATATTCATCCTAAAGGATCGACCGGGTATGACATTGAAGTTTGGCTGCCGATTGAGTGAAAGTGTGGACAGATAAAGAATTATATATAGAAGAGATTTCAGCGTGTGCTGGGAATCTCTTTTTTCTTTTGTAATATTTTGAATTTCAGTTGACAACTGGTAACCCGACCCAGCACTATGAATAGAAGGGGCGGTGACGTACAAAGTGAAAGAGATTTATAGAAGGACATGGATTTCTAGCTTGATCATTGGGATAGGGACCGCTATTTTTTGCATTTTATATTATTTCATCGGTTATACAAGTTTCAGGGAAAATGGAGATGTATTAATCATAACCGGTTTGGCTGCATTGTTTTCAATTGGAGCAGGGTTTCATTTCAAAAGTGTGCATGAGAAATTACTCAAAGAAACAAGCGACATACCAGAAAGTACGTTGAGCTTGGAGGGTTTAAACGAGCTGATTCTTGAGCGAATTCCTTCTTTTTTGCTCAAAATGTATAACGTTGATTCAAATGGCAATCCACTGTTTGTCATTGAACCATCCAAAGGTCAATTGTTAAGATGGCTTACATTCTTCGAACTATTTGAGAAGGGATTAATCATTCCGGTGCACTATGACATCGTAGATATGAACGGACAACTGCTAGCAACAATTACAATCCGAAGTAATATAAAACGTGACGAACTTACCTTAAATGAACCTGATGGTACAGTAATGGCCACTTACATACAGAAACATTGGACAGCAAAACTCAAAAATCAAGGAATTTTGTATCATGCGGATGGTTCGGTTTGGCGAGAGCTTGAAGCAAAAGCAATTGCGGGCGACATCGATGTAAAAGATGAGGAGGGGCGTATGACGGCTAAATACCGCTTTGGTATTTTCCCATATACAATGAGACCAGTTTTTCAAAGCGATGCCCATCATGAGCATGTTCAGTTCGGGTCACACATTTCTTCGGATGAAAAGCTGGCCTATACGATGATATTTTTCTTGTGGCTCAAAGGGTAATTTAATTCTCTTTTATGTGTTGACTCTTACGTTACGTCATACTTTATAGTTAGTTTTGAAGGGGGGCTAGAAGCGATGAAAGTGAAAGAAGTATCGCAGTTGACCGGTGTTAGTGTGCGCACACTTCATCATTATGATGACATCGGTTTGTTAACGTCGGACTGTACAACAGAAGCAGGGTACCGGCTTTACTCGGACGATAACTTGGCGACGTTGCAGCAAATTCTGTTCTTTCGCGAACTTGGCTTCTCTTTGAAGAAGATTAAGGAACTGCTTACGAATCCTACGTTTAGTCGTCAGGAAGCTTTTGAAATGCAGCGTACAATGCTCCTTGAAAAGAGACTTAAGCTTGACGGTATGATTGAAACGATTGAGAAGACAATTCAGCATGAAAGAGGGGAAATAGCAATGACGAATGAAGAGAAGTTTAAAGGGTTTGACTTCGGTGAGAATCCATATGAACAAGAAGCAAGGGGCCGCTGGGGTGACGAGGCGGTTGATGAATCGAATAAGAAAGTTGCACAGTTTGGACCAGAATTAGGGGAGGAAATGAACCGTATTTACTTCAGCTTGGCGAAAATACGTCATATGGATCCATCTTCTGATGAAGCGCAGGCTGGAATTGGTGAATGGTTTACTTTTTTGAATAAGATGGGAAGCTATTCATTGGAAGCATTCCAAGGTCTTGGTGAAATGTATGTTGCGGATGAAAGGTTCACAAAGAATATCGACCAGTTTGGCGAAGGGCTTGCGGTGTTTATGAGGGACGCAATGGTAACGTTTGCTGGAGATAAATAGAAATCGATACAGTAAGTACAGCGGGATCAATTTGTTCTCGCTGCTTTTTTATGTAGTAAATGTGTAATATATAAGTTACCTAATGTCATTTATAATTGACACCCTATATATGTATATCTATAATTAAAGTAATAGGAGCGTGGCCATGTCGAAAAATTTACGAATTAAGGCTGCTCGAGCAGCAATGGATATGTCACAAAAGGATGTAGCAGAAGCAATTGGTATTACTCGACAGACGATGAATGCCATTGAGAGCGGCGAGTATAACCCGTCTCTCAAGCTCTGCTTGGCCATCTGTAAAGTGTTGGGCAAAAAATTGGACGATCTCTTTTGGGAGGAATGAGTATGAAAAATGACAGATATGATGAATATCAGGTGAACAACAGGAATAAAATAGCGTTTGAAACACTAATCATCATAACGCTGTTGGTTTTCATTAATGGATTTGTGAAAATGACCTACATATGGGCAGATCCCCTGATGGAGTCGTTGGTATTGCTTTATATTCCAAGTATTTATTTTGCAATACGATCCATTTGGAAAAATGCGTATTTTAGTAAAAAAGAAAAGAATCCTGGATTTTACATTGCGGTGTTTCTCCTTATTACTTTGGTGAATCTTTATACCGTTGTCACTTCAATTTATCATGGATTCTTCGTTGTCATCGAAGATGGGAAACTTGCAAATGGCGCAGGAGTACTATTCATGTTAGGGTTTACAAGCTCAATCACAATCGCTATGATTGCAAGGAAATTTGCGGACAAACAAGTATTGAGCAGTAATTAATGTTAATTGTTAATTGTTTCGGAAACCGAATGATTAAAATAGATGAAACTCCATCGCTCGTTTCGACGTATAATAGATATAGATATAAAAAAATCCTTAACTGTCTTGAATTCCCGTTACCCCTGTAGGTCCCGGGTCGTAGACAGTTTCCATCCGCAGCCGGTTTTATTTGCTGACCGAAATGCACATAATGGATATAAGAGAACGGCAAGGGGTTGGGTACAGTGAAGAAATTCATCTATATCGTGCTGACTGACACAGGAACCCTGCTGTCAAAAGCGATTGGGATGTACACGGGGAAAGAGTTAAATCATACATCGATTGCATTCGATAATGAGCTGATTGAAATGTACAGTTTTGGGCGCAAACAGCCGCATAATCCTTTCGTCGGAGGGTTTGTGAAAGAAAGCGCATCAGAAGGAATATTTCGGCAAGCAACGTGTGCAGTTTATCGCTGTGAAGTCACAGCGGAGGACTATATACGGATGCTCGATAAAATCCGTTTGATTGAACAGGAAAAAGAACTTTATAAATATAATTTTATCGGATTATTTGGTGTTGCCGTAAATAAAGGAATTCAGCGTGAGCATGCATTTTTCTGTTCGCAATTCGTGGCGATGGTTGTAAATGAAGGCAATTTACAAATGTTCAATATCGCACCAAGTTTAGTACAACCGCATCATTTCTCACAGCTCCCTTGTTTAGAGCGTGTGTTTGAAGGCGATTTACAAACCTATTTGAATCAAACGAGAAATCAGCAGGAGCAGGAGCGCGCTCCTATCCGTATGGGAATGTGGAAAAGTTTGGCGTTCCGATTGCTTGCCTAAATAAGCCTGTATTTAATATGAGAGCACTTCTTTCTAACGGGAGTGGCTCTCTTTTTCTAATTCAATTTTTTCTATGAAACTACTATCCGGGAAAGGAGAGATTGAGTTGGATGAAGAATTGAAGAGAATTCTGAAAAGAGTTTCTGATTTAGAAGGGGAAGTAAACTCGTTAAAACAGCAACTGGCGGACATGAAACCCGCAAATAGTTACGCTAGGGAGAAAGTAAAAAAAGTTCATTTGGCATCCATAATGGAACGCTCGCCTGAGCAACCAATTCAGGATGAAGTTCCGATTCAGCAGAAAGTTAGGAAAGAGTTCAATCTTGAGAAAGCATTAAGCAACTGGCTTCCGCGTGTATTTATGTTTATTTTACTGCTTGGTGTCTTATGGGGACTGAAAGTTGGAATGGATAATGGATTTATCACCAATCCAGTGCGAGTCGGCATGGGTTACACAGGAACGATTTTGCTCTACTTTCTTGGGATGCGCTACTACAATGGTGGGAAAATAGGGTTTGGTCTAACATTGCTTGGCGGTTTTATCGGCCTTGGGATCTTGACCACATTTGCGGCACATCTTTTATATGGTTATCTAAACTTTACGATCGCATTTACAATAGGTGTGGCATATATCATTGCAGGACTGATGTTGTCGAGAAAGATGAAATCAGAAACGCTAACCATTTTTTCGGGAATAGCAGGTTTTTTACTTCCATTTTTATTGGAAGGGGAGGGTGCTACTGCCGTTCAATTCTGTTCATATATCCTAATATTATTTCTATCACTGTTTTATGTATCCCTTAGTCAAAAACAAAAGTATAGCTTCTATATAACATTCTTCTTATTCCATGTAACACTACTGGTTTTCACACTCCTTGATGGTATAAATGCGGAGGCGTCCGTACTAGTTGTGACGGTGCTCATTCAGCATGGTGGGATTCTATTCTTCTATTTTAAAAATCGTATTTCAAGAGATGTTTTTTCAGAAGCACTCCTTTACTCCAATTTTGTCTTTTCGATGGGCTGGATAAAGCTGCTTGACCAAATGCAAGAAGTCGCTGTGTACGGCATGTTGGCAACATTATATATTGCACTTGCAGTGTATTCAATTTGGAAGAAGGACCATGTGTTGCGTGGAATTCTATCCGCAGTTGCGGTACTTGCGGTCACTGTTTTCATCCTATCCTTCAATATGGAAGATGAACGTGTTGTGTTAATGTTGCTGCTATTAAATGGGGCGATTGGAATAGGGGTCGGTTTACGTTATGACACGCTTCGGACAATTGTTACAGGTTCAGTAGTTTACCTATTCACGATACCTGTAGTTCTGACATCGATACAAATATATGGATTTTGGTCTTTGGAACATGCAGTTTGGCTTATTTTTATCGGGACAATCGGTTGGATATTTTATTCGCTATACCGATTTGAACCAACTATTTTAAAAGGGAAAACGATATTGATTGATAAAAGTTTGATCATCGCTCAAGTGTTTGTTCTTCTATATATTTATGAGCTGACAAAGTTAGGGCTAGATAATGTCTATGTATCGTTTGAAACAGGCATTCATATTCAAAGATTTGTGTTGCTTGTGGTGCTAATCGCAATGTATAACGTCTATAAATGGAGTAAGGGCCTGTACTTGACCCATGCAACAGTTATTCTATTTCTAGTAGCAAGTTTAGGAATGCTGCTTCAAGGTTTAGGTTCTTTTTATAACCAAGGCGAGTTTTTGTTTAACTTCTTCGTGCAGCTAGCTTATGGAGCGACCTTAACGGTTTTGATTCGGGCAATTATAAGGGAGCGTTTCTATTTAACTCTAAAAGAGCTGAAGTTTGAGACATCGCAGCTGGCTGTTATTATGCAAGTTATTTATTTTATCTTCCTCAATAAATGGTACTTCGCATTTACGAAAGCCTATGAGTGGGATTTGGACTATGTTTTATTCGCGCATACGTTCTTGCTATTCACATTTGCATTTCTGTCGATAAGTCTAGGGGGGAAATTGAATTGGAAATATGTTAAAGTCCTCGGTGCTTTACTCCTTGTTGTTTGTGTACTCAAGCTTTTCATCGTAGATTTGTCGAGTATTTCAATTTTAGTCCGCGCGATTTTGTTTATCGTCATTGGCGTTGTTGGGCTGCTTTATTCCAGAACGTTATTGAAGGACTAGTAAGCAAAATGGGTTTCGACAATACTTACGATGTATTGCGTTTGTCGCAATTCCTGCTAAAACGTGCGATAATAAGGAAAACAGTGAAGTAAGGATGACAATATGACAAAAACAGTCGATTTACAAGTAAATGCAAGAAATATTGCAGATTTCAAAAAAGGCTATCCGCTAATTCTAAAAGATGCGATTATTAACGCCAACGTTCTTACAACGGAAGGCACTATCGTTCGATTAGTGGATAAAGACCGTCGATTTGTTGCAAAAGGGTATTACGGTTTGCAAAACAAAGGTCTTGGTTGGGTACTGACGAGAAAAGAGGAAGAAGAAATCGATTTCGATTTTTTCGAATCTAGAATCGCAGCAGCACTTGCGAGACGTGAAGCGTTATTCGCGGATGCCTATACGACAGCTTTCCGCGTATTCAATGGAGAAGGCGACGGTATCGGCGGCCTGACAATCGATTATTTCGATGGCTACTTTATGGTGAGTTGGTATAGCGAAGGAATTTATTCGCTCAAGCATCATGTTTACAGCGTGTTCGATAAAATCATTGATTACAAAGGGATTTATGAGAAGAAGCGCTATGATACCAAAGGCGGATACATCGAACAGGATGATTTCGTTAAAGGAGAGCAAGGCGATTTTCCGATTATCGTCAAAGAAAATGGTATGAATTTCGCGGTCAACTTGAATGACGGTGCAATGACTGGAATTTTCCTTGATCAGCGTGATATGCGTAAAGCGATTCGTGACAAGTATTCTGAGGGTAGAAATGTCTTAAATACGTTCTCGTATACAGGTGCATTCTCTGTTGCGGCAGTCCTTGGTGGCGCGATGAAGACGACAAACGTCGACTTGGCGAAGCGCAGCAATGCAAAAACGATTGAGCAGTTCAGTGTAAACGGGATCGATTATGAACAACAGGATATTAAAATAATGGACGTCTTCGATTATTTCCGTTATGCAAAACGAAATGATATGAAGTTCGATCTAGTTATTCTAGATCCGCCAAGCTTTGCCCGTACTAAAAAATATACGTTCAGTACTGCGCAAGACTATCCAGCATTGCTAATGGAAGCAATTGCGGTTACCGAGAAAAACGGCATCATTGTTGCGTCAACGAACAACGCGAGTTTCGGTATGAAGAAATTCAAAACGTTCATCGAACAGGCATTCAATGAAGCAGGGTCTAGGTACAAAATTCTTGAGGAATCGACATTGCCAAAAGATTTCCGGACCAACCGTGATTACCCAGAATTCAATTATTTGAAAGTTGTTATTATACAGAAAACGAAATAAGTTAAGAATAGAGAAGCCGTGCCGAGGTTAACTTGGTACGGCTTTTCGCATGCGAAAAAAGAGGATAAAGCCTGTCAATCGAGAATAGATAATGGTAGAGATTGAATGGGGTGGGAATGTGACTGAGGCGATTTTACACGGAATCATTCTGGCATTCGGCTTGATTGTTCCGTTAGGCGTCCAAAATGTGTTCGTATTCAATCAGGGAGCGTTGCAACCTACATTTATGAGGGCCATGCCGGTTGTCGTCACAGCGGGGATTTGTGACACGCTCTTGATTGTGGCGGCGGTATCAGGCGTTTCACTTCTAGTATTGACGTTCGCCTGGTTGGAAAATGTTGTTTTTAGTATTGGAATTCTTTTTTTACTCTATATAGGTTTTGTTTTATGGAGAAGTGACGCGATGTCGATGAAGGTAGGTGGAGAGCGGTTTTCAACTAAGAAACAAATCATCTTTGCAGCGTCGGTCTCTTTAATGAATCCTCATGCAATCCTCGACACGATTGGAGTTATCGGGTCAAGTTCACTGAATTACGCGGGGAATGTACGAATGGCATTCACGCTGACGACAATCATCGTTTCGTGGCTTTGGTTTTTCGGGCTTGCAACGGCCGGGCGCTATTTCGGGAAGTTGGATTCGACAGGCAAGTTGATGGCGTTGTTGAATAAAATCTCTGCTTTAGTCGTCTGGGGAATCGCTGTGTATATGGCAATCAGATTGGTCGGAAATATGATGTGAAAAGCCGTACTGGTCATGACCAGATACGGCTTTTCACGTGGAATCAAAGCTCATTGAGTTCCGCATTTAACTTCTTCGCCTGGCTTCTGAAATACAGATAGAAAGAAGTCCAAAATACTGAGTAGGATACAATGAATAATCCCAATGCGAGTAAAAAGCTTTTTAATGTAAATGGAACCCAACCGATTCCAAATGCAAGAACGAAATACAGAATTACCACTGTCACAAAATGCAGCGCGGTTTGTTGGGACAATCGTAAATGGACATTTTCAAAAAAGAGTGGCGTAACTGTGAAAAACCAGCCGCAGAAAATGGAGCCGAGCGAGTTTTTCAAGAATAATTGTCCGTCCAGCATATCTATATCACTGAATAACACAACTGAATTGGTCAGAATCACAGCGATGAATGCACCGAAGAAAACACCGATGATGCTTCTGTATAAGAAGGTTTTCATTCGCTTTTCCTCCTGTTCATTTTCAAGGAATCTTTAATGGAATTGACGTATGTCCTAGAAACATATTCCTTTGCCCCCGACTTGAAATACAGACATAATGTTCCGTTAAATGAAGCTTCAAAACGGCTCATTTCATGGAGATTGGCAATAACTGATTTGGATAGCCGTACGAATTTAGTCGAAGGAAGTATAGCATCTAGTTCATATAACTTTTCTTTTAATTTAAAGGAACCGGCAGTAGTTACGGCGACAACACTGTCTTTTTCAGTATGGAAATAATGGATATCACCCGGCTTTAAAATGTGCTGCATATCGCCGTCTCTACCAACAAGAAAATCCGTATCCTGACCTTTGATAAAATCAAGAATTTCTTGCACGGAATCGTCCAGTTCCGGGCATTCAATCGTCACTTTGGTTTCTTCGTAATGACGATCAATGTTCAATGATACTTTCATTGCGAGACACCCCTCTCGACAATAGTTTATCTGTTTACGCAAGTCTGTCAAATGCGTCTTTTTGTTGAAAAACGGACAACGAACAAAGCGGTAATGGCAAGACAACAAATATAGGCGAAGGAAATGAGCGTGCCGCTGTCAAAAATAAGTCGGTCATTCCAAATGGCAATGAACAACGTATTCATATGATAGAGCGGATTGAAATCGGCAATGACTTGGATGAATTTCGGCATCATACTGATTGGAAGCGTAAATCCTCCAGTGAAGATGACAACTTGGAAAATGACAATGGAGAATACCAAAGCACTTTTCACCTCGTTGAAAAAAGCGTAAATGGCAGATACAATTAGGAGAAGAGCGGCATTGAGTACGATGAAAAATCCATAGGCTGTGATGAAATTCAATACATGGAACTGCAAATCATACACAAGCAAACCGATTGCATAAATGAATAGGTAACCGAAACTTGTAATTATGATGGAGCGAACGATACTTGATAGCAAAAGTGTAATTTTAGAAACAGGTGAGAGTCTGATTCGCTTTTCGACACCCGTTGCACGATGCGTCACTTGGTCGAACCCGAAAGCAAAAAATACGGTGGTGAATGTTATTAGTAAAATAAACGATGGTGTATACGTTTGTGCATAACTCAAGTTACCTGCGTATGTCTGATCTCCATACAATTGCCCCAGGAAAATGTACGTTACTGGCGGCACGATAATCGTGAAAACCAAATAAAACAATTCTCTTGAAAACATGAGTAAGTCGTACTTTAACTGTGTCGCTAACATATTTTCTCCCCCCTTATATGGATACTTTATCAAGATAAAATGCATTGACGGATGTATAGCCTGTTGCTAAAATACCTTCTGTTGTATCGAAAATTTCATTGACTCCATTATCAATAAGCATCACCTTATCGCAATATAATTCAATTTCATCCATATTATGTGTCGTTAAAATGACCGTCCCGCCCGTACGATTGTTATAATCGGTAATGTACGTCCATAAAATATTGCGCATATGTGGATCAAGCCCTGTCGTTGGTTCATCCAAAATTAGGAGCTTGGGTTGCGATAAAAAAGCGATGGCCAAGCTCACAATCTGTTTCCAACCGCCGGAAAGTTTATCGAAATACTTTTTACAATGTGGTTGTAACTTGAAATCGGCAATGATTGTTTCAATGTCGATGGGCGATTTGTAATACGCTTTAAATAACCGCAGCAGCTCTTGTACCTTCAGTGTCTGATAGAACTGTGTCGGCTGCAGTACAACGGATATTTGTTTTCGAACTCGTTCCAGCTTGTTGGTTGAGAGTGCCTTTATATCTTCATTGAAAACGTACACTGTTCCGGCGTCATATTGTTTAATCGTCATAATGATTTCAAGGAATGTAGATTTACCGGCCCCGTTCTTTCCGATAACCCCGATGATTTCACCTTCTTGAGCTTGAAAATCCAAACCTTTTAAAACAGCATTTGCTCCGTAAGCTTTTTTCAAATTGCTAACCTTGATAATTGTCATTGCAATCCCTCCGTCTGAAAATTCTTTGTAATCAAAGTGTATGATGAAAGGGCCTTATTGTCTGCGGGATTTCGGTGACTGGCAACAAATTGAAGGTGACTTGCAGTAAAATAAGGATGAAATGCATTCGGTTTTTGAGAAAATCCAAAGGACATAGCTATTTAAATAGAGAATAAGTAAGAAGAGGGGATGAAGTGGATGAATTCATTGAAGCCGAAAAAGCGCAGTAAGATACGTATATTTTTCGGGAAGAAAGTGTATCGATTGAAACGGTATTCAGAGTGGTACATGGACGGGAAAAAGTATGCAATGAAGCGGTCAGTGGAGAAATTGAACCATGTTGTTTTCCAACACCGAACGCCGCTACTTCGTCAACTGAAAGATGTCGAGATGGAATTACAAACCAATAAAATTAAGAATTTGAAGATAGCAGCAAAACGATTGAACGGAATTATACTCCAGCCAGGACAAACATTTTCCTATTGGCGCTTGATAGGAAATACGACGAAGCGCAAAGGGTACGTCGAAGGAATGATATTGCATTACGGGCAAGTGACGACTGGTGTTGGTGGGGGTCTATGTCAGTTGTCAAATTTGATATATTGGATGACGCTTCACACACCGCTTACGCTTACTGAACGCTACCGCCACAGTTACGACGTCTTCCCCGATTCGAAACGAAATCAGCCGTTCGGCAGTGGTGCTACATGTGCCTATAACTATCTTGATTTACAACTCAAGAACGAAACGAGTGAATCATATCAACTGATCATCTATCTGACGGACACTTCCCTCGTCGGTGAATGGCGTGCGTCCACGGTGGCGAATCGTACCTACAAAGTGTACGAAAAAGACCACAGTTTCACGCGTGAATCATGGGGTGGCTATGTGCGCCATAATACGATATACAGGAAGGCGTACAACCTGAACGGAGAACTCATCGATGACGAATTCATTACAGAAAACCATGCGATTACGATGTATGAACCATTTTTGTCAAATGAGGAGTGTTGAAAATGTTAGGACTGAACAAAGGTGAAGTCAGATTAGTAGCGCATGCTACTGACTGGGAAGAAAAGTTCATTGAGGAAAAAGAATTATTAAGCGAGGCCATTGGTATGCAAGTGGTGGATATCGAACATATGGGAAGTACTGCCATAAAAGGAATTGCCGCGAAACCGATTCTAGATATACTTGTCGGTGTTCGATCAATGGATGATGTAGCGAAATTTGATAAAAGGAGATTGAAAGAAGCCGGTTATTACCATCTTGGTCGTGTGGAATTAGAGGGGAAAGTTGTTTACGCTAAGTTTACAAACCTAGAAGATCTGACAAAAACGCATGTCCTTCATATTGTAGAATATGGCGGTGATTGGTGGCAGAAACATACATTCTTCAGGGACTATTTAAATGAACATCCCTACGTTGCGAAACAATATGAAACGTTGAAGAAAGAATTGGCCGCAACGTATCCGGATAATGAAAGTTTGTATACTGAAGGGAAATTATGCTTTGTCGAAGATGTGATAGGCAGGAAAAAAACCAGGCCATTCATTATTAATGAGGGAAATTTGCAAGTTCGAGAATTGGAAAGAGTTGACAAGGTGCTTCTCTCGAAATGGCTTTCAGATCCAGAAATCCTACAGTACTATGAAGGACGCGACAATCCATTTAATCTTGAAAAAGTGGAACAGCAATTTTTTGAAACTGAAGAGAATGTGACTAGATGCCTGATTGAACTTAGCGGAATTCCAATCGGTTATGTCCAGTTTTACATAGTTGACGGAGATGAGAGAGAAGTCTATGGCTTTGGCGATTCGGCGGAGCTGATCTATGGCATGGATCAGTTCATAGGAGAGTCAGCCTATTGGAACAAAGGCATCGGAACGGAGCTCGTCCAAGCGATGGTGAAGTACTTACTTGAAGAAAAAGGTGCGGACCGGATTGTAATGGACCCGCAAATATGGAACGTACGGGCAATACATTGTTATGAAAAATGTGGTTTTGAAAAGGTGAAATTACTGCCAGCAAATGAGCTACACGAAGGGGAATTTAGGGATAGTTGGCTGATGGGAAAACGTAAAGTCGATAAATTTGATGGTGGTCCAAGGATGAAATTTAGAAAATTGAGTAAGCATGAGGCGCCACCGATGGATCTTCTTCTCTTTGCCGATCCATCGTGGGAACTGATAGAAAGATATATTGCCAATGGTGAGTGCTGTGTTGCTGAAGAAGAGAATAAAATCATCGGTGTCTATGTGCTAGTCAAGTTGAGTGATACAACGATGGAAATTATCAATATCGCAGTAGATGAACAAAAGCGGGGTCAAGGGGTTGGGCAGAAGCTAATCCGTGATGCAATCCTGACTGCAAAGATGCTAGGCTGTGAAACGCTTGAAGTGGGAACGGGTAATTCCAGCATCGATCAATTGGCATTTTACCAGAAATGCGGATTTCGTATGGAGGCTATTATCAAAGACTTTTTCACGGACAACTACGAGGATGAAATTTTCGAAAATGGTATTCAGTGCCGAGATATGATTAGGTTTTCGATGACTCTTTTATGATTTAACCAAATACACCCGTGAGATCAGTCGTGGGGAATTAACAGAATAGACGTACTTGTCATAAATACGTCCCGTGACAAGTCTCTGCCCCTTTAGTAAAATGGTTATAATATATGGTGGATTTTTTGTAGAGGAGATGACGCTGTGAAACGGATAATCATGCTTCTTTTCATTGTTGGTGTGATAGCGGGCTGTTCGAATGTGTATAGCGCAGAAGAAGGCTATCGCATGGCGGTCATTAACCAGGGTTTTCCGGTTCCTAAAAATGCAAGTGAGCTGAAACCTGAAGCGTGCACAACGGAAATTGCGAAATCGGCAAAGTACAAGTTGAACGCTATCGGCGGGGAACAGGGAGAACCTCCGAGACATTACTTGGAGGAAATTAAAAAGTGGGGTTGGACCGAGCTTGAAGATGAGCGAAAAGGAAATATCCACTTCTATGAAAAAGAAGGAAAAGTCATTTCACTCGTCTTTACCAAAAATGTCTTTGATGTGTTTGAAATGAGCAGCGGAGTGGAAATCTAAGGGAATCCAAGAAACTAATTATATGACCGACCGTCCTACTAGTAGGAGAGGATTGAGTTCGCTCGATGTTAACTATTCTCCTTTCACGGTTCACAGACGAAGAAAATCCTTATAAATAGCCGTTGTTTTGGTAGTCCAGTGTCAGATGTAGTAAAATGAATAATGAAGTTGTTACAGCATAATAATGGGGATTTCCATTAAACGAAGGAGTGATTAATTTGGCGATTATCTTACAAAAAGGACAAAAAATTGATTTGACAAAAGGTCATCCTGGCCTTGAGAAGATTGTTGTTGGACTTGGTTGGGATCCGATTCAGAAAAAATCCGGGGGATTACTTGGCGGACTTTTCGGCGGCGGTAATAGCGGCGGTTCTAATATGGATATTGACGCTTCTGTCATAATGCTTCAAGACGACAAGTTTCTAGGTAAAGAAAACTTGGTGTACTTTGGTAATATGAAAAGTAACTGTGGTAGCGTAGTACATACAGGCGATAATACTACAGGAGCAGGCGATGGAGACGATGAGCAAGTGATTGTTGACTTGAAAAAGGTTCCCGCGAATGTTAATAAGCTTGTGTTTGTCGTCAACATTTACGATTGTGTAAAACGTAAGCAAGACTTTGGTCAAGTAGAAAATGCATTTATCCGCGTCCTGAATTCGTCGAATAACGAGGAATTATTAAAATTCAACTTGTCCGAAAATTATGCAGGATCTACAAGCTTAACTGTAGGGGAAATTTACCGCAGTGGCAGTGAATGGAAGTTTGGCGCGGTTGGTTCAGGATCTTCAGACGCAGGACTGGCAGATATGGTTAAAAGATATTCATAAAATATAAAAAATAGAAAAGAGGATGACTTAAATGGCTATTTCATTAAGCAAAGGGCAAAAAATCGATTTAACGAAAAGTAATCCAGGACTAACAAACATAACAATCGGCTTAGGCTGGGACACGAATAAATATGACGGCGGGAAAGATTTTGACCTCGATTCGTCTATATTCTTATTAAACGCAACGGGCAAATGTGGAGACGAAAAGGATTTCATCTTTTTCAATAATCTTGAAGGTGGAAACGGTTCCGTGGTTCATGCGGGCGATAACTTAACTGGTGAAGGTGATGGAGACGATGAACAAGTCAATATTAATCTTGCAAATGTACCAGCTACAGTTGAAAAAATTGCATTCACGATTACGATTCATGATTCAGAGACGCGCAATCAGAACTTCGGACAGGTTTCAAATAGCTATGTACGAATCGTCAACGATGCAAACCGTGAAGAGTTGATCCGCTATGATCTTGGAGAGGATTTCTCTATTGAAACAGCTGTTGTTGTTGGTGAATTGTATAGACATGGTAGTGAATGGAAGTTCAGTGCAATTGGCAGTGGCTATCAGGGTGGTCTAGCTTCACTTGTTAAGGATTATGGACTTCAGGCTTAATCATAATGGATGACGTTTGTTATAGGGCTTCTTCGTTCAATTATGATGGACAGGAGTGAATCAAATGGCGATTAGTTTATCAAAGGGACAAAAAATTGATTTAACAAAGTCGAACCCGGGTCTTGTAAGAGGGGTAATAGGGCTTGGTTGGGACACAAATAAATATACTGGCGGCAAGGAGTTTGATTTGGATACTTCTGCGTTTCTTGTGGATGTAAACAATCGTTGCCAGAATGATCATGATTTCATCTTCTACAATAACCTTAAGCATCCAAGTGGCGCCATTATTCATACAGGCGACAACCGGACGGGCGAAGGGGATGGCGATGACGAGCAGGTAATTGTTGATTTTTCAAAAATCCCTGCTTATGTTGACCGCATAGGTATTACGGTTACAGTTCATGATGCAGACGCGCGAAACCAGAACTTTGGGCAGGTGACGAATGCTTTTGTTCGTCTAGCGGATGAAGCTACGGGAGAAGAATTGCTTCGTTTTGATTTGGGAGAAGATTTCTCGATAGAGACAGCAGTTGTTTTTTGTGAGCTTTATAGGCATCAGAATGAATGGAAGTTCAATGCGGTCGCCAGTGGATTCTCCGGAGGTCTGGGAGCGCTTTGTCGGAACTATGGTCTAGACGTATAATTTCATGGTCACGACTATGAACCAGCGTAGGATGACTTAATATAAAAAGAGGAAGAAGGCTTGTACCTTCTTTTTTCTTTACCCTAAATAAATAAGGTTGGTGCTCTAATTGAAGTATTTTAATGACTTAGCCGCTGTAAGCGTGGACGATTTATTCTATCGTCAGCCGGCGACGGTTACGAAGCATACCGATAAGCAACGGCTGTCATACAGTCTCGGTGCAATGTTGTATATGCCTGCAACAAGGTTGGATATTGCTGACCTCATTATTACGAACAAATATAAAGAACTTGTCACAATAGCCATCTGTCTTGAAGATGCGATAGGAGATCATGAAGTCGAAGAGGCTGAGAATAAGCTGATCCTTCATATGCAAAAGATTAGTGCTGCAATTCAGGAAGGTCGACTTACGGAAGAAACAACTCCGCTAATTTTTGTGCGGGTGAGAAGTGCAAAACAGATGATAGACATAGCGGGACGGCTTGGTGATTCACTTGAAGACCTTGTTGGCTTTGTATTACCTAAGTTTTCTTCAGAAAATGCGGAAGACTTCTTATCTGCGCTTCGTTTGCTGAATGAGCAAGCAAATACGGTTCTATATGGTATGCCAATTCTTGAGTCACCGAGTGTCCTTTACAAGGAGCGTCGATTGGACGAGTTGTTAAAGTTGAAAGAGATAGTCGATCGATATGCTGATTTCATTCTGAATATCCGTATCGGGGCAACCGATTTATGTGGGCTTTATGGTTTGAGGAGGGATAGTGAGACGACTGTCTATGAGATTTCCATTGTCAATGAACTGATTACAGATATTGTTAACTTGTTTTCCAGACAACATGATGGATTCGTCGTATCAGGCCCTGTCTGGGAACACTTTTCTTCAAATGGTCGCATCTTGAAACCGCAGTTACGTGCGACACCGTTTCAAGCCAACTTTGGTTCGGAAGGGCTTTTGCTCAGAAAAGAACTGATTCGAAAGGACTTTGACGGATTAATTCAAGAAACCCTATTGGATAAAGCAAATGGTTTAGTTGGAAAAACCATCATACATCCTACGCATCTCTTGCCTGTCCAAGCATTGTATGTCGTGACAAAGGAAGAGTATACAGATGCGCTTAGTATCTTTCAGCAGGCGACTGGCGAAAAAGGTGTTTTTAAAAGTGAATTTATGAACAAAATGAATGAGATTAAGCCCCATTTATACTGGGCACAAAAAATATTGATTAAGTCTGATATATACGGGGTGTATAATGAAAACATCACATTCATCGATTTATTATCCGAATAAATACACGCATGAAGTGTGCGATTCCATGAAGGTACATGTACAAATCGAACAAAATCCATTCGGACTCTCGGCGGAAACGTTATATGAGATGGCCGCGCGAATTAATAAAAAGCGATCTTTTTTGTTCGTCAGCAAAATACTTGGAAAGCACATCCCTATCCCTCCTCAAGTGCCATTGATTGCATCGGCATTGCTGGCATCCATTTATTATGAAGGTAAGACAGCTAAGCAAATGCCTGGAAAAGAACAGTTAATCGAAGCGATGAAGGATGGCTCTCCTGAAAATTTACAAACTGCCTATGAGGTTGTTCGAAAATTGCGCTGCAAACTAGATGAGCCAGTTATTTTTATCGGTTTTGCGGAAACGGCGACGGCCCTCGGTCATGGCGTTTTTGACTGTTTTTCAGACGCGGTCTACATTCATTCGACAAGGGAAATGCTTGTCGATCAAGACGTGACCCTCTACTTTGAAGAAGAACATTCACACGCTACAGACCAGCGTTGCTATGCCCCAGAGCAGTCTTTGAAAAATGATCAACCAATTTGTCTCGTGGACGATGAGATTACAACAGGTAATACAGCTTTGAATATCATTGCATCCATTCAAAAGCGTTTTCCACGTAAGGAATATACGATATTATCCCTTCTGGACTGGCGGAGTGAAGAAGATCAGCAGCGTTTGAAGGATTTTGAGAAGTTGCATGGCATTCGCATCACGACGTATGCGTTAATGACGGGAACGATTCAAGTCGAAGGAACACCCGATTTAAATGAGAGTACCGATGTTGTTGGTGAATCGCTTAGTGGAACACCCAATTTTGAGCGAATCAGTCTGCAGACATTGTCCGTTCCTCTTCCTCACATTATGCATTCATCAATGGATTCCTCTGGATTTAAAATCGGACCCTATTATTCAGCTCTGACTGGAAGGTTCGGTATTTCATCCAGCAACAAACAGGAAGTTGAGGACTATTGTCAAAGTGCAGGAGAGTATTTGAGAAAACACAGAACAGGAAAAAGGACGCTATGTCTAGGTACAGGTGAATTCATGCATATTCCTATGAAAACCGCTGTTTACATGGGCGAGGGTGTTACTTATCATTCAACGACGAGGAGCCCGATTTACCCGATAGACCGGGAAGGCTATCCGATAAAAAAACGGATGGCTTTCGAAAGTCCCGAAGATCCAGCAGTTATGAACTATGCGTATAATGTGTCCGACATGGAATACGATGAAGTGTTCTTGTTTTTTGAACGTCCGATGGATGACAAAAGACTTGAACCGATGTTGCGCCAGTTCGAAGGAATACCTGCAATCCATGTCGTAGACTTCACTTGAAAGGTGTGAGTAGAAGATGCAGATACTGACGGGGAGTTATTCATCTGAAGATGTCGTTTTTCTATTAAAAGACCTTTCAGATGTAAATTTAGAAAGAAGTCTGGATGAACGAGAAAAAGCTATTCAAGGTGGAGTTCATTATTCAGAAATGTTACCGGTTGAATATGAACCGACAGCAGCTTATTTAGATCTGTTTTACGAGTCACTTCAAGCTACAAAAAGGCAAGTGGCTTCAGAAGTCGGTACAATTTCGGAACTACTTGTTGAGAAAAAGGGTAAGGAACTTGTTCTCGTTTCCCTAGCAAGGGCCGGGACGCCAATCGGTATTCTGATGAAGCGTTATATACAGATGAAATACAAAGTGGATTTACCTCATTATTGCGTGTCAATCATCCGTGGGCGCGGCATCGATGAAAATGCGTTGCTCTCTATTACGAATCGCCATCCGGATAAACAAATTGTCTTTGTCGACGGATGGACCGGTAAAGGCGCTATTTCCAAAGAGTTGACACGGTCTGTGGAAGCGTTTAAAGAAAAACATGGCGTCACGCTTGATGATGAACTTGTCGTCTTGGCGGATCCGGGTCACTGTTCCTCTCTATACGGAACGCGGGAGGATTATCTAATCCCAAGTGCTTGTTTGAATTCTACGGTGTCTGGTTTAATTAGTAGAACGGTACTGAACAGTCATTGGATTGGTGAGACGGATTTTCATGGAGCGAAAGTCTATTCGGAACTTCGTGATAAAGATGTATCGAATTATTACATTGATGAGATCACAGCGGAATTTGCAACAGTAGGGAAGTTAATCGAAGCGACGAAAGCAGCTTTGCAGAACACAGACATGACCCCGACGTGGCTAGGGCTAGAAACGGTCACATCGATACAAAAGCACTTTGGAATTGAAGATATGAACCTTATCAAACCTGGCGTTGGAGAGACGACACGTGTCCTTTTACGGCGCTTGCCGTGGAAGATATTAGTGAAGGATTTGAACGACTCTCGGCTCAAACACATTTTCCAGTTAGCAAAAGAAAGGGATGTTCCCGTGGAGGTTTATGAACAGATGACTTATACTTGTTGTGGACTTATCAAACCCTTGGAGAAAAAATTATGATGTTTGCAAGTGATTTAGACGGGACGCTTATTTATTCGAACCGGCGCCTCGACAGGCATCCTGTGAGTGTACCTGTTCGATGTGTCGAAGTATATAATGGAAAAGAAGTTTCGTTTATGACGGAAAAGGCGATTACACTCCTACGCGAACTGTCTGAGGAAATGATGTTTGTTCCTGTAACGACAAGAACTGCTGAGCAGTATAATCGAATCTCGCTATTTCGTGAAGAAATCCGTCCTACATATGCGATTACAAGTAATGGCGCAGTAGTGCTAAAGGATGGAAATATAGATTTGAAATGGCAGGACTATGTCCGTGCTAAAATAGATGGAAGTATGGCTTCTGTGGAAGATGTAAAGCGGAGGATAGAAGAGACTCCGGGTGCTTCACAGACGGAAATGATTCACGTGGTAGATCGTTTTTTTGTATACATGATTATCAAACCGCCGCTCTCTCCTGAACGCATCAAGAATTTATCACAGTGGGCAGCAGAGTATGGTTGGATCTTTTCTGTTCAAGGCAGAAAGGTTTACTTCATTCCATCATTTATCAATAAATGGGATGCGGTAAACTATGTTGCGGAGAAAGAAGGAAAGAAGACGGTCTTTACAGCGGGCGATTCCAATCTTGACGTCTGCTTGATTGAACAGGCTAAATTCGGTCTGATACCACGGCACGGGGAAGCGGCAGTTAATTTTGGTCATCTTGGACTGACACAAAAATCAGGAGTTTTGGCATCGGAGGAAATCATTGAAACAATTCTTTCGAAGCGTTTCCAATCTATCCCTGACATCCGTTGACGACATCTAACTTAGCCCCTTCCGACGCATAAAAATAGGTGATTGGGGGGAGTGGAGATGATTAGGAAACTGGTACTTGAGAAGGTGGAGTATTCGAATTGGGCGACCGAACTGAGTAAGTCGATACCCGACCGCCCTAATTATAAAGTTGAAGAAGACAGTGTACAATACAGTCAAATAGCTGCGCGTATTGTCGGATCAGGGTTCGATGAAACAGAGTATATGATTGAATTATACACAGCGAGTCAAGCAAATGGCGTGTATGTATTATCTGAAACACTCGATAAAACAATGCCGTCGGAACGCTTTCAAGCAATCCAACGCATTTACGATCTAATCCAGGAAAAACCGAATCTATCGATCAACCGGTTTGTCGCCTTTTTGGATGGTGCGCAACTGCTCCCGAAATACGGGAAAGATCATGATTTCAACAGGTTAATCCGCTCAGCGCTTATTGACGTTTTCGAACGATTTAAAGAAAATCATTCAGGTGCATTTCAGCATCCTGAATTTCGACGCGTTTTCCTCGATATTATCAAGTGGACGTGGAACCACATCGATCCATGGGTGAAGAGAACCCCGATTGAAAAGGATGTCCCACATATTATCTGGTACGGGGATATGAGCAAAAGTCAGATGTATTTTCTGTTTTATATAATTTTATTGGGGATGGATGTTGTCATACTTCATCCTGAAGGAAAAGACGATTTTAAAGAGATTGATCCGGAAAACAAATGGTCTGTTTTTACAGCATACCCGACAACGATGACGATCCAGCCTTTCCCACAAGAAGAGCCGAAACGGCAAGGGACTGTCGCATATCGTGCTTCAAAAGAAATTGATCATGTGCTTCACCACGAAGGGTCCGCCTATTATAAGCCGTGGCAGTTCCGCAATTATCTCCCCATGTCAGTCACATTGAAAACAACATACGATGAGATTTTCCTATTGGCGAAGGAAAAGGCCTTTATAAGACCTAACTTCTCAGCCAGCGGGAACGAAGTAAAGATTCCATCGCTATTCGCGAAGATTTCGGGCGTTTCCACAAATCGCAAAGAGTATTGGGATAAAATGCATAACCTCACAAGTCAACCCAATTGCATAATCGTGAAAAAGTTCCCTTTTATGCAGGACAAAAAAGCGAATAACCAATATCATTACCAGCATGCACTTGGCAAAGACGGTCGTTTAAGTCCGGAACTAATGATGAAGAGCAACTGGTGGCAATATGGTTATCTTCATGATGGCGTTCAACTGGGCCTGGCAGCAGCAATTGCGCGTATGTGTGCCAATCCTAAATTGAAGGCACTTGCAGGGGAAAGTCAGGAACAAGTTTCTCTCTACTTATTCACCCAGGCCATAAACCTTTCGGAAGAACTGCCCAATCTATTGCAAACGTTTGATTATGCGCAGGAAATCCCGAAAATAGTTTTATATAATAATGAAATTAACGGTGTATTATCAAGAGCGGATGCAGCATTATTAATACTAGTAAATGAATTTGGACTTGATATTATATTATACAATCCTCCTGGTCACAATGATCTAGAGCACTTTATCGAGAAAGAGTATTTTGACCATCATTTGCTGGAAGATATGGTATTCGATTTACACTATCAGGAGAGTAAAAAGGATTTTTCAATTGTAAGCGGTTTTTTAAATCGATTTTTTAAATGAAGGGGTTGATTGTCATCGAAGAAACAAAAAATTATGAAGTAGAAGTATTGACGGAAAACAAAGCAGAAATGATGCGCCTGGAGTTAAGGCAGGATCCAGAAGTGCAGAATTTAGTCAGGTCAATCGATACGAGAAATCAGAATGCATTATTAGAATTCGGAAAAGAACCGGCTGTTGAAATCTCTACCTTTGCTGACCGTATATTGGCTTCTATGCGTTCGTCAAGTGTAACTGATTCAGGCGAAATGTTAAGAAAACTTGGAAAAACGATGGATAAATTCGATAAAAATGACTTTGACGAGCCAAAAGGTTTTATGGGGAAGTTTTTCAAACGTGGGGATAAGTTAATTGAAAAGGTGTTTGGCAAATACCAATCGCTCGGTAAGGAAATTGAAGGAATAAACATCGAAATTTCAAAGTATAAGGACGAGATGATTCGTTCAACTACAAATATGGATGAGATGTATGACCAAAACTTTAACTACTACATGGCACTTGAAAAGTATGTGGTAGCTGGACAGATTAAATCCGAAGAGTTGCGGGCGCTCGTACCGGCCCTTGAACAAAGATCAGCTGGCGGTGATCAGTTAGCGCGGATGGAATTGGATACTATGAATAATGCGATTCAGGCACTTGAAGAGCGAGTGTATGATCTTGAAATGGCGAGAATGGTTGCACTACAGACAGCTCCTCAACTCCGAGTCCTGCAACGCGGTAATACGAAACTTATCGGGAAGATCAATTCGGCATTCATTACAACGATTCCAATATTCAAAAATGGTATCATTCAGGCAGTTTCTGCAAAACGACAAAAGCTAGTAGCAGATTCCATGGCTGAACTCGATAAAAGGACAAATGAAATGTTACTAAAAAACTCACAGAATATTGCTAGACAAAGTGTGGATATCGCCCGTACTGCAGGGGGGCCTAGTATAAAAATCGAAACGATTGAAGAAAGCTGGAGCACAATCGTAAAAGGGCTTGAGGAAACGAGAGCCATTGAAGATGAAAACAAACGTACAAGGGAAGACGGCATGAAACGGATAGCTCAATTGCAGGATAGCATGAAAAATTTTGGTAAGTGAACAAAGGAGAATCCACATACTATGGATTCTCCCCTTTTTTGTATAGAGAACAATTAACCGAGCAATCCTGCAGCAATCTTCTTCGCTATTACAACGTCTTTCGTTCCGTGGACGAGCATGCGGCCATCACGGAACAGAACGATGCGGTGCCCGTTGTATTCACAGGCAACGAGATGCGGATTGTGGATTAATTTCGTGACGGTTCCTTGGATAGAACCGGCAAAAGATACGAGCTCAAACTTTCTGCTTTCTGGCCAAGTTAGCTGGACAGTATCACGTCCGCATAATACTGCGGTTTTCATTGATTCACGGGCGGAAAGGAAGGGATACACGGCATTTTCTGAACAGCTTGGACAGCCTGCTTTCTTCATACTCGCAACCCCCATTGAAGCGCGATCACCGGTCCATAAGTCAGCAGATTCGAGCTTCGGCTCAAACGGTGTTCCCGTTATATACTTCAATAAGTCTGCAACTTGCCGGGCCGCGGTTGTTACGACAATCGGGCTGATTACGCCGACCGTATCGCACGTCAATGTCTGGGAAGGCAATGTTTCCAGTAGACAATGCAAACAAGGCTGATGTTCTTTTACCCCAATTGGGAACGTCAGTCCATAACTGCCGACACATGCGCCCATGAAAAAAGGAATCCCGAGTTTCAGCGCTGCATCGTTTGCCAGCAATCTAGTCTCAATATTGTCTGTCGCGTCCAAAATGACATCATGTCCGTCCATCAAGTCAAGGACGTTTTCAGGGGTCACATCGGCAACGATTCCCGTCACGAAGACATCGCTATTAATCGCCTTCAATCGCTTCTCCGCTGCAATGGCTTTCGGCAATTGTTCAACGACGTCCTGCTCGGTATACAGTTGTTGACGGTGAAGATTCGTCCATTCGATGATATCCCGGTCGACGATTGTTATTCGCCCGACGCCAGCACGGACGAGCATCTCGGCTCCGGACGAACCAAGTGCACCCGCACCTAATATGAAGATACTTGCAGCTCGGATCCGTTTTTGCCCCTCTGCACCAATCGGAGCGAACAACTCCTGGCGCGAATATCTTTCACTCAATTGGTTACAAGTCCTTCCGTGGGACTGCTTGCAACCGCGTAATCCCGCTCTGGCATACGTCCAGCTTCATAGCCAAGCCTTCCCGCTTCTATCGCCAGTTTCATCGCAAGGGCCATTTTGACAGGGTCCCCAGCTTCAGAAACCGCGGTGTTCAATAAAACCCCATCCGCGCCCAGCTCCATTGCATATGCCGCATCTTTTGGTGAACCGATTCCCGCATCGATAATAACGGGTACGTTGGATTGTTCAATGATGAAGGATAAGTTGAGTGGGTTTAAAATCCCGCGACCTGATCCAATCGGCGAAGCGCCTGGCATAATTGCATGGACGCCCATTTCACATAATCTGCGGGCAAGCACAACATCATCAGACGTGTATGGCAGAACGATGAAGCCTTCATCCAACAGCATTTCCGTCGCGCGTAGCGTTTCAACAGGATCGGGTAGCAAAGACCGGTCACAGCCGATAATTTCAACTTTCACCATATCGCAAAGTCCCGACGCTTTCGCTAACTTCGCGATGCGTACAGCTTCTTCTGCTGTTTTAGCCCCGGCCGTGTTTGGCAACAATGTATATTTCGACAAGTCGAGTTGCTCCAAGAAATTCGGCTGTGACGGTTCAAATATATTCATGCGCCTCACTGCAAACGTCAGAATTTCCGATTCCGACACACGCACTGCTTCTTTTTGTACATCAAATGACGGATATTTTCCTGTCCCTAAAAGTAGTCTTGAGTTAAACGTTTTATTACCGATTGTCAGCATAATTATCCTCCTCCTACAAAGTGAATGATTTCAATTTGATCCCGGTCGTTGATAGGCAAGTCATAGGCATCTTTCGCGAGAATATCCCTGTTCAGTTCGACGATGACAATGCGTTCCGCAAGTTCTAGGTGACGTAGCAGTTCCTCTATATTTCTAACCTCTGCCGGAATCTCATACCGGTTGCCGTTGAGTTCGATTGTTCGTTCCATGAAAAATCCCCCTTTTCGGATTGAATGCATCCATTCGCTCCGTGTTTATTTCATTTCCGACGATCATATCGCAAATCATACTGGCCGTAGCGGGTGCCAATAAAATACCATTTCTGAAATGACCTGCCGCGATATACATATTTTCTTTCCCGGGAACCTGTCCGATATATGGCAAATCATCAACTGTTTTCGGACGCATGCCTGCCCATCTAGCCAGGACAGGAAGTCGGGAAAGGCCGGGTATAAAACCTTCGGCAATGTCTTTTAGTGCCAGGTTTCCGGCATACGTCGTCTGCAAATCAAATTCATCTTGTTCCATCGTCGCCCCGACGACAAGTGTTCCATCCGGGCGGGGCACAATGTAACAGCCTTTATGGAAAAGTGTATAAGGCAATTGCATACCCATCGCATCGAGTTGCATGCATTGTCCTTTCACTGTAGTTATTTGAAGTGCGGGAATGAGCATTGCACTCGCTGCTCCGCCTGCAATGACTACGTGTTTTGCTGTAATCATGGATGAACCATTTCTTATCTGATAGCCGTTATGCAAATCTTTGATGCTATCTACATGGAAATGCTCTGAAACAACTACGCCCAATTTTTTAGCTGCTTCATAAAATGCGAGACAAGTTTTTTCAGGATGAACATGGACATCATCTTCAAATAGGTAAGCACCGAAAGCGGGAGATGCGACATATGGAATCCGTTCGCAAACTTGCGCGGCTGAAAGATAGGCGGCATCATTCCAGCGAGATAAGGCAATCCGTTCTTCATCCGAACGGGCAAGTTGGATAATACCTCCGGTCGTATAACCGATGTCACCGCCAAAATTACTAAGGAATTTCTTATACAGTGCTTGGCTATCACGCGCGAATGAATAAAACATATCATTCAGGTATTCAGAGTGTGCACCGAGCATACCTCCCGCCGCTCGGGTAGTACCTTGCGCAATTTCATTCTGTTCGAGAAGGTGTACGGACAAGCCTTCTTTCACTAAGTAATAAGCGATGCTACAACCGATAATACCGCCACCAATAATTGCTACATCAATGTTTTGAGACATAGCTTGCCTCCTGGTAAGCAATTGCTGCAACTGCGGGATTATCACTTCCGAAAATCGACGACATTACCGCAACGCCTGAAACTCCGCCTTGGTTCAATTGTGAGAGATGGTGCGGTTGTATACCGCCGATTGCATAGACCGGAATCGGAAGTGAAGCAGTCATTTGAAAAAGTTCGATCGTTCCGCGCGGTATCAAACCTTCTTTTGAACCCGTTTTGAACAAATGACCATATAATAGCCAATCAGCACCGGCTTCATATGCGGCTTTTGCTTCCGCCAGTGAATGGACGGATTTGCCGAATGAAAGGTCAGGGAAGTCAGTTTTGGCGGCTGTTAGTGGCATGTGTCCGGTGAGCTGCACTTTTTTCAGCCCCATATTCGAAGCGATTTCCATCGAACTGTGGACGATGATTTTAGTGCCGTCGAATCCATTGAATGTTAATTGTTGAATCAAATCAATCACTTTCGAATCCGATTTTGACTTTTCACGTAAGATGACAGCGTCGATAACCGATTCGATTTTTAATAGTGTATTGACCAATTGCGTATTTTCCATCCGATCATCTGTTACGGCAATCACTTTCACCAAATTCCTCCTTTTCGAAAGATATATAAGTACAATATAGAATCCCTTTGCATCCGCTACTACGCTCGGGTGTTCATTAGCGGCAGAGTTATGATTAGGAGTATACATTTTAGACCGCTTGGCGCTTTGGGGATGCCTCTCGCCCTGAGCGAGGGCACAGAAAAAGTCCGATTTCCTTCAATTCCGTTGATTTCCGTTCCGAGCGGACGCTTTCCGCGGGCACGGCTTCAGCCTCCTCGTCACTGCGTTCCTGCGGGGTCTTTCGCTCGCGCTGTTCCCGCTGGAGTCGCCGCTCTCCACTACAATCAACTAGTTCTTATTATAATAACGAACTTTTTCAATGGCCTCTCGCCCTGAGCCTGGATTAGCGCTTCGCATCCAGTCTCAGGGCTTCGGCTACCCCTTTGAAGCGCCTTCGCTAGGGTGTTCACTATCGAAAGGGTAATGATTTGGAGATATATAGACTGAGATTATAATTTGATTACTATGTGATACTAACTTTATTCAAGAAAGACGCACTACAGTTTGCAGGTTTAATCCCTCGATAATGGAATGTACTTTCTTACATAGACCATCCAGCGCAGGCGCGTCTTCGTGGTAGCCAGAGCGATAAGACTGAAAGTGTTCTTCTTTCTGGCTTATCGCGGGAGGCATCCACAAAGCGCTGAAGTGGTATTAGCAGGAATTCTGATTCATTGCGCCTTGCGCTTTTCTGAATACAAAAAAACCACTTTCCTGGTATGGAAAGTGGTCTGTCATCGGCATTTGAATGCACTGAAAAGAAGACACGCCACTTCCCTACGCAGGTACAAACCCGTTCAGGTAATAAGGGTAGCGGAGTGGAACTCGTTTCTCAGTCCTTTAAAAGGATTCCCCTAATGGTCGAATATGTTATGAAATTGTCAATCTAAGAGTAGCATAGCATGACACTTGAAGGAATGAAAGAGCGAATAATTAAAATTAGTCGTCTAAGTGGACGTTGTGATGTACTTGTTGAACATCTTCTAAATCATCCAATGTATCAATCATTTTTTCGAATTGTACTAGTGCTTCTGGTGAAAGTGTCAAATCATTTTGTGCAAGCATTGTTATTTCCGCAACGGTAAACTCTGTAATACCGGCACTTTTAAGAGCTTCCTGAACAGCATGGAATTGGTCGGGAGCTGCATATATAATGACGGATTCATCCTCATCCAAGATATCACGCACTTCGACATCGGCATCCATTAACAGTTCGAGAATGTCATCCGCCGATTTACCTTCAAGTCCGATAACGGCTGTCGCTTCGAACATATAGGCAACTGACCCGCTAACGCCCATGTTTCCGCCATTTTTACCGAAAGCAGCACGCACTTCCGATGCGGTGCGATTGACGTTGTTTGTCAGTGTATCAACAATGACCATCGAGCCGTTTGGTCCAAAACCTTCATAGCGGAGTTCATCGAAGTTTTCTTCTGAACCGCCTTTAGCTTTTTCAATCGCGCGGTCAATAATCGCTTTTGGGACACTATATGTTTTCGCGCGTTCTACTACAAATTTAAGCGCTTGATTCAATTCAGGGTCAGGCTCGCCTTGCTTAGCCACTACATAGATTTCACGCCCGAACTTCGCGTAAATACGGCTTGTATCTGCATCTCTTGACGCTTTCTTCTCTTTGATATTATTCCATTTACGACCCATAAAGTTCCACTCACTTTCGAATGTGCATTGATTTACTAGAATAAGTATACAACAAATAGGGATATATAGACGAGTGGGAATTTTAAAAAGTGGGCTGTATGGGGAGGAAACTTTGCAGGCAGTCGATCAGTTACCATAAACCGTCGAACAGTATCCACGATCAGGCCAGCAAAAGTGCATCCAAGTCTATAGCACGAGGCGTTTGGTGGGATGAAACCATGACCTATCTCACGATAATAAAAAAATTATTGTTTCTTATTGTAAAAGTGACTTATACTAATGATGGAACTACATTTTCTTATGGAAGGAAACGTGGACATGAAACTTATTTATAAAGGGAAAACCAAAGATGTATACGAATTGGATGGCAGCAATGTCCTGCTGAAATTTAAAGATGATGTTACTGGAGAAGACGGAGTTTTTGATCCGGGTGCTAACACAGTTGGGTTGACGATTGAAGGTGCGGGTCAATCCGGGCTGCGCATGACGAAATTCTTTTTTGAGAAAATGGCTGAGAAAGACATTCCGACACATTACGTCGATGCCGATATCGATGAAGTGACTCTGACGGTTAGATCCGCCAAAGTTTTCGGAAAAGGTCTTGAAGTCATTTGTAGATACCGTGCAGTCGGAAGTTTCTTACGCAGATACGGCGCGTATTGCGAAGAAGGACAGCCTTTGGACGCATTCGTTGAAGTAACGCTCAAAGATGATGATCGTAACGATCCGCCGATTAACAAAGATGCACTCGCGCAACTTGGATTATTGACAGCGGAGGAATATATTACACTTGAGGCATTGACGAAAGAAATTTCAGACGTAGTCAAAGCTGAGCTCGCAGTGAAAGGTCTGGATCTGTACGACATTAAACTTGAATTCGGGCGCGACAGTGAAACAGGCAACATCATGCTGATCGACGAAATTTCAGGCGGCAATATGCGTGTCTACAAGGATGGTATTTATATCACACCGATGGATCTAGAAAAACTAATACTCGCGTAAATGAAAATCGCTGACAACTCCATGGAAATGGGCTGTCAGCGGTTTTTTTGTGAAATCAAATAAGTGTACTTTATGAGTACTGTAAGATAAAGTTTGATAAAGAGGACAATAGATATCTACATTAGATAATAAAAGAGGCGAACTTTATGCAAATGAAAACTGGCGTTGAGCAATCTGTTTATGCGATTCTGATGTTAAATATGCTGCCGGATAGGGCAGTCCTACCAGGAGAAGCGATTAGTCAGCAACTGGGAACCTCACCAACGTATTTTCAAAAAATGTTGAGAAAACTGGTCAGTGCAGACTTGATTACCTCCGTGCCGGGTGTAAAAGGCGGTTTCAAATTAAAGAAAAAGCCTGAAGAGATTCGAGTATATGATATTTATCTAGCTATTGAAGGGCAGCAATCCTTGTATTCTGCGAGCGGTATCCTTGACGACATGCTTGATTTGGAAAAAGAAGATAGATGCTGTTTGTTAACGGATTTAATGGAAGAGGCTGAATCGGTTTGGAAATCTGTACTGAAGCGTGAAACAATCGCATCCCTGTCAGAGGGAATTCAGACAGAGCGCTTTCAACAGAACGTGGATTCACTACAAGAATTGATTCGCGGAAAAATGGTCTTGTAAGAGCGAGGGAAAGAGGGAGATAAAATGATTAAAGGTTTAGAGCGCATTAATGAGCTAGCTAAAAAACAACGTGAAGAAGGTTTGACAAACGCTGAAATGGTCGAACAAATAGTATTGCAACAAGACTATTTACGAGAAATTCGTGGTCAAGTTCTCAACACCGTTTCGGGCATTACTGTAATCGATCCACTTGGAGAGGACGTTACACCTGAAAAGATTCGTCAACAAAGAAAAAGAGATGGAGAAGGGACGATAAAGATATGAGATTAAGCATACTCGATCAAGCTCCTATAACGAGCGGTAATACTGCACCTGGTGCTTTGAAAAATGCAGAAGAGCTGGCAATCTTGGGAGATGAATTAGGCTATCACCGCATGTGGATGGCAGAACACCACGGCACAAAAGCATTTGCAAGCTCAGCACCTGAAGTAACGGCAGCTCATTTGGCCGCTAAAACGAAAAAAATTCGTATCGGTACAGGCGGTGTGATGATGATGCATTACTCACCGTTGAAACTCGCTGAAGTATATAAAACACTAAGTGCTCTTTCACCAGGAAGGATTGACTTTGGTGTCGGTCGTGCGGCTGGAGGCGATAACCATTCTATCTATGCGTTATCCGAAGGGCGCCAGCCGATGGTCAACGATATGTATGAAAAGTTTGAGACAGCACTGCAATTGATCAACGATGAAGTGCCTGAAAATAACTTATACAATAAAACAATTGCAACGCCCTCTCATGTTGTTTTACCGGAAGCTTGGCTACTTGGTTCGAGTGGCAATAGTGCCGTTCAGGCAGGACGAATGGGTGTAGGGTATTCATTTGCACAATTTTTCAATGGCGGCATGACGAAAGAAATTTTGGATGCTTATAAAAATAACTTTGAACCATCGGTATTTCTGGAGAAACCAGAAATCAATGTATCCTATATGGTAACGGTAGCTGAAACGAAAGAAGAAGCGGAGTTCGAAGCAGTCCCTCAGGACATTTCACGCTTATTGCTGAGGAGGGGGCACTTGGGGCAGGCATTAACGCCTGAAGCAGCTCAAAATTATCCGTTAACAGAAATGGACCGCATGACGATTAAAGAGAATCGCAGTATTCATTTAGTGGGAACCGCAAAAGAAGTAGCACTGCGATTGCAGGAAGAGCAAAAAACTTACGGATTTGATGAAGCGATGATTTGTAGCATTCCCCACTCGCAAGAGAAGCGTTTAAATGTGTATCGTTTATTGGCGAAAGAACTAATTTAAGTTTGATGAGCGCTGTTGATTCCATTGATTGGAGTTAGCAGCGTTTTGATATGTATAGAATTTCACCTGGAAGCCATCCTCCTAAAGAAGAGATAATAGGGAGGAATCGTATTGAAACGAAAATTAGGAATATCTTTAATGCTGTGTGCTTTAGTAGTTGTTGGTGGGTGTGGGGGAGGTGGTTCAAAATTGCAGGTCAGTGGAGAGATCGTCCAATCGGTGAAAGCACCGATTGTGAATACACAAGGTAAAGAAATTGGTGAAGCCACCTTTGTTGAAGGGGATGGCGGTGTGACGATCAATATTCAGGCAGAGGGGCTGTCTCCCGGAATGCATGGTATCCATATACATGAAACAGCGGTATGTACTACGCCTGATTTTAAATCGGCTGGAGCTCACTTTAATCCAGAAGATAAAGAACACGGATTTGATAATCCAAAAGGGTTTCATCTAGGTGATTTACCAAACCTTGAAGTTGATGCGCAAGGTAAAGCGGTCGCCGAAGTGACATCAGCCTTTGTAACATTAAAGCCTGATTTAGATAATACCCTTCTAGATAGCGATGGCAGTGCGCTTGTCATCCATGAAAAAGCAGATGACTATAAAACGGATCCAGCGGGTAATTCAGGTGACCGAATTGCTTGTGCTGCCATTGGGAAGAAATAAGGTGAGGTGTGAGGGGCGTTGAATTCAAGGCGATACAACAAAACAATCATGTAACTTCTCGCGCCTGTTGATTAACTAAAAATAACCAGAAAAAACATGGTCAAACATTGAGGAATACGTTTAGTGTTGTCTTTAGAGCGCTTTGAATGGAACAACTTCTATACCATTATCGAGACGTTTTGATTAGTAGGGATGCGACTTCGTCGCATCCCTACTAATCTTTTCGGTAATCTTATGGTGGTTTTCCATCCGTCGCTCTCCAAAGACACAATTACAAGAAGTTCCGAAGCTTTTTGGGACGAAAGAATAGCTTGCTTCTGACCTGGAGAGAAGCGGCTAAAGATATAATTCTAGCCACACTTGCCCCCGGTAAAACTTTCGTGATTAATTCGCCGAAAGCGGGCCGGAAATAGTCCAGTGAAAATACCAGTTTTCATGCTTTTCTCGCTAGCGTTTTTAATATTAAGGTTTCAATATAACTTTTATGCACTCATCTTCGTGGTCGTGGAAATGTTGATAAGCGATGGGGGCTTCTTTAAGCGGAACCACATGGGAAATAATTTCTGTTGGATCGAATTCACCTTTTGTGATTTTATCAAACAGCATTGGCATGTAATGAATGACGGGGGCTTGTCCCATTTTTAGCGTGATGTTGCGCTCAAAGAGCTTGCCTAGGGGAAACATGTTATAAAGAGAACCGTAAACGCCTGTCAGTTGGATGGTCCCGAATTTACGGACAGCGCTCTGTGCTATATTGACCGCACTTAATGTGCCACCTTGAAGCTTCAGTTTCTGCCCGGCTTTTTCGAACATATTCTTTTTACCATCCATTCCTACGCAGTCTATGACAATATCGACTCCGCCGCGAGTGATTTCTTTAATATGACCGCCAATGGAATCGTAGTCCTCGAAATTTAACGCCTCGACCTTATTCATTTTAACCGCATGATTCAGACGGTACGGCACGTGGTCGATTGCCAGCACACGTTTGGCGCCTTTCATCCATGCAAATTTCTGGACCATGAGGCCGACTGGACCGCACCCAAGGACGGCGACAGTATCTCCTTTTTTAACCCCCGCATTTTCTACACTCCAATAAGCGGTTGGCAAGACATCCGACATGAAAAGAAGTGCCTCGTCGGGCAGTTCACACGTTTTTGGAATGACGAAAGGGGTGAAGTTGCCGTACGGAACACGTAAATACTCGGCCTGTCCCCCGGGGTAGTTGCCGTAACGTTCTGTAAATCCGAGATATCCGCCCGTGTCTACATGTGGATTGGCGTTCGAATTGTCACACTGGCTTTCCATTTCATGATCACAATAAAAACATTGACCACATGCCAAGTTGAACGGAATAACGACTCGGTCTCCTTTTTTTACTTTAGTCACATTTGGACCGACCTCCTCAACGATGCCCATTGGTTCATGACCGATCACATAATCCTTATGCGTTGGCATTGCGCCCAAATAGATGTGCAGGTCTGAACCGCAAATTGCTGTGGAAGTCACTTTGACAATAATATCATCGGGTTTTTCGATATTAGGGTCATCTACTTTTTTCACTTTAATGTCTTTTGGACCTTGGTAAGTAACGGCTTTCATTGGATTTCCCCTCCCAGTTGTTACTAGTCTATCCAATTCCCTAAATTTGACTCGCAAATTCTAATAGGTGTTTATTTAAGCAAGAAGTTTTCTGTGTAATAAGGTTGCAGTTTATCATTGAACGAAACACCCGTACCAAGATGGCTGTAGGTGTCGAGCAGAATGTTTTCACGATGACCGGCAGAATTCATGAGACCTTCATGTGCAAAGATGCTGCTGGATTGACCGTAAGCAAGGTTTTCACCTGCTCCACGGAATTTGACGCCGTCGTCTTCCATCCTGTCAAACGGGGACTTGCCTTGTTTGTTATCGTGACTGAAATAATTATTAACTGCCATATCGGCACTATGTTTGCGTGCTGTTATCGCTACGCTAGGCTCCCATTCTAGAATGCTCAGGCCATGACGGACGCGCGCTGCATTTGTCAAATCAAATAGCTGTTGCTCAAAACCATCACGCAAATCTGAATCACCTCTGGCATAGATTGCGCTTTTTTTATCTTCCAATGAATCAGCGATTAGCTGGATGGCTGTTACTTTTGAATTCTGATGCAGGTCATAAAAAACATATGTGTAGATATCACCTGATTTAAAGACATCAAACCCATCGCTTTCCTGGAGAACGTAAATAGATAAGCCTTTACGAATTTCTTTGATAGGCTCACCAAGTGTTTCGCGAACGGTGGATTTAAGGGAACCGTATTTAATGCCGGCGACTGATGAAATTAAATCATCATTCGTATAAATGGCATTCACTTTACGCTTTTCATCAAATGAAACCATAACGAAATTTTGATAGTTGTCGTGATAAGTAAACCATTCGGTGCCGTATTCATTCGTGGATTGACTTTTTGGCTGACCGAGTTCATCCGCAACGATCTTCTCTGTGCTCCCGAGTTCAATATTATGGATGGATAGGCGTGTTTTCTCCGGTTTAGCCAGGATAGGTTTTTTAACTGCAACAGCAGTTTCTTCTACTTGGGCAGTTTTAGATGTTACAAGACTGACAGCTTTATTTATCGTTTCGCTAATTTGCTGAACTGCAGTATCCAGTGATTCTTTCGTTAAAAGGGTTCCAATCTTTTCGTCAACAGGATCCAGAAAAGAGATATCAACATATTGTGAGACTGGTTCTTCCCAGTAAGGTTTTGTGAAGTATAGTGCACTCAAGAAAAGAATGAAAAGGAATAATCGTTTCATGGAATCGCCTCCTATCTGCTATTGTAACCCCCAACAGTGGGTTGAATACAGCGATAACCTATTTGAATAATGAACGATTTGGTAGCGATAGGCAAAATTCACTCCATTTCCAGTCCCCGCAAAATAGCGGTATACTGTTAGTGTTAGTACAACAGATGATCGGAGTTTTAATCGTATGACTATATCGACAAAAATGATAAATGCACAAGTAATGGAAGCCAATTCACAGTTGTTCAGATGCCCCATCTGCTCATCTGGTATGAGTATGTCGGACAATGCGCGGCTTGTCTGCACAGATAGCCATTCATTTGACCTGTCAAAAAACGGCTATGTCAATCTGGCTCCGCAAGCCCATATAACAAAGTATGACAAATCGCTATTTGAAGCAAGAAAAACGGTAATGAGCAGCGGGTTTTTTAAGCCAGTTCTTGATTTTATGATAAATACAGTAATTACACATATCGAGGGACGGAATCGACCTAACATTCTTGATGCAGGGTGCGGTGAAGGTACGCACTTATCGACGATACTATCGCAATTGCCAAACCATACAACTGGCGTGGGCATTGATCTTGCAAAAGAGGGAATCGCGGCTGCAGCCAAAGAGTATCCGGGAGCTGTCTGGAGTGTTGCGGATCTTGCAAATTGTCCTTTTAACGACGAGCGATTCGACGTTATTTTGAATATTTTATCACCAGCGAATTACGCGGAGTTTACGCGTCTGTTGACGCCTGATGGACTATTTATAAAGGCGGTACCCGAAAGTGGTTATTTACAAGAACTGAGATCTGTTTTTTATGAGAATGAAGAACGCAAAGAAGAAACAGATGCAGTCGCTCGCTTCGCGGAACATTTCGAATCGGTCACTACCGAGCGGATTACCTATTTATTTCCGCTAGAGTCTGGCTTATTGGCGCCACTCATTCGCATGACGCCACTTACATGGGGTGCAAGTGTTGCTAAAGTCGAGGAAGCACTTAAAATGGATATAAAGAGCATTACAATCGATTTCACTGTCATTACAGGCGTGAAAAGGGCTAAGTAAAGAAAGGGACGAAAAACATGTTTGGTGGAATTAGCAGTGTTCCAAGCTGGTTTTATATACTTGCGATCGCGGTCATCATTTTAATTATTTTATTTACAGAATGGAAGACTCGCTAAAGGGGGATCTATGTTGACTAAAAAGAAAGCAAGTAAACGACAGAAACCGAAAATGTCAGTAACCCACAAGGCGATGCAAGTGGAAGAGATTCTGGACAATGAAGGATATGTTGAAAAAGTTCGAATTGATGGCGGCTTCATGACTGGTGCGGAAGGGGAGCGATTGACTTTCGATGACGTTGTCTTCAAAGATGTATCGTTTGCAGGAAGCGACCTATCAGGTGCGGAATTCGTTGACGTTGTATTTGACACATGTGATTTTTCCAATATCAATTTTCAAAGTGCCGTGTTTCACAGATGTGAAGTGGTCAAATCGAAATTGACGGGTGCAGATTTTGCGAATGCCAAAGTGGGTCATACGTTATTTAAGGAATGCGATGGCCGCTACATTAACTTCAGTTTCTCTGGCATGAAGGAAGTCGAGTTTGTGGAATGTAATTTAACGGATGGCGATATTTATGAAAGTTCATTTAACAATGTACAATTTAAGGTATGCAAGTTGGATAATATCAATTTCACTGAAACAGATTTGAATGGTGTTGATTTGTCAGACAGTACATATGACCGTATTGAAGTTACATTGCCGAAAATTGCCGGCTGTATTGTCTCAAAAGATCAGGCAATCGGTTTTGCACGTGTGCTTGGGTTATCCGTGAAAGAAGAATAATGGTATACTAAACGAAATCAGAGTGGAAAAGAGTGAACAAATATGCTGACATTTGAAGAGAAACAACAGATTATCGAAACAATTCCCGAACTAACACGCAAAGACGTGTCAATGAAACGGGTCAACTATCATTATGAGGAAAGCTTGTACGAAAAAACAGTCGTTGTTCAACATCTTCATCCGAACGGCAACGGTTTTGTCTACGTAGCTGGAATTCCAGGTTATGATGCGGATGAACGCGGCCTCGTCAATATACGTGAAGCATCAGAAGCGGAATTGCGCAAAATAATTGCAGATTCGATTAAAGCATTATCCGAAGGAGCACCTGAACCGCAAGCTATTGTACAAAAGTTTGTCAACGATGAGGGCGAAGAGCTAATCCTTATGGAAGAGCAAGGTTTCTGGAATTTATATCACGGCTTGAATCTGGAAGAAAGTTTCGGTGATTATAACGAAGCGGACGTTTATTTGATTGAAGAGGAATTCACAAGAGTCGAAGACGAGGATGATGCTCGATGAAAGGCAAAACCCTCGTCATCGGCCTTGTGCTATTCATCATAATTGGCATTGCGTTAATTTATATCACAATGACAATAACTATGAACAACATTGAAAATGGGATGGCGCCGATTGTGAATATCGTTGAGTCATTAACTGAATCTGGAAAAGTATAATTGGAAAAGCGCATCAGGAATTATGATCCTGATGCGCTTTTTGCGTGCGCCCAGCATGGGCGTAGTCTATAGGGTGCAAGTCCCGAACTGTGAAGGCAGAAGTAACAGTTAGCTTAACGCAAGGGTGTCCATGGCGACGTG